>CAZWZH010000226.1:0-21467 GCA_964638775.1 uncultured Pseudomonadales bacterium
CGCCCTTCGGGAGTTCGCTCGGTGCGCCACTGCGGCGTTGCGACCCTTGCCAATATGCTTGATATTGGCTGCGGGCCGCGCCTTGCATTGGCGCACCGAGCGAACTCTGAAATGCAAGAAACTTATGGGACAGGACACTAGACGCTTCCGGTAGGAGTTGGGTGCAAGTTGAGGCTTTGGTAACCGGCATTTTCCATGGCGGCGGCGACGCGGTCCTGCGTGCCGGGGCAAAGGGCAACCACGGACCCACCGCCCCCGCTGCCTGTCAATTTTGCACCGACGGCGCCGTTGTCCCGGGCAATCTGTACAAGCTGCTCCAAATCCGGGGTTGAGACCCCGAGCGCGTTCAAGTACCCGTGACACAGGTTCATGAGTCGGCCCAACTCATCGAACCGCGCTGCCTCGACCGCCTTGACTCCAGATCGAGTCAGTTGTGCGATCTGGTCGAACAGCGCTTCGATGTGGGCCGGGTTCGCCTTCCAGGCGGCGCGCACCTGTGCGACCGCGCGAGCGGTCAGGCCCGCCCGTGAGGTGAAGCCAAGCACCAGCGGCAGGGGTTCAGGCAGGTACAATTCACGAAAGACGGCCTTGCCGTCGTTTTCGAAAACGATCGGCTTGCCCACGACCGAGACGGTATTGTCAATTCCGGACGGAGTGCCGTGGGACATCTTTTCCCATTCAAACGCAAGGCCGTTGACCGCCTCGTCATCCAAACACAGACCGAACTCGCGACTCAAGTCGCGAGCCACGGCGACGGCAAGGGCGGCCGAACCGCCCAAGCCCATGCTGCGCGGTATGTGCGGATTGACCTCGAGGGTCATGCCCGCCCCGCGCAAATCTACCGACTCGAGCATCGCGTTGACGGCGCCGTCGAAGCCATCGGTCGCCGCCGGATCCACTTGCCGATCCAAGCCCCATTGGGAAACGAGCACCCTCACGCGGTCGCCGCCCTTGCGTACGGACGCTTCGACAGACAGCGGTACGGGAAGCCCAATCGCGGGTTTGCCGTAGACGACCGCGTGCTCACCGAGCAGAATCACCTTGCCGCAAGCGGAACTGCAATCGGCCCGTTCGGGCATGGAAACGGTACGACTCAAATCGCGCTCGATTTCCTTCGCCTTCCACTCTTTGATTTCGCCGGACTCGATGAGTTTCTCGACGACGGCTTCGAACTGGGCGTCCTGTACGCCTGCCGAGGTTGCGACGCTTCGAGCGTGCAAGGTCATGTGTCCCTGCTGGATGCCGTACGTGGCGAGCGCTCTTAGCGCGGCAAGATTCTGGGCCAGTCCGACGGCTGCGATCAAGCCAGCCAGATCGGCGGCGGTGGGGGAACCGAGCAGCCGATTGCTGATTCGCGCGGCCGGATTGTTCTTTACGGCGCCGCCGACGGTGCCGACTTTCATGGGCATCTCAATCTTGCCTACCAGATCGCCATCCGCATTCGTGGTCCAGCGCGACAGCGCCCGATAGCGTCCGTCTCGAGCGGCGTAGGCATGCGCGGCCGCTTCAATGGCCCGCCAGTCGTTGCCAGTGGCCAGTGCAAGCGCATCCACGCCGTTCATGATTCCCTTGTTGTGCGTAGTCGCCCGGTACGGATCCACCTGAGCGAGATCGCTGGCCTGCACGATACGGTCCCGTACCTGCTCGCCGGAATACCCCTTGCCGGCCAGATTCTGGACGGGTATTCGCACGGTGGCGGTGGCAAGCGACCTGTCCGTGAGATTCGACAGGATGCGCAGCAATACCTCGCCACCGGTGATCGACTCAACAAGGGGGGCGATCCCTTCGCACATGGAATTGACCAGGTTCGCTCCCATTGCTTCCTGCGTATCGACCAACAGGTGCAGGACGACCATCGGCTCGCCCATTGGCCCGGCGTGTACGTGAACTTCCACGTCACGGGCCCCGCCTCCGCGTGCGACCATATTCGGATGCAGGCTGTTGGCCAACGCGAGCAGGTCTTCCCGGCGGTCCAACAGCGCCGACTTTGCTCTGGCCGAATTCGTTATGCCGGTGGCTTGCACCTGACCGATCAGAATCGAATCGGTGGCATGCGCACTGAACCCGCCGCTCAGGCGCGTGATTCGCCCCACGCCGGACAGCCCGGCGACAATGGATGCCTCCTCCACCACCAGCGGCACGACATAGTCTCGGCCATTGACCATGAAATTCAGGGCCACGCCCAGGGGCAGGCCGAATACTCCCAGCACATTCTCGATCATCTTGTCAGCGATCGGCAGGCGCAACGTCGGACCGGCCCCATTGAGCATGCTCACATCCTCACTGCTCAAGTAGCCTCGGCTGTGCAGTGCATCGATGCGCTCGGTGACGCTCATGCGAAAAAAGTTGGGAATGCGCGAGCCGCCGGCACCTGGGGCCGTCAGGGACGCATTGCTCTGCCTGCGTGCGGGTTCAGATTTCGAGATGGAAGCCATGTTGGTAAGTCTCCTGGGCAAGTTCAACCGGTCTGGCTGGCCTTGCGGCATAACCCAAACGCACCCATTGGCCTTGCCGAAGGGCCACAGGGCGCCGCCACGGTGCTGCCAATGCTTGATTGAATGTATCATGGGGTGCTACAAGCGCGTCAAGGGAAAAATTAAATATTGAAAAAAGATAAACAACGCGAGATACTTCGCGTTGAAAACAGACTAAACCCCGCAAGTATGGACGGCTCGCAGGGGTTTGGGGACGCGCGGGAGGCTCACTGCAGTTGCGCGGAGCTGGTACATCTACGGACTCGGTTTCGGCTTCGCGACCCGGGCACACGCGCAAACTCGTCCGGAAGGGACTGGCTGCCGCGCGACAGTGCGCATCTCTGGATCGGTATTGCCCTGGATGGGCACGACCGCCGAGGCACGAATCTGTTGCATGGGAACGTCGCATCACCCAATGTTGGCCGTGAACGAAACGAGATTTCCCGCCGGTTACGACCCGATACGGGACGAACTGCTGTCCTTTCAGCGCCAGGCGCTTCTCGGCGTATCGCGCACGTTCGCGCTAACCATTCCCCAGCTACCGGAACCGTTGCGCACGGTGATTGGCAACGCCTACCTGCTGTGCCGCATCGCGGACACGGTGGAGGACGAACCAACTCTCACGTCAGGGGAGAAGGCACGTTTTCTAGAGCGTTTTGTCGATGTGGTGGCTGGACGCACGTCGGCAACGGACTTCGCAGCCGAGCTGCATCCGCTGCTTTCCGACGCCACCAGTGCGGCGGAGCGCGACCTCGTGAGAAAAACGTCATCCGTGGTTTCGCTGACGCGGAGTCTGCGCCATCGGCAACAAAACGCAATTCAACGCTGCATTCGGATCATGGCAGCGGGCACTGCCGACTTCAGCAACGGGTCGGCGCGCGGTCTGACAACCGTGCGGGAACTCGATCGCTACTGCTATCATGTCGCGGGCGTGGTGGGAGAGACCATTACGGAGTTGCTTTGCGAGTATTCGGGCGAGATCGCCGAGCGTGGGTATTACCTACGAGCGCAGGCGGCCGACTTCGGGCGGGCACTGCAACTCGTCAACATCATCAAGGATCTTTGGGAGGATCGTGCCCGAGGTGTCTGTTGGCTGCCGCGGGAAGCGTTTCCGCGGGTGGATCTGTCGACGGATGGCAAATGGACGGGGCACGACTTCGAGGCCGGCATTCTCAAACTCGTGGATCGAGCGCGTGGCTGCCTCGAGCACGCACTCGAGTACACGCTACTGATACCGCCCCGCGAGACGGGTGTGCGGCGTTTTCTCCTGTGGACGCTGGGCCTGGCGGTTCTGACACTTCGGCGCATCCATGCCCAGCCCGGCTTCCCGACTGGCGACACCGTGAAGATCTCACGCCGGCAAGTGCGGGGCGTGGTGATCGCGACAAGCACCCTGGCGCGTTGGAACGGCGCCTTGCGCTGGCTGTTCCGGTTATCAATGCGGCCAATGGGTGCTTCCACGTCGGCAGCGAGCCCGGGCATTGTTTACGCCGTAAAAAGTGGGGGTTGATTCATAGGTCGCTGCTTCGGCCTTGCGTCCTGGCGGCAGTCGCGTTCGTATTGCTGGTTCCGTCGACGTACGGCGGGGCGGATGTGGGCCTCGGTACGGGTGAACCCGCCGAAGCCCGTGCTGCGTTTGTGGACGGTCGTTGGCTGGTGGCTGCGGATCTCGGAGAGGCGGCAGGCACGGCGAGCGGTTTGGCACTGGCCGCGGACGCGCTGTCCATCCATGCGCATTATGTGGCACCCGAGTCGGAGCGCCCGGAGGTGCTCAGGCGCGCAATAGGGCTTGCCGAAGAGGCTGTACGGATGCAGCCCTCGGACCCGTGGGTACGGTTCCAACTGGCGCATGCCGTAGGACGCTATGCGCAGAGCATTCCCCCGATGGCGGCTTTCCGGGAAGGCTATGTCGGCCGGTCTCGCCAACTCGTCGAAGACGTCCTCGAACTCGATCCGGAAATGGTGCATGCCCGCCTGCAACTCGGCTCATGGCATGCGGACGTCGTTGCACAGGCGGGCGCGCTTGTCGCGCGCCTGACGCACGGTGCCAGGGCGAAATCGGCACTCGAACACTACGAGCGCGCACTGGAGATGGCCGGGGACGACCTCGTGGTTTACGCGGAAGTCAGCCGGGGATTGCTGCACCTCAACCGCCGCAGACATGGTGCGCGCGCGCAGGAGCTGCTCCGCCGTGCGGTTGACATCGAGCCGCGCGACGCCTATGAGCGAATCCTGCACCAGCGCGCGGCCGAGCGCCTCGCCGAGTTGCAGGAAAGGTAGAGTGGCGAGTGATGCCGCCATCGGTTTGGCGGACGGGGGAGACGTGACGATGGACGTCCCGTCGGCATACCGCGAAGGGCTGCCCCGCGCCAAGGCGATCCATCCCTCGATCACCGCCAAGTATGTCGAGTACACGCGCGTGGGCGATCCGTTGCTCGATCCGGTCATGCAGGAATTGCGCGACCTGGACCCGGATAACCTGCACCGATTCATCGGCGCCGGTATCGACCAGCGCGCGGCACTGAATGACGCGCCAATCGCGTTGCGGAACTTCTTCCAGGAGGTCGGCGAGCCGCCCGCATGGCTGGACTACGACGCGCACCGCCCGGCGCGGCGGGCTTTCCACGCATACAGCACCAACGTGCTGGTGGCGTTCGTCGCCGGCGTCCTTATCGAGGGGTTCTCGACGTTGATTTCCAAGTCGTTCGCGATGACAGGGCGCGTGCTGACTCCGGATTCGGCGCGGCGGCGCCTGATGCAGAACAACCGCCACCTGCTGGAAGTGTTCTTCCCTGGCGGGCTCGAACGCAACGGCGATGGCTGGAAGCTCTCGATGCGATTGCGGTTCGTGCACGCGCGCGTGCGGGAACTGCTGGCCAACTCGGGGATCTGGGACCAGGACCATCTCGGCACACCGATCAGCGCCGCGCACATGGGTTTCGCGACGAGCGTATTCTCCGCGCGGCTGCTGCGTCACGCCGCGCAGGTCGGCGCGGTCTTCAACAAGGAGGAGCAGGAGAGCGTGATGCAGGTATGGCGTTGTGCCGGGCACGTGATGGGCGTGCCGGAGGAGATACTGTTCACCGACAGGCGGCACGCGGAGCACATCATCGACATCGCACGCGCGTGCGAGCCACCGCCGGATGCCGACGCGGCGGCCATGGCGAACGCCTTGATCGGCGCCGTTCCGCTGGTCGCCGGCATCGAAGACACGGCCGAACAGCAACGCGTGCGGCAACTCGCGTACCGGCTGTCGCGGGCGCTGATCGGCCATGGCCTTGCCGACCAATTGAGGTTCCCGAAGATGTGGACCTTCGGGACGTTGCGCGCTTTCCGGCTGAAACAGCGTTGGGAAAAGTCCAGGACCGGTGCGCAGGGTGTGCGTTCGCAGAATTTCACCCAGATGCTGGACATTTCCGTGTACGACGACCCGAACGTGACGTACCGGATGCCGGACCACTGGAATTCCAGGAAATCGAGTCCGTGGTAGCCTCCCCGGCACCACGGGGCGCAGGGCGAACGATCGAAAGGAGGGCGTCATGGGCGTGACCATGCTGGACAGATATGCTGCCTGGGTGGTGCAGCGCCGCTGGCTTGTGCTGGCACTTTCCGCTCTGGTCATGCTTGCCGCCACCGCGGGCGTGCCCGGCATCGGCGTGACCAACGACCATCGGGTGCTGTTCGACGAGCACGATCCGGAACTCCAGGCCCTGGAGGCGCTCGATGAGACCTACACGGAATCGAACAACGCCCTGATCGCCATCGCGCCCGCAACCGGGACGGTGTTCACCCGGGACACGCTCGGTCTTGTCGAGGAGATGACGGAGGCCGCGTGGAGGGTGCCCTACGCGACGCGCGTGGACTCCCTGACGAACTTCAGCCACAGCGAGGCGGTGGGTGACGACCTGATGGTGGCGCCACTTGTGGAGGGGGCGGGGAGCCTGGACGACGCGGACCTCCGACGCGTCGAGGACATCGCCCTCGGCTCGGTGGAACTCGCGGGCCGCCTCGTTTCGCTGGACGGCCGGGTGGCGGCGGTGACGATCAACTTCGCCCTCCCCGAAGAGACCGACGAGGCCGTGCTGGAGATCACGGATCACCTGCGGTCACTGCTGGATGAGCGGCGCGAAGAAATGACTCAGGCGGACGGCGGCGCTACGTTCCATCTCACGGGTGAGGTGCTCATGAACCGCGCGTTCGCGGACGCCACACAGGACGACATGGAACAACTCACCCCGGTCGTGTTCCTGGTCATCGTCCTGGTGACGTTTGTTCTCCTGCGCTCGGTGGTGGCGACGATTGCCGTCGCGGCGCTCCTGATGTTCGCGATCAACACCACCATGGGCCTGGCCGGCTGGGTGGGAACGGTGTTCAACCCGGTCAACGCGGGCGTGCCGATCATCGTTCTCACCATCGCGGTCGCCGACTCCATACACGTCGTGACTACCGCTCTGGCCGGATTGCGCAACGGCATGGAACGGAGCGAGGCGATCGTCGAGTCCCTGCGCGTGAACGCGCACCCCGTGTTCCTCACCTCGGTGACCACGGCGCTGGCGTTCCTCACGCTGAACGCCTCCGAGTCACCGCCCTTCCACGTACTCGGCAACCTCGTGGCATTCGGCGTGATGACCGCGTTCGCGTATTCCATGACGCTGCTGCCGGCGTTGCTGTCGCTGCTGCCGCTGCGTGCGCCGAAGACCGTGCGCGGCGCGGGCTTCTTCGACGGGCTGGCGGACTTCATCACGCGGCGGCGGCACCTGTTGCTGTGGACGGTCGGGCTCGGGGTGGTCGCGCTTGCGACGGGGGTGTGGCGCATCGAGTTCACCGACAACTGGACGCGCTACTTCGACGAGCGCTACGAGTTCCGGCGCGACACGGACTTCGTCATCGAGCACCTGACCGGGTTGGAGTCCTGGGAGTACTCGCTGGACGCGGGCCGCGAGCACGGCATCACGGATCCGGAGTATCTCCGGCAGGTGGACGCGTTCGCCGAGTGGCTGCGCCAACAGCCCGAGGTCGGTCACGTACAGGCGTTCCCGGACGTGATGCGGCGGCTGAACCGCAACATGCACGGCGACGACCCGGCCTACGACCGTCTGCCCGACGACGCGGAGCTCGCGAGCCAGTACCTGCTGCTCTACGAACTGTCGCTGCCGTTCGGCAGGGACCTGAACGACCGCATCGACATCGCCAAGTCGGCGACGCGCCTCACCGCGGCCGCGCGCGGCGGGCTCACCTCGGCTGAGCAACGCGCGCTCGACACGCGCGCGCAGGCGTGGCTTCAGCAGAACGCGCCGCAGCTTGCGACCGCGGCGACCGGCTTCACGATGACGTTCGCGCACCTGTCGGAGCGCAACATCGACAGCATGCTGCGCGCCACCATTCTTGCCATGGGCGCCATCTCGCTGGTGCTGATCTGGGTGCTGCGCAGTTGGCGCGTGGGCCTTTTGAGCCTGGTTCCGAACTACCTGCCCGCGATCATGACGTTCGGGCTGTGGGGCTACGTCGTGGGCCAGGTCGGGCTCGCGGGCTCGGTGATGACGGCCATCGCGTTCGGGATCATCGTCGACGACACGACCCACTTCCTCACCAAGTACCAGCGCGCGCGCCGGTGCGGCGGCGGAGGCCGTGCGCGCGGCGTTTCATGCCACCGGACGTGCGCTGTGGACCACGACGGCGGTGCTCGCAGCCGGCTTCCTGGTGTTCGCATCGTCCGGATTCGAGGTGAGCTTCGCGCTCGGCACGATGGTGGCGATCACCGTGGTGTTCGCACTGCTGGCCGACTTCCTGCTGCTGCCTCCCCTGCTCATGGCCCTTGACAGGAGAAAGACATGAACGGACGTGTTTTTTCGGGTTGTACGATCGGTTGCATGATCGGTTACATGATCGGTTGCATGGCGGCGCTGCTTGGCGCCGTTGGGTTGGCCGCGGCCGCGGCGCCGGTCCTTGCGGGTGCGCCCGAGTCGGCGGAAAGCAGGGGGCTGGCGATCGCGCGAGACGCGCGCGAGCGCAAGCAGGGGTTCGAGAGCTTCACGGCCAGCCAGACGATGCTGCTGCGCAACCGCCAGGGCCGGGAAAGCCGGCGCCACCTGCGCGTCAAGGTGCTCGAAACCGAGGGCGACGGCGACCGCAGCCTGTTCGTATTCGACGAACCGCGTGACGTGCGCGGAACGGCGTTCCTGGTCCATGCACGCAAGAACGGCCCCGACGATCAGTGGCTGTACCTGCCGGCGCTGAAGCGCGTGAAGCGCATCAACTCGGCCAACCGCTCGGGTTCGTTCATGGGCAGCGAATTCGCCTACGAGGACATGACGCCGCCGGAGGTGGAGCAGTTCAACTACCTGTACCTGCGCGACGAGGCGTGCGGCGAGTTGACCTGCACGGTGGTGGAGCGCACGCCGCTGGACACGCGCTCGGGCTATCGGCGCCAGATTGTCTGGCAGGATACCGACGAGCTGCGGCTGTGGAAGGTCGAGTACTACGACCAGCGCGATGACCTGCTGAAGACACTCGTCGTGCGCGACTACGAGCGCTACGTCGACCGCTATTGGCACGCGGCGGAGATGACCATGGTGAACCACCTGACGGGCAAGAGCACGATGCTGAGCTGGAGCGACTACGAGTTTGGCGCGGCGGTGACACCGGGCGAGTTCCTTCCCACCGGCCTGAGACGCGCACGCTGAGATTCCGCCGCCACACCGCCGCGCGACTCCTGCCGGTCGTCGCCGCGGCCCTCCTGCTCGCCGCCACGCCGCGGCCGGTGGCGGGCGCCGCAGCCGTGCTCGGCAGCTTCCGCAGCCACGACAACGCCATGCACGAGCAGGACCGGATCGCCAGGCTGTTGGACGTCCCGCTCGCTGTGGCGACCGTGGACTCAGACGGCAGGCCGCTGTACCGCATCGTTTCCACCGACACCCCGAATGAAGCGGCGGCGCGGGCGCTCGTGGCGCAAGCGAGGGAGTCCGGCATCGCCGGTGCATGGTACTGGGCGCAAGGCCCGCAGCCGGCACGGGAGGCCATGACGCCAAAGGCTCGGCCGGAGATTGCGGAAGCCCCGGCGCCGGAGGCCGTGACGCCGCAGGGTCGGCCGGAGGTTACAGAAGGCCCGGCGCCGGACGCCGTGACGGCACGGAGTCTGCCAGGGGTTGCACAGGAGACGGAGGAGACTCCGGCGGATCACCGCCGGCAAAGCGCTCCCCCACGCGTTCCGGAACCGGCAGTTGACGCCTCGGCGATGCGGCATGAGGAAGAACGGCCGGCGCAGCCGCGCGTCGAGCCATGGCTCGCGTTCCACGAGTTTACGGGCGACATCAGCCTGGAGGGTCGCTGGTATCCCGACGCGGCCGGGTATCCCGGCCAGCGCTCGCACGCCAGCGGATTCGTGGTGCGGCCGGAGCTCTACCTCGAGGACCGGGCGGGACGAAGCCTGACCGTGCGGCCGTTCTTCCGGTACGACGCGGCGGATGCGAAACGGACCCATGCAGACCTGCACGAGGCGTACGCGCTGCTCGTCGGCCAGTGGGGCGCGAACGAGTGGGAACTGCGGTTGGGCGTCGATCGTGTGTTCTGGGGCGTCACGGAATCCCAGCATCTGGTCGACATCGTCAACCAGGTCGACCTCGTCGAACATCCGAACGAGAAGGCGCGGCTCGGGCAGTTCATGGCTCACCTGACCTGGGCCGGCCGCTGGGGCGCGTTCGAGCTTTTCGGCATCACGGGGCACCGGGGCCGCACCTTCTCAGGGCGGTACGGCCGCCTGCGCCTGCCGCTGCTCATCGACCGGGGCGCCACCACTTACGAGAGCGGGGCGAAGAAATGGCGCGTTGACGTTGCCGCCCGTTACAGCGGCACGGTCGGGGCGCTGGACTTCGGCGTGAGCGCTTTCGACGGCACCAGCCGCGAGCCGTTTCTGCTGCCGGCCATCGATCGCACTGGCAGGCCGATTCTCGCTCCGCACTACCGCACGATCCGGCAGTTCGGCCTCGACGCCCAGCTCACCACGGGTAGCTGGCAGTACAAGCTGGAGGCGATCCGCCGTACCGGCGCCTATAACATCCTCGGCCGCGAAGAGGCTTATTCGGCGTTCGTGGCCGGCGGCGAGTACACGCTGTACTCCCTGTTCGGGTCGGGCGCGGACCTCGGCCTGCTCAGTGAGTGGAACTACGATGGGCGGCGCAAACGGGCGACCAATCGATTTCAGAACGACCTGTTCTTCGGCTCGCGCCTGGCGTTCAACGACGAGCGGGGCACGGAGTTGATAGGCGGCGTGCTCACCGACCTCGACTACGACTCCCGATTCGTCTACCTCGAGCTGAGCCGGAGGCTCCGCGACAACTGGTCCCTGCAGTTCGAGACGGTCCTGATGCTGAACGTGGGCGAGGCGGACCTGCTCTACGCATTGCGGCGCGACAGCTTCGTCGAACTGGATCTCGTGTACAGGTTCTAGCTGCGCTGGCTCTACGATTCAGATAGTTGGTGCGGCAGTGACTCTCTGTGGAGACTGATGGTGGGTCGTCTGGGGCTCGAACCCAGGACCAACGGGTTAAAAGCCCGGTGCTCTACCAACTGAGCTAACGACCCACGGCGGCGCGCATTGTAAGCATCGCCCATGGGGCGCACAAGAAAATCCGGCGCGCACAAAGCCGGCATTGACGGGTAGTGCGGGCTTTGAAACCATCCGCATCGCCCGGCCCGGGGCCGGGGTTCCGGCAGGCCGGAAAAACAGGAGGAAACCGGATGGCGCTCACCACGCTCAGCAGGTCGATCGAAGGGAAAGTCGCCGTTGTGACCGGGGCGGCGAGCGGCATGGGCGAAGCCACGGCCAAGCTCTTTGCCGACGAGGGTGCGCGGGTGGCCGCCATCGACATCAACGGCGACCCGCTCGATCGTGTCGTCGGGGAAATCGAGGCCGCGGGCAGGCCCGTGCAGGGCTGGACCCTGGACCTGGCCGACGGCGACGCCATCGAATCGGTGTTTGGGGAAATCGCCGCCCACTTCGGCGGCATCGACATCCTGGTCAACAACGCCGGCATCTCCATTCCCTCACCGATTGACGGCGAGGGCTACGAGGCAGCCTGGGACCTGTCGCTCAGGGTGCTGCTGACGGCGCACACCCGCACCATCCGCGCGGCGTTGCCGCACCTGCGGCGGGCGGAGCATCCGCGCATCGTCAACATCGCGTCGACGGAAGGGCTGGGCGCGACCAAGTTCGGAAGCCCGTACACGGCCGCGAAAACCGGCGTCATCGGGCTCACGCGTTCGCTGGCGGTGGAACTGGGCAGCGAAGGCATCACCGTCAACTGCATCTGCCCGGGGCCCATTCGCACCGGCATGACCGAGGCCATCCCCGAGGAACACAAGCGCGAGTTCGCGCGCCGGCGCGTGGCGCTGAAACGCTACGCAGACCCGGAAGAGGTCGCGCACGGCACCCTGAGCCTGGTGCTGCCGGCATCAGGCTACATTACCGGCGTGACGTTGCCGGTAGACGGCGGGCTGACGATACGAAACGCCTGATTACCAAACCGCCCGGCCGCTTGCGCCGACGTTTGCATGCGCGAGCACCCAAGCCCGACCTGTTCGTGACTAAACAACTGCGGCCGTCAATAGCAGCGAAATCGCTGGCCGTGCTCCCGCCGGAACAGTAGACCCATGGCCGTCAGAGATATCGCCTCCACGCTGCATGTCCGCGACTTCCGGTTGCTGTGGGCGGGGAGCTTCGCGGCATCGTTCGCGATGAACATGCAGCAGGTGGCGAGGGGGTGGCTGGTCTACACGCTGACGTCCTCGGCCCTCGATCTCGCCTGGGTCACGCTGTCGTTCATGCTGCCGATGGCGCTTTTCTCGCTGTGGGGCGGCGTCATCGCCGACCGGCTGCCGAAGCGGCGGGTCATCATCGGTGCGCAAAGCCTGAACGGCGCGGCCACCGTCGTGCTCGGCGCGGTCATCTTCACGGGCAACGTCACCTTCTGGGATTTCATCTGGTTCGGCGCCCTGAACGGCACCGTGCTGTCGCTGTCCATGCCGGCGCGCCAGGCTTTCGTGCCGGAACTGATCCCGGAACGCCTGATCTTCAGCGGCATGAGCCTCACCACCACGAGCTGGAACATCTCGCGCATCGTGGGGCCGGCCTTCGCCGGTTTCCTGATCGCCTGGGTGGCGGCCGGTGATACCTCTTCCGCCGAGGGCGTCGGAATCGTCTATTTCGTCATGGCGGCGCTGTACCTGGCCTCGGCGCTGACCACCGTGCTGATCTCCGCGCCGGGCAGCGTCAAGGAGCGGGACGGCAAGGGCCCGCTGGAGGACATCGCGGACGGCATGCGTTACGTGCGCGCCAACCGGCCGATACTCGCGTTAATCATGCTTTCCGTGGTGCCATTCCTGTTCGCGATGCCCGTGAATGCGCTCCTGCCCGCCTTCAACGAGGACATCCTCGGCGGTGGCCCCGACGATCTGGGGCTGCTGATGTCGGTCATGGGCGGGGGCGCGATCCTCGGTTCGCTGACCATGGCCAGCATGGGCGGCCTGCGCAACAAGGGCCGCTGGCTGGTGGCCACCTGCTCGGTCTGGGGCGTCTCGACGATGCTGGTCGGGCTCTCGGAAACCGTTCTGCTCGCGTCCGCCGCGGTGGCGGCGTTCGGCTGGCTGAGCGCCTGGAACATGTCGCTCAACCGGGGGCTCCTGCAATTGCGGGTTTCCGACCGGATGCGCGGGCGCGTGATGAGCATCGACATGATGTCCCACGGCCTGATGCCCCTCGGGGTCATCCCCATCGGCTTCATCGCCGAGCGCTACGATGTCGCCATCGCCCTGGTCTGCGCCGGGCTCGCGTTCGTGGTGGCAATCGCCGCGCTGGGCCTCTTGTCGTCGTCGGTACGAACCGTCGACACCGGCCAGGCTTTGCCCGAGCCGAAGCCCCGCATGTGAACTCGTTGCCCGGTGTAGGCAGTCGTTCCTTAGAAGACCAATGCGGCAATACCGTGTCGGTCTCGGTGTGACCGGGCACTGTTGCTATCATGCGCGTTTTGCGAAACGGAGTGGCTCATGCCTTATTTCGTCAACGACGATGTGCGCATCTACTACGAGGAAAGCGGTTCCGGCTTTCCCGTGCTGCTGATCGCCCCGGGGGGAATGAAATCGGCTATTCCCGTGTGGGCCAACGCGCCCTGGCACCCGGTGGAACAGCTCTCGGGGGAGTTTCGGGTCATTGCCATGGATCAGCGCAACGCCGGCCGTTCGTCGGCTCCGGTGTCCGCCGGCGACTCCTGGCACGTGTACACCGAGGACCAGCTCGGGCTCATGGACCATCTCGGCGTCGAGCGTTTCCATGTTGCCGGCATGTGCATCGGCGGCGCCTATGCCATGAGCCTGATCCAGGCCGCGCCCGAGCGGGTCGCCTCGGCGGTGATGTTTCAGCCCATCGGTCTCAGCGACAATCGTGACGCCTTCTTCGCGATGTTCAACGGCTGGGCCGACGAACTGAAGCGGGAGCGGGACGATGTTTCCGACGACGACCTGGCGGCTTTCCGGGAAACCATGTACGGCGGCGATTTCGTGTTCAGCGCTTCCCGCGAGTTCGTCGAGGGCGTGACGACACCGCTCCTGGTGCTGCTCGGCAACGACCTCTATCACCCGTCATCGACATCCCGGGAGGTGGTTGCCCTGGCGCGGAACGCGGAACTCATCGAGCGCTGGAAAGAGCCGGAGGACCAGCCCGCCGCCAGGGCCCGGGTGCTGGCGTTTCTCAGGCAGCATTCCGCCTGACGGCCACCGCGATGTGGAAGAACCACGGTGCTGCTATATAGTGCCGCGCGTCGATTGGGATGGATTGAGCGAAACCATGGATGAACTGTTCGATTTCACCGGCAAGGTGGTTCTGGTTACTGGTGGCAGCCGGGGCCTCGGCCGGTCGATGGTGCTGGCCTTTGCCGCGCGGGGCGCCGATGCGGTGATCACCAGCCGCAAGGCGCACAACTGCGAGGCGGTGGCGGAGGAGGTGCGGGCGCTCGGCCGCGAAGCGCTGCCCTACGGGTGCCACGTCGGCCACTGGAACGACCTCGAAGGGCTTGCCGATGCGGCCTACGAGCGTTTCGGCAAGGTGGACATTCTGGTCAACAACGCCGGCATGTCGCCTCTTTACCCTTCCCTCGGTGCGGTGAGCGAAGAGCTTTTCGACAAGGTGATCGGCGTCAACCTCAAGGGCCCCTTCCGGCTCTCGGCGCTTGTCGGCGAACGCATGGCGGCCGCGGACGGCGGCAGCATCATCAACATCAGCAGCACCGGCTCCCTGAGCCCGAGCCCGGAGTCGCAACCCTACGGCGCCGCCAAGGCAGGCCTGAACGCCATTACGCGCGCCTTTGCCTGGGCGTACGGGCCCAAGGTGCGGGTGAACTGCATTGTTGCGGGGCCTTTCCTGACGGACATCTCCAAGGCCTGGGACATGGAGGCGTTCACGGAAAGGGCGGAGACCTCAATGGCGTTGCGGCGCGGCGGGCAGCCTGACGAGGTGGTGGGCGCGGCGCTGTACCTGGCGAGCGACAGCGCCAGCTTCACCACCGGCACACTGATGCGTGTCGATGGCGGGCAACCCTGAGCCCGCATTGCGCAATCACGTGGTCCGCACGCGCAAAGGTCCTGTATCCGACTTTCGCTACGACCCGAGACTCGCTCGATGAGTCGGGCGGTTCGTGATGGTTTCGGCAACCCGCGGTGCCGGGTCGATGCCGGTCAGTGAATCCAGCGTGGCAAGTCCGCCGGGGTTGGCGACATTGATCTCGATGAGGCGGTCGCCGGCGAAGTCGGCGGCGGCGAAGCCTGTACGGGAGGACGCCAGCCAGGCGCCGACCTTGTCCGCCAGGGCCCTCTCCGATTCGCTCAGGCTGTGGGGTTCCGCCCGCGCGCCTGTCGCCAGGTTCGCGCGAATGTCGCCCCTTGGCGGCAGGCGCCTGTAACAGCCGACCACCTCGCCGCCGGCCAGTAGACAGCGCACTTCTCCGTTTTCGATATCAGAAACGTATCGCTGCAATACTGCGAAACCGTCTCGTTCCACCAGACGGCGGATCGCGCGTCGTCCATTGCCGTCATCGCGAACAAGGGAGACATCCCGACCGAAACTCGCGCCGCTGGGTTTGAGCACCCAGGCCGATTGATCGTCAAGACAATCGAGCAGGTAATCCGGGGACGCGGCGGCATGGGTTTCCGGCAGATGACCGGCAAGAGAATCCGCGGCGGGCAGCTTTCCGTGCAGGTAGGTATAGGCATCGACCGGGTTCACGAAGCGGCGCTGGTCGAGTTGCCGCAGCAGTTGCATGCGGTCGTAGAACGACTCGCGGCGGCCGAAGCCGAGCAGCCAGATGAGGTCGAACCGGGCTGCGTCCTGCCGCCCGGCGAATACACGCCGACTGTCGCAGCAAACGTCCTCGTGATTGGCGGTGACTGTCCGCCAGCCCAGGCCCGCGAACGCCCGGGGCAGGCGCAGGTGATTGTCGTTGTGAGCCGGCGTGTTGCCGTTCACCAGGAACAGGATGCTCGGCATCGGCCCGCCTCTCAGCCGCAACGGTTATTGAATGCACGCAGCGAGGCTGCTATTGACGAGGGCCGTAGTTTATTCATGAACAGGTGCGGTTGGGTCTCCGGCAATGTCCGGACAATCTTACCGGTGTCCGGGCCGGTCAACGAGGCGGTTCCGGTGGACTGAGCGCCTGTCACGGCATGCCCGCGCCGCCACCCTTTGGCATCCGCGACTCATGCTAGAATCGCCGGCCCGGTGACGAACAGGCGCCAGGTAGGCCGATGCAAAGCGCGCAACTGAACCTGCCGGACTACAGCTTGAGCCCCGAGCAGGTTCCCCAGTACATGCCCGCATTCCTGGAAAAGGAGGAGCGGGATGCGCTCAAGGATGAAATCGTCGAACTGCTTGCCGAACGGAATGCCGTTCTGGTCGCGCACTACTACGTGGACGGCGATGTGCAGGACCTGGCCGAAGAGACCGGCGGGTTCGTATCCGATTCCCTGGAAATGGCGCGCTTCGGCCGCGATCACGCCTCGAATACGCTGATTGTCGCCGGGGTCCGCTTCATGGGCGAGACCGCGAAAATCCTCTCCCCCGAGAAACGGGTATTCATGCCCACGCTGGAGGCAGAGTGCTCCCTGGACCTCGGCTGCCCGCCCGACGCGTTCGAGGCCTTCTGCAGGGCGCATCCCGACCGCACCGTCGTCGTCTATGCCAACACCTCCGTGCAGGTCAAGGCACTGTCCGACTGGGTCGTCACCAGCAGCGTGGGGCTCAAGATCGTGGAAGCGCTTGCCGAACGGGGCGAGAAGATCCTCTGGGCCCCGGACAAGCACCTCGGCCGCTACATCCAGCACAAGACCGGGGCCGACATGCTGCTGTGGAGCGGCGCCTGCGTGGTACACGAAGAGTTCAAGTGGAAAGCGCTCCGGGACGTGATGAGCATCTACCCGGGCGCCGGCGTACTGGTGCACCCGGAGTCACCCGCGGCGGTCATCGACATCGCCGATGCGGTAGGTTCAACCAGCCAGATCGTCAAGGCGGCGGGCGAACTGCCGCACGAAATCTTCATCGTCGCCACCGACCGGGGCCTGTTCCACAAGCTCCGGCAGCGCTATCCCCACAAGCGCTTCATCGAGGCGCCCACCGCCGGCACCGGCGCCACCTGCCGCAGTTGCGCCCACTGCCCCTGGATGGCCATGAACGAACTGCAGGTGCTGGCCCATGTACTGCGCGACCCGGCACGCCTGGAGGCAAACGAAATCCTGGTCGATCCGCAGGTCGGCCGCCGGGCCATGATCCCGCTGGAGCGAATGCTGAATTTCCCGAATTCCTGAGCATGAAGGTCACCCGGTGTTGCGGGGGCCGGTACGTTCATTCACGATCAGGTCGGGCATTCACGATCAGGTCGGGCTGACAAGTGGTATCCTCCGGCGCTTTTCCAGGATGTCCAACTCGATGACTGCGCGAATCGATCCCGAAGAACTCAAGCGTTTTTCCTTCAACGTCTGGAACTTCAAGCAGGGCGAGATGGTCTCGCTGATGATTCACATCGGCGACCGGCTCGGGCTCTACCGGGCGCTGACCGGCGCCGGTCCGGTGACGGCGGCGGAACTTGCGGAACAGACCGGGTTGCAGGAACGCTGGCTGCTGGAGTGGCTGCGTGGCCAGGCGGCGGCGCGGCTGCTGGGTTCCGATGACGGCGAGCGTTTTGAACTCAGCGCCGTCGGGGCGGCGGTGCTGGCGGATGAAGAGAACAGTTTGGCCTTTGCCGCCGGTGCGTTCAGCGATCCCATTCCTCCAGAAACGATAGACAAGCTGGTGGATGCGTTCCGGACCGGCATCGGCCTTTCCTACGAGGAGCTGGGCCCGAACGCCGCCCACAGGACAGAACGCATGCTCGGGCCCTGGGCACGCCAGGCGCTGGTGCCGCAGATCCTCCCGGCGCTCGACGGGGTGGTCGACAAGCTCGAGCGAGGGGCGGTGGCCGCCGATGTGGGCTGCGGCGGCGGGCTGGCCGTCGCTGCCATGGCGGAGGCGTTTCCGGACTCGGAGTTTCATGGCTATGATCCGAGCGCTCACGCCATCGACCGCTGCCGGGAGAAGATCGCCGCGCAGAACCTGGGCAACCTGAAGGCGTTCGTGGCAGGGGGCGAGGATCTGCCACGAGAGGCGACCTATGACTTCCTGATCACCTTCGACTGCCTGCACGACATGACCCGGCCGGCCGACGTCATCGCCTCGGTTCGCCGCGCACTGAAACCGGACGGCACCTGGCTCATCAAGGACATCCGCAGCACCCCGGACTTCCGGGAAAACATGCGCAACCCGATGCTGGCCATGTTCTACGGTTTTTCCGTATCCGCCTGTATGTCTTCAGCGCTTTCCGAACCCGGCGGCGCGGGCCTCGGCACCCTGGGGTTCAACCCGGTGGTGGCCGAGTCGATGGTGCGGGAGGCGGGCTTCAGCCGCTTCCGGCAGCACGACTTCGATGACCCGGCGAACCTGTATTACGAGGTGAGGGTCTAGCTCGCATAGAACAGTTTTCAACTCGTTGGTTTCAATAGATATTCAATTTGACATAGTGTCGATGACTCGGCACCGAGAGCAGGTATGCGGTACGGGGTTGCCACCGGTCGGGCGCAGCCCGAGCCGAAGCACCGCTTCGGCAGGTGGCGACGCCCCGCAACTGGTTGCGGGGCCGGGCGTCGAACGATCTGCGCCCTTGAATTCCAAGACAACGCGTCCGCTTGGCGTGCCGGATTCCTGTACCGCACACCTACTCTCTCCCAGCGGTATTCTGTTCCTTGCGCGTCCTCGTCCCGGCGTGTTCTGCCGAGAAGGGTTTTGGACGATGACTCGTTTTTCGCCGGGTAGCGAAACGGCAGGTTGCCTGACTCACTGTCTGTTTTGCGGGTTGACGATTGCGGCGCTGGTTCTTTCGAGCGGTGTTGCCCGGGCGTGCAAGACGGCGGCGGTCGATGCGCATTGGAACGTTCAGGGCCGGGTGCTCATGTTCCCCTCGGCCGCGGACCCGTTGAGGCAGGGTTTCGTGCGGGTGATCAACCGTTCGGACCGGGCCGGCGAGGTTCGAATCCAGGCGGTGGACGATGGCGGAAGGCAATTCGACCCATTGACCCTGGCGATCGATGGGCTCGAGACGGTCCACTTCAACTCCGACGACCTCGAGGCCGGCCATCCGGAGACCGGGCTGACGGGCAGCACCGGCGCGGGCGACGGGAACTGGCGCCTGGACTTCTCCAGCGAGCTGGACATCGACGTACTGTCGTACGTGCGCACGCAGGACGGGCTCGTGGCCGCCATGCACGACATCGCCGCAATGGAGGAAGGGAACTGCCGGGTACCGATCTTCAATCCCGGCAGCAATCAGCGCCAGGTCAGCGTTCTGCGGCTGGTGAATCTCGGTGCGGAAGAGGCCGCCGTAACGGTTCGGGGGATCGACGACCGGGGCGCGACGGGACTCGGCGAAGTCGGTCTGCAGATCGCTGCGGGCGCTGCGCGGTCGTTTACCGCGCGGGAGCTGGAATCGGGCGGCGCGGAACTCGAAGGCAGGCTGGGGGACGGTTCCGGCAAGTGGCGGCTGGTGGTCGAGACCGAGCAGCCGGTGGTGGCGATGAGCCTGCTGCAAAGCCCGACGGGCCACCTGACGAACCTGTCGGCGGCGCCGGAGCCGCACGGCGACGGCGTGCATCGCGTGCCGCTGTTCCCGCCCGCCGGAGATACGTCGGGACGCCAGGGATTCGTGCGCGTGGTCAATCGTTCGGACGGGTCCGGAGAGGTCCACATCCGGGCGTACGACGAGACGGACCGAAACCGGGAACCGCTGACGTTGTCCATCGGGGCGAACGAAACGGTCCACTTCAACTCGGACGACCTGGAGCAGGGTGGCCGCAAGGGCCTGTCGGCGGGCACGGGCCGCGGAGCTGGCGACTGGCGCCTGGAACTGACGAGCGATCTGGACATCGACGTTCTGGCCTACATCCGCACGCAGGACGGGTTTCTGACCTCCATGCACGATGTGGCGCCGCGCACGGGCAACCGCCATCGGGTGGCGGTGTTCAATCCCGGCAGCAACCCGAACCAGGTGAGCCGGCTGCGGCTGGTCAATCCGGGCGAGGCGACGGCAGCCGTCACGATCACGGGCGTCGACGACCGGGGCGAGTCGCCTGGGACCCCGATCAAGGTCATGATCCCGGCGGGTGGGGCGCGGGCGCTCGGGGCGGCGGAGCTGGAGTCCGGTAACGGCCTCGAGGGCGCCCTGGGCGACGGGTCGGGGAAGTGGTCGCTCCTCGTGGAGTCCGTGGAGCCGGTGTTGGCGATGAGCCTGCTCGAGAGCCCGACGGGCCACCTCATGAACCTGTCGAGAACCGCGCCGCGGTGGGATCCGCTGCTGATCGAAGACCACTTTGTCGACACGACGCTGGGCGCTGTCGACGGTATCCCGGTTGCCGTCGTGGACAACCAGGGATTCGATCCCGGCACGCATGGGCAGAGGATCACCGACGTCTTCCTGGCCAACACGGATCGCGCGACGCTCGTACAGATCGGTGAATGGGGCGAGTATCAACTCCATGGCGTGGTGGTAAACGGCGTCAACTCCAGGGGCTACATCAGGCACGCGCTACGCAATCGCGCCGGCATTTTCTGGTCCGCCACGGACGAGAGCCCTCTCTACGTGCCCGGCCGCTCCGGCTGGCTCATGGTCGGCGACCGGCCGTTTTACGCACGGGCCCGGACGTTTGCCCGTTGGGCGCGTGATGAAAACGTGCTGTTCGTCAGTTCCCTCGAGAACACGAGCAGCAAGCCCTCGAACACGGGCGGTTTCGACGCCGTCTACTGCGACGATTTCGACCCGGGCGCGGAGGATTGGATACCGCTATGCGGCGCCGTCGACGACTACATCGCCCACTTGGGTACGGGTATCGAGAAGGTCGTTTTCGTAGGCGCCATCGACAGTTTCGGCATTGGCAACGGGGCCGTTCGGGCAGACGGCGTCTTTGCGCCCCACGCGATCTACGTCGAGTCTCCGAACGGCTCGACCTCACAGGCCACGCCGGTGCTCGCGGCCTATGCCACCAACCTCTCTTTCGCCAACCCCAAGTGGGGCGCGGCCCGGCTGAAGCGGGAACTCATGGATCTGGCCCGCGAGGAAACCATCGACCATGGCACCGGTGAGGGGAACGCGAGTGGCAACGAGCGGTTTGAGCGGCGAACGGTGAAGGTCATCCGTCCGGAATTCGCCCCAGGCAGATAATCCGGTTCAGCAGCCTCACGACCGCTGCTCCCGCATCTTGTTGCGGATGTCGTTGATGCGCTGGTCCAAACGCGCCATGAGCGGCTCGTTGCCCCGGCTGGCGAGGCGGCGGGCGTACTGGAGGTGCTGGATGGTGCGCTGGTAGGCGCCGTGCAGTTCGAAGAACTCGGCGCGGGCGAGGTGCACGCCGATGATGTTGCCGGCCAGGCCT
>CAZWZH010000227.1:0-13717 GCA_964638775.1 uncultured Pseudomonadales bacterium
TGGCTGTACAGCCGGTCTCCCTGCCGGCGTGAGCCAGTCGAGACAATTGCCCAAGCGGCTTTTCAACGCGCTCGGTGATCGGGTTGCCCCAATCAACACCGTTGAACACGGTGCGGCCAGATAGACTGGCCGTGCTGCTTGCGCAGCATTGCGAACGGATCGTTCCATTGCCAGGATCAATCCCTCGCTCAAGCGCGACGATCTTCTCGTCGCACGATGTAGTCGCACCACGCCTGCATCACGGGGCGGCGCTTCTCGAGAAGGTCGTCGCGGGCGTAGGCGGCCACCGTCTTCGAGCCTTCCACGTGCGCCAGCGCGAACTCGGAGAGGATCTCGTCCACCCCCTCGTGGCGCGCCCAGTCCTTGAAGCTCGACCGGAAGCCGTGCCCGGTGGCGTTGATCTGCGCCTTCCTCAGCGCGTCCGCCACCGAGGTCCGGCCGAGCCTGCCGCCCTGCGCGCCGCGGAAGGCGGTCTCGCCGTCCCCGTGCAGCCCACGCAGCTCGTCGAGCGCCGCCAGCGCGCCGGTGGACAGAGGAACCCGGTGCGGGCGGTAGCGCTTCATGTGCGCCTCCGGCACCGTCCACACCGCCTCGTCCAGGTCGAACTCGTCCCAGGTCGCCCGCCGCACCTCCGCCTGCCGGGCCGCCGTCAGCACCCCGAAACGGATGGCGAGCTGCACCGTGCGGGCGATGCGCGGGTGCCCGTCCACCTTGCCGAGCGCCGCCGCCACGTCGGAGAAGTGCAGCGCCCGGTGGTGGCGCACCGCCGCGGCCTTGGGCAGCGAACGCGTCACCGTCTCCACGATCGCCCGGCCGCTGCCGGCCGGTTCGCGCAGGTTCTCCACCTCCGCCCACTCCAGAACGGCGACGATCCGCCCGGCCACCATGCGCATCGTCGCGTGCTTGCCCGCGAGCGCGAGGGGACGGAGCACGCGCTTGACGTCGCTGGTCGCGACGGCGCCGACGTGCATCTTCCCGAGCTGCGGCAGCACGTAGGCGTCCATCGTCGAGCGCCAGTCGCGCTGCGACTTCGACGCCGTGCCGGCGCGCCAGGTCTCCGCCTTCTCCGCCATCGCCAGCGGCTCGGCTTCCGCGAAGGCGATCGTGCGCGCCTTGCGGGGGTCGCCGCCGGTGCGCGCGACCGCCCGGTTGTCGGCCGCCGCGCGACGCGCGTCGGCGAGGCTCACCAGCTCGGCGTTGCCGAGGCCGATGTCCACGCGGCGGCCGTGCACCATGATGCGCTGCACCCAGGAACGGGAGCCGCTGTCGCGGACCCGGAGCATCAGGCCGTTGCCGTCCACGTAGCTGCCGGGGCCGGCGTGGCGTACCATCCGGGCGGACAGGGCGTTGCGATTGAGCTTCGGCATGGGAAGAGACTCGACTTCAGGCGTGAAACGGAGTCTACAGGATGCGGAATTGGCTTACAACTCGTCCCACAAAAATAAGCGGCGTTCCTTGGCGTCGGATGGCACCGGATGGCACGTTCTTGCACATGCCGAGACGGACTTATCTAGTTGATAAACAATGGAATTTGCCGACGACCGGAGACGCAGACCGTTGCAGAAGAACGCAGATCATCCTACTTCAAATGCTTATTCCATGAAAGCGGCGCAACAACCGCCCGGTGTCAGTAACCCGCCTGCTCGCGCTTGCTCCCGGGAACGCCGCGAACCTCGGCCAGATCGGCGACGGCCGCCTTTGCCATGAACCGGGCGTCGGAACCCAGCGTCACCAGATTGAATCCGAGGTCCAGGTAGCGCCGCGTGAACTCGACACTGGACGTGTGGATACCCGCCGCCACGCCGTTTTCGCGGCAGGCATCCCGAATGCGAAGAACGGTTTCGGCATGCCGGGGATCCTCGTTGTCACCTATGGGCGACAGGCCGAGCGCCAGCGCCAGGTCCGAAGGGCCGATGTACACACCGTCCAGGCCAGGCGTTGAGACGATTTCGTCCAGCTTCTCGATGCCTTCGGCGGTCTCGATCATGGCGATGCAGGCGATCTGGCCGTTCGCTTCCGCGGCATAACCCCGCCCCCCGTAGACCGCGGCTCGAATCGGCCCGAAGGAGCGGTTGCCGTCGGGCGGATAACGGCAGGCGGCCACCGCAAGTTCCGCCTCTTCGCGGTTGTTGACCATGGGGACGATGACGCCGTAGGCGCCCGCATCGAGCGCTTTCATGATCTCGTAGGGTTCGTTCCAGGGTACCCGGACCAGCGGTGTCGTATCCCCCGTTGAGATGGCCGGCAGCATGTGCGTGAGATCCTGATAGTCCAGCAGCCCGTGCTGCAGGTCGATGCACAGCCAGTCGAAACCCAGGCCCCCCATGATCTCCGCCGTGTGGGTGTTGGCCAGTGACAGCCAGCCGCCGATGGTCTGGCGGTTTTCCCGCCAGGCCGACAAGGCCTTGTTCTCGCGCATGGATCCGCTCCTTAATCCCGTTCCGCCGCCAAAAGGCGCGGCATTGCGTCAAGGCACATCGTGCAATTGGCCGCCGCTACGGGCGCGGTGTCAAAGGTTGCGCCGCATTGTGCCTGTTCCGTACCGCCCGCGCATGTGGAATCCGCCTCCGGTCCGACCTGTTCGTGAACAAGCGTAGCGAATCTGGCAAGCGTACGTTCGCTGCTATTGACGACCGCAGCAGTTTATTCATGAATAGGCCGCGATACACCACTGGAGGAAAACCCATTGAACAGGAAGAAGGTGGTCGCCCAGCTCCCGGGACACGTGCGGCCCGGCAATGTCGCCGAGCGCTACGGGCCGGAACTGGAGGCCCTCTCCCCCATCGCCGACCTGGTCGAGGTCGAGGGTTCCGATCCCGAGGCGTTCGCCCGGGGCGCCGGCGATGCCGATGCGATCATCACCTCCTGGGGCATTCAGTTCGACCGCGAGATCATCGGCAAGCTGGAACGGTGCGTGGTCATAGGCGTCGGCAGCGTCGGGGTGGACATGGTGGACGTCGCCGCCGCCACCGAGGCCGGCATCGTCGTCACCAACGTGCCGGACGTCTTCATCGAGGAGGTGGCCGACCACGCCATGATGCTGCTTCTGGCGGCGGGGCGCCGCATCCGGATCATGGAGAAAACCATCGTCTCCGGCGAGTGGTACCGGGCGCGCGGCATCCTGGAAAACGTGCCGCGGCTCATGGGCCAGACCCTGGGGCTGTTCGCATACGGCAACATCGCCCGCTGCACCGCCCGCCGGGCACTGGCATTCGGCATGCGCGTCATCGCCCACGACCCCTATGTCAGCGAACTCACGTTGAGCGGGGACGGCGTCGAGCCCGTCGGCTTCGGCGAACTGCTCGAGCGCTCCGATTACCTGTCCATCCATGCGCCCCTGAACGACGAGACCCGGCACCGGTTCAACGCCGACGCCTTCGCCCGGGTCAAGCCGACGGCGGTGCTCGTCAACACCGCGCGGGGGCCGATCGTGGATGAGGCGGCGCTGATCGATGCGCTGAACGGCGGTCAGCTTGCCGCGGCGGGGCTCGATGTGCTGGAAACCGAGCCCATCCGGCAGGACAACCCGTTGCTCAAGATGGACAACGTCGTGCTCACCCCGCACGTCGCCTCGGCGACGTCGCGCATGCGCCCGGAAACCCGCCGCCGGGTGGGGCGCGAAGTGGCGCTGGTACTGCGCAACCGGTGGCCGCGAAGCTGTGTGAACCCGACCGTCCTGCCCAAGGTTCCGCTGGAGCGCTGGCAGCCCTACCCGATGAATCGGGGGCCCAATCGTTAAACCTGATGCGGGCTGAAGATCTATTTGCCGAACTTGTGACGCAAGGTGTACCAACTCGGATAGGGAATCGGCCGCGGATCTTTCCTGGAGGTCCAGAAACGCACCACCCGGCCATCGGACAAGCGTAGCGCCTTCGCCACCTTCCGGTTTGACAGGCCCTTGCGGTCCATCCAGTCGCGAAGCTCTTCCGGAGTTGGCGGATACTTCTTCATGGTCGGTTCGGATGTCGGAACCCCAATGCTACACCACGATGGCCGGTTTGGGTGGCCGGATCAGCCAGCGAAGTAGATCCCCGCCAGGGCCAGGATAACGCTCACCACCAGCCCGGTGAACGCCTTGAACGCATCCAGCCCCACCAGCTTCATTGTCTCCTTCAGATTCCGTCCCGAGTTCTGCAGCGTCATCGCCACCTCGCGCCCGGCGAGCAGGCCCAGAAACACCCAGGTGGTGCTCATGGGCATGTTGCTCCACTCCTTGAAGATCAGGAGGATCAGCCCGTACAGGAAGTCGATGATCGTGGCGGAGCGGGTATCCGCGGTCATGGTCTTGGAGGTGACAATCTTCTGGATGGCGCCGCCATGCTGATAGAAGATGACGCCCTGTATGACGAGCAGCAGCGCGATACTGCCCACCAATGCCCACAGATCGATGACCCGCGGCAGGAAAACGAAGATGTTCGCCAGGTCCTGAATCAGCCACTGGCTCCAGAGAAAGGCGGTCGATGCCCACTGCAGCACCACCCAGTGGATTGCGCCGGCCTCACGTGTGCCGGCACTGCGGGTCAGGTAGGCGGTGAGTTTTCGGGTGCCCAGGTACAGCAGTATGGCGACGGCGAAGGCGACCAGGTAGCCGGACAGCGACTTGAACAGCATCGAGTCGATATTGCCCGGAGCGAATACGCTCAGCACCAGGAAGGTGGTGCTGACCGGCACCCCGAACCGGGTAAGAATCAGCAGCGTAAAGGGCGCCAGCACATGCAGCCAGGTCACGCCGCCGGCCGGGGGCGGGAAGGATTCAAGACGCCCGTAGGCAGGGTCGCCGGCGTTCGCGTACCAGCCGTAGACCAGCACCATGAGCAGGATGCTGCTCCCGAAGATCCACATCACCCACCAGGGCCGGTGCGCATTGGACGAGAGAAAGGTGCCCAGCGTCTGGATCGAGTCGTTGGAGATAACCGAATAGGCGGCAAGCGCAAAGCCCAGGATCATCAGCATTTCTGGCAGTGACATGGCAATTCCCAGGATTGGCGCCGGTGTGGCGGTTTGCGCTACCGGCTCCGTCGAATCCTATGTATCAAGCGGCATCCACGTAAACCGGCCTGCTCGTCTACGCTTGCGATTACGCGGCTGCCGGCATTCCCGGCCGGATCGACTTGCGGCGGAGTGTATACAAACCGCCTGCCGCCAACTACCGCGTTCGCCGGGAATGCGCCTCGGTTCCACCCGGCTGCCCTTTCGATACACCGCACCGCCGCGGCGTCATTTCAAGGCAAGCGGGCGCATTGACGAGTAGAATGCGCACCGATACGGCGCCCGGCCCAGGTGTTGGAATTGGCAGACAAGCTGGATTTAGGTTCCAGTGCCCCTAGCGGCGTGCGAGTTCGAATCTCGCCCTGGGCACCACGCCGAGCCAGCCCGGGTGGTGAAACTGGTAGACACAAGGGACTTAAAATCCCTCGGCCGCAAGGCCATGCGGGTTCGAGCCCCGCCCCGGGCACCAGGATCGGAATTGGAGGCTGAGGTCGGAATCGAACCGGCGTACACGGAGTTGCAGTCCGCTGCATGGCCACTCTGCCACTCAGCCTTGTCGGCCCGCGCTCCGTTTCTGCGTTTGCCCTGCATCGGCGTCGGGGGCGGGCGGCGCCAGCGCGGATTCTAGCTTTATCAGGCCTGTTTTCGAAGGGCGCGGTTCTGGGGCCACATCGCCGCGCGCCGCTTCGGGCGTCGTTAGCTCACCGTTTTTTCCTGAGATCCAGTTCCAGCGTCGGCCAGGCCGCAATGAGATAGATGAACATCGACCAGAGCGTCATCAGGGCAGCCACGTAGAGCAACGCGTAGCCGCCGATCACCCAGGGATTGTCGAAGTCCAGAGGATTGGCCAGGAGCAGTGTGATCGCGATCATCTGCAGCGTCGTCTTCACCTTGCCGACCAGGGTGACGGCGACGAGACCGCGACGGTTCATCTCCGCCATCCATTCCCTGAGCGCGCTGATGAAAATCTCCCGGCTGACGATGACGATGCCGGGCAGCGTAAGCCAGAGGTTCGCGTGCTGCCCGATCAGCAGGATCAGGGCCGTGACGACGATCAGCTTGTCCGCAACCGGATCCAGGAAGGTACCGAACCGAGTCGTCTGGCCCAGTCGGCGCGCCAGGTAGCCGTCGAGCCAGTCCGTGAACGCCGCCAAAGCGAACAGGATTCCAGCATACAGGTAAAAATCTCCGCCCGGAGTCAGGTAGGTCAGCGCAAATACCGGCACCAGGACGATTCGGAGCAGCGTCAGGAAGTTGGGCAGGTTCATCGGCTCATTCTATTACCCACACCCCGAACAGGGGACCCCCGCCGGGTTCCCGCCGTGCAGCCAGGGGCTCAGTCGGCATGCAGCGACCCATAGACCTCCTCCGCCAGTTTGCCGCTGATGCCGGGTACCCTGGCGATCTCCTCGCGACTCGCGCCTTTCAACGCCGCCAGGCTTCCGAAGTGAGTGAGCAACCCGCGCTTGCGTTTCGGCCCGACGCCCGCAATGCCATCGAGATCGGAACTGCGCCGATTTTTGCGACGGCGCTGCCGGTGCCCCGTGATGGCGAAGCGATGGGCTTCGTCCCTGACATGCTGCAGGAGGTGGAAAGCATCGGACTGTGGCGGGATAGCGATCTGTCCGGCGCCCGTGAAGAACCGCTCGAGCCCCGGTTTGCGGCCGGCCCCCTTGGCGATCGCGAGGATCAGTACGTCTTCGACCTGCAGGCTGCCGAGCACGTCCCGGGCGCGGCGCAACTGGCCGCGGCCGCCGTCTATGACCAGGATGGCGGGGAGCGTTCCCTCGCCCTGCTTGAGTCGCGTATAGCGCCGGCGCAACGCCTGTTCCAAGGCCCCGTAGTCATCTCCCGGGGCCACGTCGTCGATATTGAAACGCCGGTAGTCGGATTTCAGCGGGCCATCGACGTCGAACACCACGCACGACGCCACCGTGCCCTCGCCCATGGTGTGGCTGATGTCGAAACACTCCAGCCGGTCCGGCAGGTCCTCGAGCTGCAGCGCCTCCTGGAGGGCCACGAAACGGGCGTAGACATTGCGCTTGTCGGCCAGGTACGCGGCCAGGCTGTACGCTGCGTTGTCTGCCGCGAGCTTCAGCCAGCCCGCGCGGCGGCCGCGCACCGACGACAAGAGGCCGACCTTGTGGCCGGCGCGGTCGGTCAGGGCCTCGGCGAGCAAGGCGGCGTCGGCCATCGCCTCCGAGACAATCAGGTTTCTCGGCAGATCGCGTTCGGTCCCGGCCAGGTAGTACTGGGAAACGAAGGCTCCCAGCAACTCCGCGCGCCCCAGGCCGAGTTCGTTGCGGGGGAACCAGGTACGCTGCCCGAGCATGCGCCCGTCGCGGATGTAGAGGGCCTGCACGCACGCCACCGCGCCCTCCTCGGCCAGGGCGAAGACATCCACGTCCCCTTCGGCGGCATGTACGTACTGCAGTTCCTGAACGCGGCGCAACTGGGCGATCTGGTCGCGAAACTTCGCCGCGTGCTCGAAGTCGAGGCCGGACGCCGCCGTGTCCATGCGTTCCTTCAGCGTATCGAGCACCTCGTCGCTCCTGCCTTCCAGAAAAAGCACGGCGAGATCGACGTCCTGCCGATACGACTCGGGAGTCACCAGGCCGACGCAGGGGCCGCTGCAGCGTTGAATCTGGTATTGCAGGCACGGGCGTGAGCGGTTCTTGAAGAAGCTGTCGTCGCACTGGCGAACCCGGAACAGTTTCTGCAGGGCGTTGAGGCTGTCGCGCACCGCGCTCGCCGACGGAAACGGCCCGAAATAGCGCCCGGTCTTCCTGCGGGCGCCGCGGTGAAACGCGAGACGGGGGAAGTCCGCATCGCCCGTGAGGTGGATGTACGGGTAGGACTTGTCGTCACGCAGCACGACGTTGTAGGGCGGCCGCTCCTGCTTGATCAGGCTCTGTTCCAGCAACAGCGCTTCCGTCTCGCTGTTGGTCACCGTGATCTCGATGTCACGAATCCGGGCGACGAGCGCCATGGTCTTGCTTGCGAGCCCCGAGGCCCGGAAATAACTGGTTATGCGGGGCTTGAGGCTGCGTGCCTTGCCGACGTAGAGCGCCCGGCCCCGTTCATCGAGCATGCGGTACACGCCCGGCTTTCTGGGCAGGTTGGAAAGAACGGCTTCCGGGTCGAATGCGGCGGTTGCGCCTGCGGTTTGCATGCCCGCACTATAGCGCGAATCCGCCCGGGTCGAATGCGCCCCATGCCAGCGGCGCCCCGCGGAGATTCAGGCCGTTTCGTTGCTGGTCGACCCCAACGGTTCGATCTGTGTCATGCCATGGCGAACGGCGAGAAGCACCAGTTCCACATCGCTCGACACCTTCAGTTTCTCGAAGATCCGGTATCTGTAGCTGTTCACCGTTTTCGGCGACAGGTGCAGATCGGCCGATATTTCGCTGACTTTGCTGCAGTTGATGATCATCAGCATGATCTGCATCTCACGCCCCGAGAGCAGATCGAAGGGCGAGTCGTTGTCGGTGTCGAACGCTTTTTCGGCGAGTTGCCGGGCAACGTCGGCGCTCAGGTATCGCTTGCCCACATAGACCCTGCGAATCGCCGTGTGCAGTTCGTCGGGGGTGACGCCCTTGGTGAGATAGCCGGTGGCGCCCGTTCTTAGCGCCTGTACCGGAAACGGGTTGGAAGTGCAGGCTGTGAGGGCAATGATCTTGATGTGCCGGTCGATGCGGCGAATGCGCGATATGGCTTCCAGCCCGCCGATGCCCGGCATGAGAATGTCCATCAACACCACGTTGGGCCTCAGCTTGCGGGCCAGACTGACACCCTGCTCGGCGTTTGCCGCCTCGCCGACCACCTTGAAACCCTTGCTTTCGGGCAACATCTTCGCAACGCCCAGGCGAAATAGACGATGGTCGTCGACCACGAGGATGTTGATCATTGTTCCTCCAAACCTGGCGCCATCCCGTACCACCGAACCTTAGCAGTGCCCTCCCGTCACACAACGCCCCGAAGTCGATTTCCTTGTCACATTCGTGAAATATCGACCTTTCAATAGCTTGGTGATGTCACAGGGTGGATCTACCCTTGTGATTTAGTCTTCTCAGAAGGCTGGAAGTTCAGTCTGCGCCCGCCCGAGAATCAACGCGTGAACGTCCTCCGTGCCCTCATAGGTGTTGACCGTTTCCAGGTTCATGACGTGCCGCATGACGTGATACTCATCGGAAATGCCGTTGGCGCCGTGCATGTCCCTGGCCATGCGGGCAATGTCGAGGGCTTTCCTGCAGTTGTTGCGCTTGAGCATTGAAATGTTCTCCACCGCCAGGCGCCCTTCGTCGAGCAGGCGGCCGGCGCGGATACACCCCTGCAGCCCCAGGGCAACCTCGGTGAGCATGTCGGACAGCTTCTTCTGAATGAGCTGATTCGCCGCCAGGGGCTTGCCGAACTGGCTGCGCCCGAGCGTGTAGGAACGCGCCGCGTGCCAGCAGAATTCGGCGGCGCCCATGGAACCCCACGAGATGCCGTAACGCGCACGGTTCAGGCACCCGAACGGCCCGCCCAGGCCCTTCGCGCCGGGCAGCAGGTTCTCGGCGGGCACGAACACATCGTCCAGAACGATCTGCCCGGTCGCCGACGCCCGCAGGCTCATCTTGCCGACGATCTTCGGAGTGCCGAGCCCGGCGAATCCACGCTCCACGATGAAACCCCTGATGACGCCGTCGAGCTTTGCCCACACCACCGCGATGTCCGCGATCGGCGAGTTGGTGATCCAGGTCTTCGTACCGTTGAGCACGAATCCCCCGTCAACGGCCTCCGCGCGGGTCGCCATGCCGCCCGGGTCCGAGCCATGGTCCGGTTCCGTGAGGCCGAAACATCCCACCCATTCCCCGGTGGCCAGCCGGGGCAGGTATTTCTCCCGCTGAGCCTCCGTACCGTAGGCGTGAATCGGGTGCATGACCAGCGAAGACTGCACGCTCATCGCCGACCGGTAGCCCGAATCGACCCGCTCGACTTCCCGTGCCATCAGGCCGTAGGAGACATAGTTCACGTTGGCGCAGCCGTACTTTTCGGGCAGCGTCGCGCCCAGCATGCCCATCGCGCCCATCTCCGTGACGATCTCCCGGTCGAAGGACTCGTTGCGGTTCGCTTCCAGCACACGAGGCATCAGCCGGCCCTGGGCGTAATCCCGCGCGCTGTCCCGAATCATCCGTTCCTCCCCGCTGAGCTGCTCGTCGAGCAGCAGCGGATCTGACCAGTCGAACGGCGCTCTCCTTTCGGACATACGTGTTCACCTCCCGTGACGTTGGCATTCGGCCGCGCTTTTCTGCATTCTAACCGCCCCGGCAGAACCGCGTTCGAAGAACAAGCGCGGCACCGTCCACAGGAACCGAAGCCAGTCCCGACCATGCGATTCGTAACATTCAACGCCAATGGCATACGCGCCCGCCTGCACCAGATCGAAGCCATCACCGAAACCCACGCACCGGATATCGTCGCCCTGCAGGAAACCAAGGTGGTCGACGACCTGTTTCCGCTGGAGGCGGTGCAGGCAATGGGGTATCCGCACATCGTGATTCACGGGCAGAAGGGCCACTACGGGGTGGCTCTGCTGTCGAAATCCGAGCCGGCGGAGGTGCAGTGCGGGTTCCCCTGGCGCGAGGCCGACCAGCAGCGCCGTTTCGTTTCCGCCTGTTACGAGATCGGCGGGCGGCGGGTGAGAATCATCAACGGCTACTTTCCGCAGGGCGAGAGCCGCGACCATCCGCTCAAGTTTCCCGCAAAAAGGCTCTACTACCAGGACCTGCTGCGCTATCTGCGCGAACGCTGCGATTCGGGCGAATCGTTGCTGCTCTCGGGCGACATGAACGTCGCGCCCGAAGACCGGGACATCGGCATCGGCGAAGACAACAGGAAACGCTGGCTGCGCGAAGGCAAGACCAGCTTCCTGCCGGAAGAACGCGAATGGCTCCAGGCCGTGATGTCCTGGGGGTTCACCGACGTCTATGCCGCCCGTACCGCCGACCGCGAGCGCCTGTACAGTTGGTTCGACTACCGCTCCCGGGGCTTCGAGCGCGATCCCAAACGGGGCCTGCGCATCGACCTTGTACTCGCCACCCCGAGTCTCGCCGAAGCCATCGAGAGCTGTGGCATCGACTACGAAATCCGCGGCGGTACCAAGCCCTCTGACCATTGCCCCGTGTGGTGCAACTTCAAGCTTGCCGGCTAAGGCGCTGTCCGCCTGATCAGGCCGATTGACGCAACAGGTCCCCGGCGCACCTTGAAATGCTGTCCCGCAGGGTCACCGCTGCCTCGTGGGCCGCGGATGCGAAGTCTTCCCCAGCCCCGGCATACAGGATCGAGCGCGACGCACTGATGAGCAGGCCCTGGCCCCGCGCATCCAGGCCCGCCTCGAGCACGGCGCGCAGATCCCCCCCCTGGGCGCCGATTCCGGGCACCAGCAACGGCACCGTCGGGGCAACGGAACGGATTCGGGCCATGTCCTCCGGGTAGGTCGCGCCGGCAACGAGCATGAGATTGCCGCGTTCGTTCCATTCCGCCACAGACTTCGCCACGCGCAGAAACACCGGCTCGTCCTCCGGATGACACTGAATCCAGGCGTTGCCCGGGTTGCTGGTACGGCAGAGTATGGCCACACCCCGGTCCGGAAACGCCAGAAAAGGCTCGAGGGACTCCGGGCCCAAATAGGGATTGACGGTGACGATGTCGGCGCCGTACCGCTGAAAAGCCTCAATCGCATAGAACTCCGCCGTTGCGCCGATATCGCCGCGCTTGGCGTCGAGGATGACAGGTACGTCCGGATGGCGCGCGTGAACGTAGGCAATGACTTCAGCGAGCTGGTCTTCCGCACCCACTGCCGCAAAGTGTGCGGCCTGGGGCTTGAAGGCACAGGCTTCGCCGGCGGTGGCATCGACGATGGCGCAGCAGAAATCCCTGAATCCGTCGGGGCCGCTCCGGAACGCGGCCGGCAAGCGTTCCCGCACCGGATCGAGCCCCACGCAGAGCAGGGAGTTTTTCGATGTCCATCCGGCCCGAAGCCGCTGGAGGATGGACTGTGCTATGTCGATGCCCTCAGATGGCGCGGGCAATCGCCCGGCGGCGGGCCACCTCGCGGTCGATATAGGTGATCCAGCTCTGGCAGATGCGCTGATTGCCCTGGTCTCTCACGCGCCTCGACTCGTTGCGGCAGGAAACGAACGATTCCTTGGCGCGGCTCAGCCCGTCGCGGTTGTATTCGCACATGCCGCGCACGATGTAGACGCTCTGCACCTTGCGTAACCCGCCCTTCTTCAGGGCGTTGGATGCGGCATCGACGCACTTGTCGAACTTGTCGTCTTCCATGTAGAGCTGAGCCAGATTTTCGTAGATGCGGCCGTCTTCGGAGAGCTTCCCGGCATCCTCGAAAACGGGAATCGCCTTGTCGACTTCCTGGGAAAGCTGGTAGGCCTGTCCGAGGCTGCGAAGGTGCCTGTCCGTTCGCTCTACTATCTTGTCGTCGATTCCCTTCTGCAGCACCGTTGCCGCCCGGATGGGCGCCTCTTCCTGCATCAGCAGCCCCGCCAGGGTGACGATGTCGGATTGCATCGTGAGGAACCCGGCGTCGTAGGCTGCCATCATGGTATAGATCTGCTCTTTCTCCAAGCCCTGCTGGCCCTGTATGCCCGCAAGGCTGACCCAGTAGGCGCGTTTCGGAAACTCCTGGATGAGTATCTCAAGGATTTCCATCACCTTGGGCCAGTGTTCCTGTTCGGAATACAGGAAGCTCAGCAACGCCCACCAGTTCTCCTTCACCGCCGTTCCACGCCCCTGCGCTATGGCTATCCCCTTTTCGATCTGGGTGGCCGCGTTGACGTAGTCTTCCATCTGGTAGTAGACCTGCCCCATGAAAATGTGGGGTTCCGGCCCCGGATTGTTTGCCTTGGACAGCCACAGTTGCATGTAGCGCAACGCTTCGCTGTAGCGCTCGTAGACGAAATTGAGCTGTGCGAGAGTGTACAGGGTCGTCGTTTCCAGACCCTCGGGAATGTCCTCGCCCTGCTTGATGACCACTTCGTAGTGGCCGATCGCGCGGCCGTAGTCTTCCTTGGAGAAATAGACGAAGCCGAGCATGTTGTGAATCTGGCCGATTTCGTTGCCGTTGTAGCGGCGGCTGCGGTCCAGCATGCCGTTCAGCACCCGAATTGCGCCGTCGAGGTCCTTCGCGTCGATGAATTCCTGGGCTTCGGCCAGTTTCTTGAAGGTGGCCTCGCTCATGGAAGGCACCCGGCGCATTTTCCGGTTGTCCTGCTGTTCCTCTTCCGCCCAGGCCTGCTGGCCGCCAGCCGGCGCAAGCTCCAGGGCGGGAACCAGGAACAGGGCGGCGGCCAGTGCCGCTGCGAACCTCAATGAAGCTTTCATGTCAGCCTACCCGTCCTGAAGTTCGAAGGTGATGCGGTTGCGCACCCCCGCCACGTCGATCGGCTCGCCGTTCACGACCTTCGGCTTGTACTTGAACTTCAGCGCCGCCCCCATCGCGGCCCGGTCGAAAATACCGGGCGGCTTCGATTCGATCACCACCGGATCGCGGACCGCGCCGGTCTTGGTGACTACGAATTCCAGCAGCACGTAACCCTCGATGCCCCGGGTCTGCGCACGCCTGGGATACACGGGCGCCACCTTGACGATGGGCAGGTATTCGCCGTCGGAACTGAAACCGCCGGTGCCTCCGACATTCAGGTCGAGTTGCACGTCCACGGCGCCGATC
>CAZWZH010000228.1:0-4386 GCA_964638775.1 uncultured Pseudomonadales bacterium
GACCAGCGGCGAACCCATGCCGACCTGTGCGCGCGACCGACCGGCATCGCCGTTCGGTCGCGCGCACAGGTCGGCATGGGTTCGCCGCTGGTCACCGTGGAAACCCACATCGGCGGCGGGCTGCCCCGGTTCACCCTGGTGGGCCTGCCGGAAGCGGCGGTGCGCGAAGCCCGAGACCGGGTCAGAAGCGCGCTGGAAAACAACGGCTTCGAGTTTCCGGACGGGCGCGTGGTCGTCAACCTGGCCCCGGCAGACCTGGCCAAGCAGGGGGCCCGCTTCGACCTGGCCATCGCGATCAGCCTGCTGGCGGCGTCCGGTCAGGTGCCGGCGGAGCACCTGTCCCGGTTCGAGTTCCTGGCTGAACTTGGCCTCTACGGGGCGTTGCGCCATACCCGCGGTGTCCTGCCGGCGGCCCTGGCGCTGGCAGACTCGCGCACGGTGCTGGTTATCCCTGACGCGAACCGGCGTGAGGCCCAACTGGTCAATACCCATGTTCTGGCGCCGTGCCGAAACTTGAGCGATGTGGTGACCCTGGTGCGCCACCCGGATATGGCGGTGCATGTGGCCGGCGGGTCAATGACTGGCGCCGAAGACTCCGCCACGGACTTTCTGGCCCTTGTCAAAGGGCATGAGACCGCGAAGCGGGCACTGCAGGTCGCCGCAACGGGAGGGCATCACTTCCTCATGGTCGGTCCGCCGGGCACCGGCAAAACCATGCTGGCGCGCAGCGTCGTCAACATGCTGCCCGTGCTCAGCGAATCGCAGGCGCTGGAGGTGGCGGCCGTGTATTCGAGTGCGGGGCTTTTGCGCGACTCCTACCACCGGGTGCCATTCCGCGATCCCCATCACTCGGCGAGCGCTCCGTCCATTGTCGGCGGCGGCCAGGTCGCCATGCCGGGGGAAGCGTCGCTGGCCCATCATGGCGTACTGTTCCTCGACGAAATGCCGCACTTTCAGCCGGCTGTGCTCAACCTGCTGCGCGAACCGCTGGAATCCCAACGGGCCACCATTGCGCGAGCAAACTACCGGGTCGTTTTCCCGGCCCGGTTTCAACTGATCGCGGCGATGAATCCCTGCCCGGCCGGACGAGTCTGTGCGGAGGGCCGGTGCCGGTGCACGCCACGCCAGGTGCGCGGCTACCAGGCACGGGTTTCAGGCCCGCTGCTCGACCGCATCGACATGCAGCTCTGGTTACCGAACCTTTCCAGGGAACTGCTGGCGGACCGCAGCCTCCCGGCAAGCAATACGGCGGCACTGGCAGAAGAGGTCGCCGCGGCCCGAACCCGGCAGTTGCAGAGGCAAGGTCGCCTGAACGGCCATCTGAGCGGCCCGGTCGCTGCGGAACGCGCCCGAATGGACAGCGCTGCCGAGGCGCTGTTGACCCAGGCCATCGACCGCTACCACCTGTCGGCGAGGAGCTTTCACAAGGTCATCAAGGTGGGTTTGACCATCGGCGATCTCGAGGCGGCCGATACCATGACCGCGGCCCATATCGCCGAAGCGCTGAGCTATCGCGCGGTGGACTGGGAGGCGATGGTCGGGCAGTAGCCGCACAGGCGTTGCCCGATAAGGAATTCTCCCCTGCCGATTTGAGGCATCGATGCGGTAACGCCGAGCGGTTCGGGCCGGAACTCAGAGCGCGTTGTCGATCATGTACTGAATGGAGTCGCGCATCTCGTCTTCGGTGCAATTCATGCAGGTGCCCATGGGGGGCATCAGGTTGAGGCCGGTCAACGAAACCGCCACCAGTTCGTCCATGCCCTTGTCGATGCGCGGCTGCCATTGCTCGAGGCTGCCGAACAGCGGCGCTTCGCTGACGCCGGTGGCATGGCAGGCGAAACAGAAGGTGTCATAGATGGCTTGGCCGGAGCGCGTTCCGGCGGCTGCGGTCAGTGCGTTCATGGGTGCGGGAGCCTCAGCCACGGGCTCCGCGGCTGCCGGCGCGCCTTCTACTGCGCTGCGTGCCAGGGCGTCAACCACCGATTGGTCGACCAGGCCGATGGCGTGCAAGGACTCCGCCGCCCCCGCCAATGGAAAACTGAACGCCACAGCGCCTGTTCCCTGGTAGTTCAATCGCACCGTAAGCGTTTCACCGGCCTGATCTTCCAGCGCTTTCTTCAGAAAGTCGACAGGGCCGGCACCCAGCAGCAGCATGTCCTGGCCGTCGTCGGGCAGTTTCACCCTGAAATCCGCCTCGCGTTCCCCGACCCCCAGGGTTATCCAGTGATTGACCCAATCGCCGTACCGGCTCACTTCGCCTCCGGACAGGTTGAGGTGCGTGAAGCGCATTGTGGCGTCCATGCTGGAGCTGAGGCTGATGCTCGCGGAGGTTTCGGGCCAGCGAATGCCGGAAGATGCCCACGGGCTCTGCACGCCCTGTTCGCCGGCATCCCCACCCTCGTTGTCGGGCAGGTCTGTGACCTTCCAGTTCTCACCGCCTGCGGCCGGCGCCGACGCCGCGGCTGGAGCAGGGCAGGCCTCACCCGTGCGGCAGACCTGGCCGAACGGGTGCAGGCGTTCCCGGATCTCCCCGGCAGAGCCCGCCTGGGGAACGGCATTGGCGGCCATGGCGGCTAGGGCGGGGAGGACGGCAAGAAAACGAAGGTGCTTCACCTTTGACATTCCGGGTTGGGTGCGAAGCGCGGCATTATAGGGGCTCTTGTCGCGCAACTCACCAGCGGGGCGATGCCCCGACCCGACGAGACAACAGTGACCGGGAGCGCAGTTGACGCAATGGTCAGACTTCTCCGCGAACAAGGGGTCTGGCAACAGGGCGCGGTGCATGACGGTCAGTGGTTGCCGGTCGCCTCGAATAGTTCGCGCCCGATCAGCATGCGGCGAATCTCGCTGGTGCCGCCCCCGATCTCGTAGACTTTGGCGTCCCTCAGCAGCCGGCCGGCGGGATACTCGTTGATGTAGCCGTTTCCACCGAGCGCCTGAATCGCCTCGGAGGCCATCCACGTGGCTTTCTCGGCGGCATACAGGATGCATCCGGCGGCGTCGAAACGGGTCGTGCGCCCTGCGTCGCAGGCTGCTGCCACCGAGTAGACGTAGGAGCGGCAGGCGTTCATGGTGGTGTACATGTCCGCCACCTTGCCCTGCATGAGCTGGAAGGTGCCGATGGGGCGCCCGAACTGCTCCCGGTCGTGGACATAGGGCAGCACCAGGTCCATGCAGCTACGCATGACGCCGAGCGGGCCGCCGGCCAGCACCACGCGCTCGTAGTCGAGCCCGCTCATCAGTATGGCGGCGCCCTGGCCGACGCTGCCGAGCAGGTGGGAGCCCGGGACGTAACAGCCGTCGAAAACGAGTTCGCAGGTGTCGGAACCGCGCATGCCGAGCTTGTCGAGCTTCTGCGCGGTGGTGAATCCGGGCATGCCGCGCTCGATCAGGAAGGCAGTGACGCCCTTCGACCCGGCGTCCGGGTCCACCGTGGCGTAGACCACCAGCACGTCGGCGCCGGGGCCGTTGGTGATCCACATCTTGTTGCCGGTCAGGCGCCAGCCGTCGCCGTCCTCCACGGCCCTGAGTTTCAGGCTCATCACATCGGAACCGGCGCCCGGCTCGCTCATGGCGAGGGCGCCGAGGTATTCCCCGGAAATCAGTTTCGGTAGATAGCGTTCTTTCTGTTCCCCGGTGCCGAACCGGCGTATCTGGTTAACGCACAGGTTCGAGTGGGCGCCGTAGGAGAGTCCGACGGAAGCGGAAGCGCGGCTGATCTCCTCCATGGCGATGCAGTGCGCGAGATAGCCGAGCCCCGTACCGCCGTAACGCTCCTCGACCGTGATGCCGAGCGCGCCGAGTTCGCCGAGCCTCGGCCAGAGCGCCCGGGGAAACTCGTTGGTCGCGTCGATCTCGGCCGCGAGCGGCGCGATCTCCGCGGCGGCGAACTCGCGTACGCTGTCGCGGAGCATGTCCAGGGTTTCCCCCAATCCAAAGTCGAAGTCCCACATCGCCGCCTCCTTGAGCACGGTACACCTCTCTGAACCAATCCGCGCGGGCCCGCACCGGACGAATGGGCGCGGGCCCGGGCGGGCCCTGCCCCGTTCCGTTTATCATCCGCCTGACGGCGCATCCCGGCAACCCAATCTTGGCCCCTGATCGAAGGAACTGTTCGGCATGTCGATCTACAAAAGATAAATATTTTTAATCAATAGTTTGAGGTTCTGATCCATGCGAGTCGGGAACCCGGCGCGCCGGGACGAGGACGCGCAAGGAACAGAATACCGCTGGGAGAGAGCAGGTATGCGGTACGGGTATCCGGCACCTTTAAAGCACCCCTGCACCCTCGAATTCCACGACAACGCGTCCGCTTGGCGTGCCGGATACCCGTACCGCATACCTGCTCTCGGTGTCGAGTCTCTGGTATTATGTCAAATAGAATAT
>CAZWZH010000229.1:0-67541 GCA_964638775.1 uncultured Pseudomonadales bacterium
GAACTGCACACGCCAGGAAATCGTGCCTTTTGTGTCTTCCCGCAGTACGCGTACGCTGTGGCCGAGGGGGGCGAAGTCGGCGTAGCCGCGCACGTCGATGGCGTTCTGCGGACAGGCCTTGACGCACGAATAGCACTCCCAGCACATGTTGGGTTCGATGTTGTAGGCGCGGCGGTTAGTGCTGTCGATGTGCATGATGTCGGACGGGCAGATGTCCACGCAGTGTCCGCAGCCATCGCATTGGGTCATGTACACGAAAGTGGGCATGGTTCCTCTGAGCGATCAGTAGTTTCTTGGCAACTGGCGTGCGCTGGCGAATACCTCGGGCTTGTCCGCCGGCGCCGGCAGCCCGTTCCTCGAACCGTTCGCATCCGCCACGCGTTTGCCGAGCGCCGCGGCGGGCTTGAAGAACATGTGCGCGAACTTGGACCAGGGCACGGAACCGAAAAGCACGGTGTTGGCGATGACATACAGGCCGAAGCACAGCGTCGTGCCCACCGTTGTGTCCGTTGTCTGCAGCAGCGACCAGAGCAGGCCCGCGGTAGCGCTCGCCAGCAGCGAGAGCACGAACAGGTCCGCCCGCACGATGCGGAACGGCGAGTTTCCCTCCGCCACGACATCGGCGCGAATGAAGAACCAGAACCAGTACCCGCCGATGCAGACCATCAGCGCGCCGATATGCCAGGCCCACGCGAGTATGGCAGGCGCCGGGCCGCCGGACCCGGGGTAGCCGAGAACCAGGAGTGCCGAGGCGGTGACATGGGCGAGGAAGCCGTACATGGTCAACAGGTGCGCGAACCGGCGCCGCGTGCTGCAGAACTCGGCCGAGGCCAGCACATCCGAGCACAGCGTCCGGACCGCCAGCGATGCCGTCTCCGCGCCGCCGATTCGTTTCGACCCCCGGTTCCTGGCCTGGCGCCAGTTGTCGAAGAAATAGCGGGCGCTTCGCTTGTGCACGACATCGAACAGGGTGCCGGCAATCACGAGCACCGCCATCGCGATGACAAAAGCCTCCGGAAAACCGGGCTCTATGGACGCAGGAATCCCGGCGAAAGGATTGTTGGTGAACATGGGAGGGGGATTCTAGGGGCGGCCGGCCCTCGCCGCCAGCGGCACGATTGACCGGCGCCTGGTTATTCAGCGCCGGTGAGTCCGCCCGGCGTGTCGGCGCTGACATTCCGGCCCGGGAATCCAGGGCGCACCGGTTCAACATCTATTCGGGCAATGAACGAACGACGGCCGGACTGGGAGTGCTCCACGGATCGACACGGCTCTGCCGCCAGCGACCTGGAAGTTGATCCCTTGCGTTGGTTCGCCATGGCCCCCGATACCGTGAAATCTCACGCACAGTTCCGACGTTTGCCTCTTGCGGTGTCTTCCATATGGTCATATATGCGGTCAGACAGGTCATCGAGGTGCCGACATGAATGGAAGCTGGCAGGTTCAAGACGCCAAGGCGCGGTTCAGCGAATTCCTTTCTGCAAGTTTGACGGAAGGACCTCAGATAGTGATCCGGCGAGGAGTTCAAACAGCGGTGCTGATTCCGATTGACGAGTGGCAGAGGTTGAAGAAAGCTGCCGGCCCCCGCGTCAAGGACTTGTTGCTCGCACCGGAAGCCCGTACCGAGGCGCTGACAGCCCCTAGAACGGCAGAGCGGTTGCGCCCGCTGCCGAATCGTGATTGACCGTGTGTTTGCTGGATACCAACGTGGTGTCTGAACTGCGCCGTTCGAAGCCGCATGCGGCCGTACTCAGATGGGTCGAAGCGACCCCTCCCGAAGACGTTTTCCTGTTTGCGGTCACCATTGGAAGGAGCACTAGTCCCGTACGATACCGGATCACGGCTGGCGGCATGCCAGATAGTTGGCTTTCGCGCGTTGGAAATGGGGGTGCTCGTGTCCGGTTTGCACACGGAAGGAATCCAGGATGTCGAGCGCGCGCCGCATCGATTGCTCCGCTTCCTCGATCCGGTTCGTTTGTTTTAGCAGAAGCGCCAAATTATTCAGTCTAATCGCCATTTTCGGGTGTTGATCACCGAATGCGGCCTCATCGATACGCAGAGCTCGGCGCAACAACGGTTCTGCTTCGGCGACTCGGCCAGTGTCCTGCAGCAACACCGCCAAGTTGTTCAAGTCTGTTCCAAGCGCCGGGTGTTGGGTTCCGAGAGCAGCCTCGTCGATCTCGAGAGCCCTGCGCATCGAAAACTCCGCTTCTTCGAGTTGATCGGTTTCCTTCAGCAGAAGCCCAAGGTTGGATAGGCGAATCGCCACCTTCGGGTGTCGCGTATCGAAAGCGTCCTCATCGATTGCGAGAGCTCGTCGGAACAGCGGTTCGGCTTCCTGGCTCCGGCCCGCGCCCTTGAGTAACAGCGCCAGATTGTTCAGACGCGTAGCCACAGTCGGGTGTTTGTCTCCGAATACGGCCTCGTCTATTGCGATGGCTCGTCGGAACAGCGGCTCGGCCTCCTCAATGCGATTGGTCTCCTGGTAAAGACGCGCCAGATTGTTCAAGCGGTTCGCAACTCTCGGGTGTTCGTCTCCGAATGCTGCCTCGTCAATTGCGAGGGCCCGCTGGAACATTGGCTCGGCCTCCCCGATCCGGTTCGTGTCGAGCAGCAAACACGCCAGCGTGTTCAGCTCAATCGCCAACTGCGGATGCATGCTTCCGCAGGCCGCTTCATCGATAACGACGGCGCGGCGGATCAAATGCTCAGCTTCCGTGAAACGATTGGTGTCCTGCAATAGAAGAGCCAGGTTGTTCAAATACGGCGTTACTTCCGGGTGTTGCTTTCCAAAGGTAGCCTCATGGATGGCAAGGGCTTGCCGAAACAATGGCTCGGCTTCCACAGCCCTGTTGGTGTCCATTAGCAGGACTCCCAGGTCGTTCGCTGCCCTCGCCACAAGTTTCGATGCCGGGAGTGTCGTGGCCTCGGCAAGCGCGGCGCGAAGCAGTTCTTCAGACTCCTCCCACCGCGCAAGTTCGTACAGTACAGCGGCAATCTTCAGTCGTTGTTCCACACGCTCTTCTGAATCGCCCAAGCTTTCGAGCGTATTTCGAAGGAAAGAAAGTCTGGTTTCGGAAAAGCTGCCCAGCGTCAGTTTCTCGCCCATGGAAATCAACCGGTGGGCAAATTCTTCGAATTCGCCACTCCGATGCGCTTCCCAGCAAGCGATCATCTCTTCTATTTCCGACAGATAGTCGGAGGCGGACTCAGCGCTCGTGATGAAGCGTGCGATGGATAGACTCACGTCGTCGCCAGCCAACGGTGCGGCTTCCAGCACGTAGTTGACCGTTTGATCGGCTACACCCAGGGCGGCGTAATCTCTTGCCATATCGAACTTTGCGCCCGCACGTTCCTTTTCGCTGCCGATTTCACTGAGATAGTCGAGCGCCTTTTCCGCATCGCCGTCAACTTCCGAGGCGAGTTGCTCGCGCAATTCCCGCCGCTTCTTTTCCCGCGCATCAATGCTTGGATAGAAGAGTTTGAAGAACTCGAGCAGAAACGGGAGGCGTTTACGCGCGCTTCGGGAGAGATTCATGGCCAGCCAGAGGTCGAAGAATCCCTCGCGAATGGTGTAAAGACGCGAGCGCTTGTCTTGCGGATTTTGGCTGGAGCGCAGGTAGTGAGCATCGGAAAGGCGCTTGAGAAGCGACGAGATTTCCTGCTGGCTCATGCGCATGCGCCGGGCTATTGCCGCAGGAGTTTTCTCCTGGTCGCGCATGCCGGCGAGGCATTCCAGAACTGCTCGCTGAGCGGGCGACAGGTCGGTAAGACGGCTTTGATAGAAAGGTGAAATCCTGTCGAGGAGCAGATGAAACTGATCATGTACGCGGGTAACCGATTCGTTGGCGATCAACTCGTAGAGCATGAGGGTCAGCCGTGGGTTTCCCCCGGTCATTTTGTATAGCGCTTGCAGCTTGGGACGCATGTTTTCGAAATTTTCGAGGAGATTTGTGCGGTTATCCCATTCGAGGTTCCTCCGGATTACCTCGGCGGTCTCCTCGAAGCTCAGGTTCTCCAGAATCTGGATGTCGAAGAAGTCGTAAAACGGCTGCCCCACGTCGGTGATTCCGTCGAAATGCAAGGGTGCTGTTGCCAACAGCAGGCAGCCGTTGTCGGCCATGAAGAACTTGCGCAGCGAGGCGATGTCCTGTTTGTTGCGTATCTGCCGGGTGAAAACCTCGCCCAGGTTCTCGAGCATGACGAGAAGCGTGCGTTTGCGCAGTCGATTTTGTTCGCGCAAGGGCGGTACGACGGTGTCGATGACGATGGCGTCGTCATCCTCGGTTTCTACGCTGGCGAACAATTGAGCCCAGAGCGGGTCGTCTTCGAGGGTGTCTTTCACTATCCGGCACAGACCGATCAGGAAATCGGCGAAGGACAGCGTCTGATTCGATTCCTCTGGAAACCGGGCCACGACCACGCTGGCACGAAGCGCTTCGTCCGATTCAACCGCCGCTTCGATGCAGGAAAGCAGGTGGGTCTTGCCGATTCCGCGCGGCCCGATGAACAGCATGTGGTGTTTCGACCTTCTGCCCACCGAACTGCGCACAGACTCGATGGCGTTGCCAACGATCTGGTCTCGCCCTACGCTCGTTTGTTGCAGACGTTCCGGGCTGGTTACACCGGATCGGTACAGCCCGATGTTTGTACTTACTGCCGGTTCAGGCATGGTATTTCCTCCACCAGAGTTTCAGCACGCCGCCGGCGAAATCGTAGACCCCAGGCTCGACCTCCTCGACGTAGAAGTCGTTCTCAAGGTCGAGCATTATCCGATTGAAAACCTGCCTGCGCTCGTGGGCCGGCAATTCGAGCTCGAGATCTGCCAGCAGGCGCTCCGCCTCCTGCAGCAGGCTTGTGCGCCCGAGCCCTTCTTCGCTCGCGCTGGGCTGTCCGAGCAGGGTGTGGGCAATCGAGCCGTTCGTGTTCCCGTAGTACTGCCGAATGCGCGAGTGGAAATGCTGCAGTCGCGCGCGGGCACCTGAACTGACAATCATTGCGTCGAATACTGCATCGACGTCCGAGGCGACGATTTTGCGCTGCTCTCTTTTCCACAGCCGGTAGAGATCCTGGGTTGCCATCTGCATGAACAGCGGGATGGGACGGCCCAGGCGTGCGACAAGCCGTGGCCCGACGCCGTTGTCGAATGGAACGCCGCGCCCGCCGAGCATGTCGTTCGGGAAAGCCTCGACGTCCTCATCCGTGAGCGGAGGCAGGGGGATATCCACGAGATCGTTGATGAGGTCCACCAGCCCGAGCGAATCAAGCGTGCCGCTCAGGTTGACTGAGCCCCCGACAAGCCAGCGGATCGGGTCCCTTGCCGGTGCCGGCTTCAACCGCTGGGCGCGAAACCAGGCCAGAAACCCGCGCAACAACGGTTTGTGTTCTCGTGCGAGATTGAGCAGCATGTCGGGAAACTCATCGACGATAAACAAAACCGGCTGGCCGGAATCGCGGGCCTGGGCAAGCAGCCTGTCGCCGTGCTGACGCCAGTTCTTGTCCCATTCAGGGTCGCTTCGTCTCAGCGCCAGCTTGAAACCGCCTACGTCAACCCCATCGATCTGTCGTAGAACGCCGCTCACCAGTTCCCATCCTTTGGCAAGTTGGTCGCGTAGGAAATCCGGGTGCGCGTCGTGGAATGCGTCGAGCAGCGCCTGGAAAAAATCGGCCGGGTGGGTCAAGTCCTGGACATTTATCGAAATGACGGAGAATCCGTGTTCGGGTCGATCACGCAAGTGATCCATGACGCTGGTCTTGCCTGTTCGCCGAGGCGCCGTCAGCACCACGTGTTGGGTGCGCAGCGTCTGCCACGGATCCTCAAGGAACGCGCTACGAAATCTCAGGTCCACAGGATCGACGGGGGCTCCGGTGTAGAATTCGGGAACGCGGTTCATTTATACATCAATATTGTTGTAAAACATTTCTGTCGTTCAAGTAACTATACGACGATATTGATATAAGTCAATCTTGTTGTATACAAATCGAGAGGTAATCTTAGATGGTATGCACCGTCGGCTGAAACGCTACCTCCAGCCCGGCATCACAAGCGCGTCATAGGATTCCGTAGTCCAGCGGAGGTTCGCCCATGCAGGCGCGCTACACCATCCGCGCCGACTGGCACAACAGGCGCTGGCTGGATGCGTTCGCGAATGCCGTGGCGGCGTTCCCGGAAATCATCGAGCTCTACCGGATGAGCGGCGACGTGGATTACCTGATGCGGGTGGTCGTGCCCGACATTGCCGCCTACGATGACTTCTACCAGCGGCTGATCCAGTCCATCGACCTGTCGGATATGAGTTCCAGCTTCGCCATGGAACGCATCAAGTACTCCACGGTGCTGCCGCTGAAACATGCGCGGCACCGAGCAGCAGGTTGATATAGACTGCGGGCGATTCCCTCCGAAAAGGATTCTCCCATGTCCGAATACATTCCGCCCACCCTCGACTGGGTTCGCGATCAGGTGGAGCTCTATGAGAAGAGCGGCGGCACCGAAGGCACAACGCTCCTGGATACCGGCCTGCCGTGCATCCTGGTCACCCACCGCGGCAACAGGACGGGCGCGATCCGCAAGATTCCCCTGATGCGCGTCAAGGACGGCGACAGCTACGTGCTGGTCGGCTCGTTCGGCGGCAGGCCGAACCATCCGGTGTGGATCTACAACCTGCGGGCCGACCCGAACGTCGAAATCCGGGACGAGACCGAGGTGCACGCCATGCGGGTGCGAGAAGTCGACGACCCGGCGGAACGGGCGCGGGCCTGGGAGCTTGCGGTTGAGGCCTACGCGCCTTACGAGGAATACCGCACCAACACCACGCGCAAGTTTGCGATATTCATTGCCGATCCTGTCTGAGCAAACTTGGCGCCATGACCCAACCGCCTGCGTTTCTGCTTGAGGACGGTCAGGGGGAGCCGCATGCCTTCCCGGGTTCGAAGCCCGCGTTTGTCTGCTTCGTCAAGGAAGACTGCCCGACCTGCAACGACGTCATGCCGCTCATCGAATCGGCCTGGGGCGGAATGCGGGAGAACGTGGATTTCTTCGTCTGCGGCCAGACCGAGGCCGGGAACCGCGCCCTGACGGAGAACCACGGCCTGACCGTGCCGCTCCTGGACGATTCCTCTCTCAAGGTGTCTTTCGCCTGGGATGTCGAAATCGTGCCCACACTCGTTGTTGTCGACACCGACGGCAACGCGCGGCACCGGTTCATGGGTTTCGAGCGGGAGGAATGGCGGCAGGCGCTGGAGGATCTTGCGCAGGCGTCCGGAGCGCAGGAACCGCAGATCGACTGGCCGGCCTTTCCGGCGTTGCGTCCGGGTTGCGGTTCGCGCTCGGCGGATCCCACCATTGCCGCACGCCTGCAGGCGGAATCCGAGAACAGCCCCCTGCGCGCCCGGCGCATCGACATCGCGGCGCACGACGACGAGTTCGAGTTCATGTTCGACCAGGGGTTCAGCGACGGGCTGCCCCTCATCCCGCCCGTCCCGGAGCGGGTGATGCGCATGCTGGGCGGGACGACCCGCGATCCGCAGGAGGTGATCGCCACGGTGCCGCCCAACATGGGCGAGGCGACGGTGGAAAAAGTGGCCATCAACTCGGTGATGGCCGGCTGCAAGCCGGAATACCTGCCCGTGGTGCTGACGGCGCTCGAAGCCGTGTGCACGGACGAATTCAACATTCACGGTGTGATGGCGACCACCATGGGCGCCAGCCCCGTCATGGTGGTCAACGGCCCCATCCGCCACCGGCTCGGCATGAACATGAAGCTTGGCGCGCTCGGCCAGGGCAACCGGGCAAACGCCACCATCGGCCGGGCGTTGCGCCTGGCGATCCGCAACATCGGCGGCGCCAGGCCCGGCGGAACGGAGCGGTCGACGCTGGGCAACCCGATGAAGTTCAGCATGTGCTTTGCGGAATGGGAGGAGCGAAGCGCCTGGACGCCGCTGCATGTCGAGCGCGGGTTCGAACCTGAAGATTCCGTCGTTACGGTCTACGCAATGACCAGCGGGCCGGTGTTGACGGTCGACCAGGATTCGCGCACCGGCCCGCAACTCGCGTGTAGCCTGGGGCTGGGCATCGAGGGCATGCTGCATCCCAGGGCGCGCCTGTGGGGCGAGACCCTGCTGGTGATTGCCCCCGAGCATGTCGATAAACTGGCCGGAGACGGTTACGGCAAGGCCGAGATCCGCGCGCGCATCCAGGAAGTCGCCGCTCGCCCGATGCGGGAACTGGTGGAAGACGACCGGTCCGCCATGGGCATCAAGCGCGCCGCGGCCGAGCAGATGGATGACGAAGCGCTGGACCGGAAGCTGCCGAAATTCCGCAGCGATGCGGATATTCATATCGTCGTGGCGGGGTCCGAGGCCGGCAGTTTCTCGGCTGCCTTCCACGGCTGGCTGATGGGCGAGACCGGTTCCATGCCGGTCTCACGGAAGATTCTGCTGTGAACCGCACTCGATGACGCTCACGGGCGCCACGCGGAAATGCGGGAGATTTTTGAAAAGGAAAACCAGAGGAGGGAAAAAGTGGTAACCATTCTGGACCCCACCGACGAACGCGTACCGGTGAAACGTCAGGTAACGCCGCGCCCGGATACGGTATCCGGCAACGTCGCGCTACTCGACATCTCCAAGCCGCGCGGCAACGTGCTGCTCGACCGGCTGGAAGCCCTGCTGCAGGAACGCCTGCCGGGCATTTCCATCAACCGCTACGCCAAGCCGACGTTCGCGAAACCGGCGCCGGACGCATTGCGGGCGGATATCGCGTCAAAGAACGACTTCGTCATCGAGGCGCTGGCTGACTGAGGCTCCTGTACCACGTGCAGTTTGCATGACACGGTATGGTTCGAGATTCAGGGCAAGCCCGTGGTTTCCATCGCATCGACGGAGTTCGTCGATGCCGCGGCCACCCAGGCCGAAGCGCTCGGCATGAAGGATGCGCGCGCGGTGTTCGTCGGGCACCCGATTCAGGGCTCGACCGATGAGGAAATGCGCGCCAAGGCGGAAGACGTCGTTGATCGGGTCATCGCTTCGTTGACCGACTGAAGCGGGGCCACAGGCCGCCGGCTGTTCGCGCACGGAACCTTGCCCGTCCGCAACGGGTCAGTTCCGCTGGCGTGAATCCGGCGGCCGCTTGCCGTGCTCGTCCAGGATGTCGAATTCCACGCCCAGGTCATCCACCCACTGGATGGTGCCGGTGCGGTCCATCAGGTCATCGCTGGCCAGCAGCGCCGCGGCACAGCGCCCCACGAAGAGTGGCGTCTGCGCATTGCTCAGATCCATGCCCTGATGCTTGGCGACGTCCACGATGAACTCCGTACTCACCGGCCCGGGGTAAAGCGCGATGGCCGCTATGCCCTTGGGCCGCAACTCGATGGCCATGTCGGCAGTGAGCCGGTCCAGGCCGGCCTTGCCGGTGCCGTAGGAGCAGGAGAACGCATAGCCCTGCCCGCCGGCGGAAGAGATATTCAGGATGGCGCCGCCAGGGCCGGCCTCGAAGAGCAGCGGCGCCGCATACCAGCTCGCCACGTAATGGGCCCTGAGCCCGATGCCCACCTGGTCGTCCCAGATCTGCAGCGGATGATCCCAGAACCCGCCGCCCCAGGCCGGCGGATCGGGAATCTTGTAGACGTTGTTGACCAGCAGATCGATCTTGCCCGCCTCGGACTTGACCTGCTCGAACACGGCCCCGATCTGATCGTCGACGAAGTGGTCGCATTGGATCGCATGGCCGTCGCCGCCGTTCTCGGTGACCTGGCGCGCCGTGGTATCGATAGTGCGGTCGCGGTCGCCGGTGGTGCGGCCGGTCAGGTAAACCGTGGCCCCGGCCTCGCCGAGCGCCAGCGCAATGCCCTTGCCGATGCCGCGGCTGGCCCCGGTGACCACCGCCACCTTGTCCTTGAGTGCGGTCATTTGCGGGATCCCAGAATTTTGGAGCGCGCACTATATCGAGGATACCGCGCCGGAATCCAGGGCCAGCGACTTCAGCAGCCCGTACATCATGAACAACAGAACGATGCTTACCGGCAGCGCCGCGACGATCGATGCCGTCTGCAATGCCTGCAGGCCGCCGGCGAGCAAAAGGACCGCGGCCACCAGCCCCTGACCCAGCCCCCAGACCACGCGGAACCGCTGCGGCGGATGATCGTCGCCCATGCTCAGCATGGTGGTGATCACCAGTGTGCCTGAATCCGAGGAAGTGATGAACCAGGTCGCCAGCAGGAAGGTGGCAAGCGCTGAAATGGCCCAGACGAGCCAGGACAGGTCGCTCATCGAGGCGATGGTGCTGTACAGCGCGGCTTCGAGATTGCCGCTGCGCACCAGGTTCATGATGCCCGCCGTGCCGGCGCCCCCGCCCGCCCAAAGTTCAAGGTGGATGGCGTTGCCGCCCAAGAGGGCGATCCAGAACACACCCAGACCCGTCGGCACGAACATGGCGCCGGCGACGAACTCCCGGAGCTTGCGCCCTCTGGATATGCGGGCGATGAACATGCCTACGAAGGGGGCCCAGCTTATCCACCAGCCCCAGTAGAAGACCGTCCAGTTGCTCTGCCAAGTGGCGGTGGCTTCGTCGGCCGCTGTCCAGAACCCCATTGGAATGACCGCCCACAGGTAGTCGCCGGCGGTGGTGGCGAAAAACCCCAGTAGCCATTCGGTAGGGCCCCAGAACAGGAAGAATCCAATCAGCACGACGGTGAGGTAGATATTCCATTCGGAGATGATGCGGATGCCCCGGCCGACGCCGGAGACTGCTGACAGGGTAGCCACGGTGGAGATCGCCGCGATCAGGCCCATCTGCGTGACGATGCCCGGGTCGAGGCCGAACAGGGTATCCAGGCCGGCGCCCATCTGCTTGACACCCAGGCCGAGGGAGGTGGCGACTCCGAACACCGTGCCGAAAACCGCCAGCAGGTCGACGAGATGGCCGGGAGCGCCGTAGATCCGATCGCCGATCACCGGATAGAGGGCGGAACGGAGCGTCAGCGGCAGCTTCTTGCGGAAGCCGAACCAGGCCAGGCAGAGGCCGACGATCACGTACACCGACCAGGCGTGAATCCCCCAGTGCATGTAGGTGACGCGCACCGCGTGCTCCGCCCGCTGCACGTCGAGCAGCAGGGCGCCGGCACGGTCGGCGTGCGGATTGTTGGGGTAGCCGCCCGGGGCGCTGTTGTCGAGATAGTAGAGCGGCTCGGCAATGGAGAAGAACAGGAGCCCGATGCCGAGGCCCGCCGAGAACAGCATTGCCAGCCACGAGAAAGTGCTGAACTCCGGCCGCGCATCATCGTCGCCGAGCCGGTAGTTGCCGTAGCTGCTGCACATGAGAAACAGGGAGACGAATACTGCCCCGCACACGGTCAGCACGTAGTACCAGTCGAGGGTGCTCTCGATCCACGCCCGGACGTCGGCATACAGGGCGCCCGCCTGGTCGAGAAAGGCGATGGAAAGGGCCACGAACACCAGTACCATGCCTTTGGCAGCGAGCGCCATGCCGGTGTGCAGCCCTTCCCAGATCCCGGCTTTGGCGACGGATAACTCTGGCGGAGTGTCCAGAGTCTCGGTTCCGATTTCCTTCCCCTCGGTCATGCGCGCTTCCCGGTCAGGATGGCGCACCAATGTTCCGGGAAATCCGGAGGACGGTCCAGGCGACTCGGGCTCGCTCCGTCAGGCACGTTTGCCCCGCCGCCGCCTCCGACGCGACGCCAGGGCCGTGACGTTGCTGCCTTGCGAGGCTGTGCCGCGGTCGGGGAGCGGCAACGCCGATTCCAGGTTGGGAAACGGATCGCTGTTGTGCGGGATCGCCATGGCGTTGACGAAATAGTCCTGGAACTTCGGTTCGACGGCTGTTTCCACCCGCTCGATCCGTCGCACCACCGTCTCGATCTCTTCGCGGGAAGCGTTGTTCAGGAGCGCGATGCGCGCCCCTGTGCCGGCGGCGTTGCCGGCCGGGCCGGCCTGCTCGAGCGGGCAGTCGGGGATGATTCCCAGCGCCATGGCGTACTTCACGTCGATGTGGCTGCCGAAGGCGCCCGCCAGGCGGATGCTGTCCACCGAATCGACTTCCAGGCGGTCCATGAGCAGTTTCACGCCGGAATAGAGGGCGGCCTTCGCCAATTGAATCTGCCGCACATCGTTCTGCGTGACGGAGATGACCGGGTCTGAGCGATGCAGCACAAAGGAAAACGTTCGTCCGTCGCGGACCAGCCGCTCGCTCTTGTCCGCCAGGGCATCATTGATGACGCCGTCGCCGCTCAGAACGCCGGCCAGCAGCATTTCGACAACCGCTTCGATGATCCCGGAGCCACAGATGCCGGTCACGATGCCGCCGGGCACGGACTCGGCGAAGCCCGGATCGTCCGACCAGAGATCCGAGCCGATGACCTTGATGCGGGTTTCGAGCGTCTGTGGATCGATGCGCACACGCTCGATAGCGCCGGGAGCCGCCCGCTGGCCGCAACTGATCTGGGCGCCTTCGAAGGCCGGGCCCGTCGGGCTCGAGCAGGCAAGCAGCCGGTGCCGGTTGCCGAGCACGATCTCCGCATTGGTGCCGATGTCGACGACGAGGTTGATCCCGTCCCGGTCATGCGGCTGTTCGGAGAGGATCACGCCGGCGGTATCGGCCCCCACGTGTCCGGCGATGCAGGGCAGCACATAGGCCACACCGCCGGGATTGACGGCGACGTCGAGATCCCGCGCCGGCACGTACACGGACGTGTCGACGGCCAGGGCGAAGGGCGCACCGCCGAGTTCCACCGGGCTCAAGCCCAGCAGGAGGTGGTGCATGACCGGGTTGCAGACGAACACGATGCTCAGGATGTCCTCGGCGCCGATGCCCGCGTCCACGCTCGTACGGTCGATGAGTTCGTTGATCGCACCCCGCACCGCGTCGGTCATCTCGCGGCTGCCTTCCGGATGCATCATCACGTAGGAGACCCGGCTCATGAGATCCTCGCCGAACCGGATCTGTGGATTCATCATGCCGTTCGAACAGACCACCTCGCCGCTGGACAGGGTGCAGAGGTGCGCGGCGATGGTGGTGGAACCGACATCGATGGCGAGCCCCCAGACCTCGTCCCGGTACCCGGGCCACAGCGCGATGATTTCCCGGTCCCGGTGCACGGCCACCGTGACGGACCACTTGCCCTCGCGTAGCGCCGGCTGGAGACCGGCAGTGACCCGGTTGTCGCAGGACAGGCCGGTGAGATTCCACTGCTCTTTCAGCGCTTCCCGGAGCCGCGTAAGGTCGCTTCTGGCGTCCTGGAGGAGCGCTTCCTCCACTTCGACGTAGTAAAGCTGAACCACGGGGTCGAGTTCGATAGCTCGCCGGTCTGCCTCCTTGCGGACCACCTGGCGGTGTACCTGGCTTTCCGGCGGCACATCGATGACGAGGTCGCCCTGGACGGTGGCATGGCAGCTCAGGCGTCGGCCCGGCGCCAGGGGCTTGCGCCTGGAGCCGTAGTCCCGTTCGGTGGCCGTGAACGGTGAGAGGTGCTCTTTCCTGGAGACGATGCCGTGTTTCGGAAAGTCGCCTTCGCTGCACAGGATCTGGCAGCGCCCGCACAGGCCCCTGCCGCCGCAGATCGAGGCGATGTCGACACCGATTTCCCGAGCCGCGTCCAGAACGGATGTACCGAGCGGAAAGGTACCGCGCCGGCCGGCCGGAGTGAAGACGACTTTGGCGTTGGTTTGCATGGCTCGCCGGGCTCAGGCCCGGCGGCGGCGCCCCCGTTCCCGTCGCCGCCCGCCGTTCGCGGCCTGTGGGACCGGCTCGCGGTATTGCCGGATCCAGCGTGAACAGTCGGGATCGTTGCCCATCATGACATCGGCGCCGAGCACGGCCTGCATCACCTCGGTGTGCAACGGGTTGGTGATCGCCGACGTGAGGCCGGCGCCGATGGCCATGGTCAGGAAGGCGCTGTTGATGCCGCCCCGGTTCGGCAGGCCGAAACTCACGTTCGAGGCGCCGCAGGTGGTGTTCACCTTCAGTTCGCTGCGCAGGCGCCTGACGATGTGCATCACCTGGCGCCCGGCGCTGTTGATGGCCCCGATGGGCATCACCAGGGGGTCGACCACCACGTCGCTCCGCGGGATGCCGTGGTCGGCGGCGCGCTCGACGATCTTCCTGGCAACCTCGAAGCGCACGTCCGGGTCTTCCGAGATGCCGGACTCGTCGTTGGAAATGGCGACCACGGCGGCACCGTGCTTCGCGACCAGGGGGAGTACCGACTCGAGCCGGTCTTCCTCGCCGGTCACGGAATTGACGAGCGCCTTGCCCTGGTAGACGGCCAAGCCCGACTCCAGCGCCGCCACGATGGAGGAGTCGATGGACAGCGGCACGTCGGTGACCTGCTGAACCAGCCTGACCGCTTCGGCCAGGATCGCCGGTTCGTCCGCGAGCGGGATGCCTGCGTTGACGTCGAGCATGTGCGCTCCGGCCTGCACCTGGGCGATGGCATCGGCCGTCACCCGGCTGTAGTCGCCTGCCTTCATCTCGGCGGCCAGCACCTTGCGGCCCGTCGGATTGATGCGCTCGCCGATGATCGCGAAGGGCCGGTCGAAGCCGATGACCACTTCCCGGGTGGCGGAACTGACGATGGTATCGGTCATCAGGCTGCTCCGTATGCCGCTTGGGCCGTTGCGGGTTGCCAGGGCGTCCGGCCGTCCAGAATGCCGGAGCCTGACACGATCTCGGGGACGCGATGCTCCTGGCGGTAGGCCATGATGTGCACCCCGTGCACCCCGTCGATCTCGCGCAACTGCTGAATGACGTCCTTGCAGATCTCCACGCCTTCCTGCGCCTGGTCCTTTGCGCCCTTGAGCCGGTCGATGCAGGCGTCCGGAATGAACACGCCCGGTACGTTCGTGCGTATCCACTCGGCGGCGCGGGCCGATGCCAGCGGGCCTACGCCCGCCAGGATGAACACCTGTTCGTGCAACCCCTCGTCGCGTACCCGCTGCATGTACCGCTTGAACCGGTCGATGTCGAAGCAGTATTGCGTCTGGACGAACTGGGCGCCGGCGGCCACTTTCTGGGCGAAGCGGACCGGCCGGAAGTCATGGGGGGGAGAGAAGGGATTGATGGCGGCGCCCAGAAAGACCCGCGGTGGGCTCTTGATCTTGCGGCCGCTCAGGTATTCGCCCTCGTCGCGCATGGTGCGCAGCGTACCGAGCAGGGTCATGCAATCGAGATCGAAGACCGCCTTGGCCTCCGGATGATCGCCGTTCGAGACGGAATCGCCCGTGAGGCACAGGATGTTGGCCACGCCCATGGCGGAGGCGCCCAGCGCATCGCCCTGTATGGAGATGCGGTTCCGGTCCCGGCAGGTCATCTGCAGGATCATGGCGTAGCCGCGCCGGGTCAGCAGGGAACAGACACCCACGCTCGACATGTGGCAGTTGCCGCCGGAACCGTCGGTGGCGTTTATGGCATCGACCCAGCCGTCGAACACCGCGGCCCGTTCGTAGACGTCGTCGGGGTCCGCCGAGTCGGGCGGCGCCACTTCCGCCGTTACGGCAAAGGCGCCGGACCGCAGCACGCGCTCCAGGCGCCCCGGCGAGACATGTCCGGGCAGTATGGGCAGGTTTTCGCCCGGATCCGGTTCGTCGTCAAACCGCATGGCTTTGCTCCAGGTGCTGTGCCGGCTGTTGGTCCTGATACTGTTCCGGGTATTCCTCCGGAGGATGGCCCGGACTTTGCGCCGTATGGCCAGGTTCCGGATACGCATGGCGTCGCCTGACCTCGCGCAGCCAGGCGGACGTATTCTTCAGACGGTCGTCGGCGGGCGGAAGCACGAAACGGACCGCCTGAAGGTCGGGGTCCAGGCGCCGCCGGCCTTCCCAGGCGACGACCCAGACGCAGGGCATGTCGGCGATCACCTCGCAATTGCCGTTCGGCCTCACGCCCCCGCAGGGCCCGTTGCGCAATTGCTTCGGGCAGTTCATCGGGCAAGACATGCCGGTGAGTTTCAGGGTGCACTGACCGCAGGATTGGGAGTCGAACAGAAAGCCCTTTATCCTCTTCTCCACGGCGAGGAAGTATCCGTCCAGACGCTCGTAGCCGATGCGCGCGAACAGTGGATGCAGCAAGGCGAGGAAGCTCTCCAGACCGTTGTAGAGACGGGCGAGCCAGCGCGCGTTGCGCACGGACCAGAGGCGCATTGCGTACTTGTCCATCATCGCCACGTTAGACCCCCTGTTCGCGGGTCGGTTTCTCGAGTGAATCGAATCCCCGCCCGGTCACTGTTCTCTCCCCGGGCTGGGGCATCCGTCCGATACGCCGTGATTCCTGATCAGCGCCAGCAGGCGCTCGTCGGAATAGGCGCTCTCAAGTTCCCGTGCGATTGCGTCGGCGATTCCCTGCAGGCTGGAGTGGTCTTCGCAGCCGGACTCCAGGCGGCTCCTGTTGCGCACCCACTCGCTCATGTAGGCGTCTTCGCTGCGCTTCCTGGCGCGCATTGCCGCGCGGTCCACCGCCTGCTGGAAGCGGGGGCTCAAGAGCGCCCTGGCGCGCTTTCTGCCGTTCTTGACGATTACCTGTGAAGGAATGTCGCGCCAACAGACCACGATTTGCTCCACCGTTCAGGCCGCCGTCCGGCAGATGACCCGGTCTTGGGCGCCGGAACCCGACGTCTCCCCACGCACGAATGCGGCGGTCGAGGTCTCCAGCGCCCCGTAGCCGCAGTGAATGTGGTGGAATTCGAGATTCAGGGTTGCGGCCGCCTGCCTGGCCGCGGCGAGCAGCCCCTCGTCACGGGTCTGCGACAGGTAGACGACCCGGCGATAGTTGCCGAAGAACGACTCGGTGAGTTCCGGGTGGCGATCGAGCATGAGGGCGCCCATGACGAACTTCTCGAAGAAGCGCGCCAGGAAATCCGTGAGGTAGAAGGTTCCCGGCTCCTCGTCCGACAGGCGGCCGAACTCCGGGGCGCCGGCGAAGAACTCGTAGCAGTGCAGGCCCGGGAGCCGCTCGATGCCCGGCTCCGCGGCCAGTATCCGGTCGATCTCGCCATAGGTGCCGCAATCCGCATAGGCCACGAAGATGCGTCGGTAATTGCCGCGGGCCCGGGCAATCTCTTTTCGCAGCCGGTCCGGGATCAATGAGGGCCTGTGGTGCAGCCTGGCATCGATGCAACGGATGCGCAGGTGATCCCAGCCGTTGGCCTGCCGTATCGCGTGCAGTTCCCTGGCAAGCGCGCCGCAGGCGATCACCAGCACCGGTTCAGGCAACATGTCCGCTTCTCCGGGCATGGCTTGGGGACGCTGATCGAACGCGGCTGTCAGGACTCGTGACATCGCCCGGTCACTCCTTGTCCGGCAGTTCCGATTTGCGGCGATCCATGAAAGCCTTGAGCGCATCGTCGATCGCCTCGTCCAGCGGCGGCGGTTCGTAGTTCGCAAGCGTCTCTTTCCAGATCCGGTTGGCGCGCCGGGCGGCATCGAGTTCACCGTCTTCGCGCCACTGCTCGAAGCTGTTGTTGTCGGCGACGTTCGAGCGGTAGAAGGCTTTCTCGAAATTCGCCTGGGTATGGGCCGCCCCAAGGAAGTGGCTGTCGGGGCCGACCTCGCGGATGGCATCCATGGCCATGCCGTTTTCGCTCAGGTCGACGCCCTTCAGCAGCGCGCCGATCATGCCCGCCTGGTCCGCGTCCATGACGAACTTCTCGTAGCCCATCGCCAGGCCGCCCTCCAGCCAGCCGGCCGCATGCAGCATGAAATTGACCCCCGCCAGCGCCGCCGCCTGCAGGGTGTTGGCGGACTCGTAGGCGGCCTGGGCATCGGCAATCTTCGAGGCGCACAACCCGCCGCCGCTGCGGAACGGCACGCCCAGCCGGCGGGCGAGGGCGGCTGCGGCGTAGAGCACCAGCGTTGGCTCGGGCGAACCGAAAGTGGGCGCCCCGGACTGCATTGAAATCGACGAGGAAAAGGTTCCGAAAATCACGGGTGCGCCGGGGCGGACGAGCTGCACGAAGGTCATGCCGGCCAGCGCTTCGGCGAGAATCTGGGCCAGGGTGCCGGCGATGGTGACCGGCGACATGGCTCCGGCCAGGATGAACGGGGAAATCACCGTGGCCTGGTTGTTGCGGGCATAGACCCTGGCGGCGCCGAGCATCGTCGCGTCATAGGTCATCGGCGAGTTGGCGTTGATCAGGCTGCTGATGACGGTGTTGGCATCGACGAACGCCTCGCCGAAAACGACTTTCGCCATGTCCACCGAGTCCTGGGCCCGGTCGGGGTGTGTCACCGACCCCATGAACGGCTTGTCGCTGTACTTGATGTGGGTATAGACCATGTCGAGGTGGCGCTTGGTGACCGGCAGGTCGACGGGCTCGCAGACCGTGCCGCCCGAGTGGTGCAGGCCCGGGGATGCGGCCGTGAGCTTCACGAAGTTCTTGAAGTCCTCGATGGTGGCGTAGCGCCGGCCCTTGTCCAGGCAGCGCACGAAAGGCGGGCCGTACGCCGGCGCCAGCACGGTCCGGTTGCCGCCGATGACCACGCTGCGTTCCGGGTTGCGGGCGTGCTGCGTGAATTCCCGGGGTGCGGAGGCCTGGATGATCGAACGGCACATCCCGCGCGGGAATCGGACACGCTCGTGATCGATATCGGCGCCCGCCCCGCGGAACGATGCCAGCGCCTCCGGGTCGCCGCGGAACTCGATGCCGATTTCCTCGAGGATCGTCTCCGCGTTCTCCTCGATCAGCGCAAGGGCGCCGTCGTCCAGGAGTTCGTAGTAGGGAATCCGCCGCTCGATGAAGGGCGCCTCGGGCGCGCGCGCCACCAGCCGCAACGCCTGGCGGGCGCTGCGGCCGCCGCTTCGTCTGCGTCTTGATGCTCTTGCTTTCATGCGCGTCTTTGCCTGTTCCCTGGTCTGCCCGAGTGTGGAAATGCAGGCGATGCATCGCCTTCGCTACGTGCGCCGCCACCGTGTTCCGGCCGGCCACCGGAAAGTTTGGAACAGGGCGGGTTTTACTGCGCGTGAAAGTACGACACTCATGTAAGCGATTACGACACAAGGCATGATCGTGCCAATCGCATTGACTAATCTTCGGCGGTTTGATGCTGTCGGGGCGAAACCGTGCGCTCGACGAGAGAACAGTGAACAGGCGCCAACTTGGGTGACCGGCGGGCGGTAGCAGGCGCGCACTATGAAATCACATGTCCGTGCAGTGGTGATCGGAGGCGGCGTCGTCGGCGTCAGCACGCTCTATCACCTGGCGCGCAAGGGCTGGGGCGAGGATGCGGCGCTGCTGGAGAAGGCGGAACTGACCTCGGGGTCCACCTGGCACGCCGCCGGGCTCCTGCCGCTGTTCAACATGAGCTACAGCGTCGGCCAGATTCACAAGTATTCCGTTGAACTGTACCGGGGCCTGGAGGCGGAAACCGGGCAGGCCGTGGGGTTCAGGCAGGTCGGTAACCTGCGCCTGGCCATGAACCGGGACCGGATGGACGAGTACACCCAGTACGCCGCCACCGCCCGCACCATCGGCGTCAATGTCGAGTTCCTGACGCCCCCTGAAATCGGGAATCTCTGGCCGCTGTGCAATACGGAGGGACTCGTTGGCGCCCTCTTTCACCCGGACGATGGCTACATTCAGCCGGCTGACCTGACCCAGGCGCTTGCAGCCGGCGCCCGGTCCCGGGGCGCGACCATATACCGGAACACGCTGGTAACGGGTATCGAGCGCACCGCTTCGGGCGAGTGGCTGGTGAAAACGAATCGCGGCGATATCGTCTGCGAACACCTGGTGTCCGCCACCGGCAGTCATGCCCGCCGCACCGGCGCCATGGTCGGGCTCGATGTGCCGGTGATGCCGGTCGAGCACCAGTACATCGTCACGGACGCCCACCCGCAACTCGCGGCGCGGGCGCAGCAGGGGCAGCCCGAGATGGCGGTGCTGCGCGAGTCCGACGGATCCTGGTACCTGCGGGAGGAGAACCGGGGCTTCATCCTGGGCCCCTACGAGAAAGGCGCGCCCTGCTGCTATGTGGACGACCCGGCCATCGACGCGGAGTACGAACTGTTCCAGGAAGACATCGACCGCCTCGAGCCGCACATCGAGGCGGCGATCAACCGGGTTCCCGCGTTCGGCGAGTGCGGGGTGAAGCAGGTCTACAACGGCGCCATTGCCTATACCCCGGACGGCAACCCGATCGTAGGCCCCGCTTGGGGAGTCAGGAATTTCTGGCTCAATGAGGGTCACAGTTTCGGCATCACCGCCGCGGGCGGCGCCGGCTGGCAGCTTGCCGAGTGGATCGTGGAGGGCGAACCCACCATCGACATGCTGGGCGTGGAACCCCGGCGCTTCGGGGCCTACGCGAACAAGGACTACCTGATCGAGAAGAACGAGGAGGCCTATGCCCACGTCTTCATCATCCACTATCCCGATGAGGAACGCCCCGCCGCCCGTCCCCTGAAAACGGCGCCCTGTTATGAGCGGCTGAAGGCGCGCGGCGCCGTGTTCGGCCAGAAATCCGGCTGGGAACGGGCCAACTTCTTCGCCACCGGCGGAATGCCGCAGGAAGACCACTGGTCGTTCCGCCGCTCGCGATGGTTCGAGGCCGTTCGCACGGAAGCACTGCACGTACACGAGAAAGTCGGGTTGCTGGACATGACCCCGTTTGCCAAATGCCGCCTCTCGGGCCCGGGCGCCGGGGCATGGCTGGACGGGATGACCGCGAATCGCCTGCCCGCGCGCATCGGCCGCATCGGCTTGTGCCATTCGCTCAACGAGCGCGGCGGCGTGCATTCGGAATTCACCGTCACCCGCGAGTCCGACGATGCCTTCTATCTGGTTTCCGCTGCAGCCTGGGAGCGGCTCGACCACGACTACCTGCACAAGCGCATGCCCGATGACGGTTCCGTGCGTTTTGAACATCTCACCGACGACATTGGCGTGTTCGTCGTCGCGGGTCCGCGTTCCCGTGAGCTGTTGCAGCGCCTGACGGAAGCGGATTTTTCCAACGACGCCTTCCGTTTCCTCACCGCCCGGGAGGTCGAGATCGGGGGCGTGCCGCTAAAGGCCATGCGGGTGAATTACGTTGGAGAACTCGGCTGGGAACTGCACCATCCGATCGAGGCGCAGAACCGGTTGTTCGATGCCCTGTTCGAAGCAGGGCGGGATTTCGATCTCAAGCCGTTCGGCATTCGCGCCATGGACTCCATGCGGCTCGAGAAGTCCTACCGGATGATCGGCACCGAACTTTCCATTGAATACTCGGCCTATGAATCTGCAATGGACCGGTTCGTTCGTCCCGAGAAAGGCGAGTTTCTAGGTCGCACCGCCCTCCTCGCAGGCCAGCAGCGGGGGCTGAACCATCTGCTCGTCACCCTCGATGTGCTCGGTACGGAGGATGCGGATGCATTGGGCAACAATGCGCTGATGTGCAATGGCGAGTTGATTGGCCGTGCCACCAGCGGGGGATACGGCTTCCGGATCGACAAGTCCCTGGCTCTCGGCATGGTCAGGCCGGAATACTCGGAGCCCGGCACCAGGTTGGAAATCGACATTCTCGGGCGCAACTTCGATGCGGTCGTCGTTCCGGAGAGCCCGTTCGATCCGTCCAACGAGAGGCTGCGCGACATCAACGAGGCGAACCGGCAGGCGGATTGAAGCAGGCGGCGTATCCATGATCAGCGCATTCGACGTGGTCACTGTCGGCATCGGGCCGTCGCGTTCGAATACGGTCGGCCCGATGTGCGCGGCGCGCCGGTTCGGCGAAGCGCAACACCATCGCGGCGGTCAAGGCGATCAATGCATCGAGGCTGGCGTTGCTGGCGGACGGGCAGCACCATGTGTTCCTGGACAACGTCATCAAGACCATGCGCGAGGTGGGCCGGGGCATGAAGACCAAATACAGGGAATCGGCCCGCGGCGGGCCCGCGGTCAACGTCGTGGAATGCTGACTTGAAACGGCAGAAATACTCGGCCTTCTCACTGCTGCGCAATGCCCTCTCCGGCCACGAGAAGTGGCGGCAGGCCTGGCGCGACCCGGAGCCGCGCAAGAGTTACGACGTCGTCATCGTGGGCGGCGGCGGGCACGGCCTGGCTACGGCCTATTACCTTGCCCGTGAGCATGGTGTGCGCAACGTTGCGGTGCTGGAAAAGGGCTGGATCGGCGGCGGCAACACGGGCCGCAACACCACTATCGTGCGCTCCAACTACCTCTGGTCGGAGGCGGCCCTCCTCTACGAGAAGTCGATGCAGCTCTGGGAGGGCCTGAGCGCCGACCTCAACTACAACGTCATGTTCAGCCAGCGGGGCGTCTACAACCTGGGCCACAGCCTGCAGGACATGCGTGAGATCGAGCGGCGGGTAACCGCCAACCGGCTGAACGGCATCGATGCCGAGGTGGTGACGCCGCGCGAGATCAAAGCTGCCATTCCGATCATCAACACCTCCCGCGATGCACGCTACCCGATTCTGGGCGCATCCCTGCAGAAGCGGGGCGGCGTCGCCCGGCACGATGCGGTGGCATGGGGATTCGCGCGGGCCGCGGACTCTCTGGGCGTCGACATCGTCCAGAACTGCGAGGTAACCGGCCTCGATGTGGTGAACGGCCGGATCGAAGGGGTGCAGACGAACCGGGGACCCATCAAGGCCGGCAGGGTGGGGGTAGTGGTCGCGGGCCATGCGAGCGTACTGGCCGCCATGGCCGGTATCCGCCTGCCCATCGAGAGCCACCCGTTGCAGGCCTACGTGTCGGAACCGCTGAAGCCCGTGCTCGATACCGTTGTCATGTCCGGGGCCGTGCACGGCTACATCAGCCAGTCGGACAAGGGCGAACTGGTCGTCGGCGCCGGCATCGATGCCTACAACGGCTACGGCCAGCGGGGCAGCTTCCAGACCATCGAGAACGCCATGCAGGCCATCGTCGAACTGTTTCCGGTGTTCAGCCGGGTGCGCATGCTGCGCCAGTGGGGCGGCATCGTGGATGTCACGCCCGATGCCTGCCCCATTATCGGCGGGACCCCGGTGCAGGGCCTCTACTTCAACTGCGGCTGGGGCACAGGCGGTTTCAAGGCGACCCCGGGGTCGGGCTGGGTGTTCGCGCACACCATTGCCCACGATGCGCCGCACGAGTTGAATGCGCCGTTCGGCCTGGAGCGGTTCACCACCGGCGCGCTCATCGACGAGCACGGCGCCGCCGCGGTGGCGCACTGAGGGGGAGGGGCGAAGCGTGCTGCTGATCGAGTGCCCCTGGTGCGGCAAGCGCGACGAAGGCGAATTCAGCTACGGGGGCGAGGCTGACATCCGGCGGCCCCCGGCGCCGGACGACCTTTCCGACGAACAATGGGCGGACTACCTGTTCATGCGGAAGAATCCCAGGGGCGCCCATCGGGAACTGTGGAATCACGCGCATGGTTGCCGTCGCTGGTTCGTCGCGGAACGGGATACCGTGACCTATCGTTTTGCGGATTCCGGGGATTCCGGGGATTCCGGGGATTCCGGGGATTCCGGGGATTCCGCGGTCCGGGCGTGAAGGATCGATCGGGCCGTGACTCCCAGGCAATCTGACCGTCTCGCCGGAGGAGGGCGCATCGACCGTTCGCGGCCGCTGACCTTCTCCTTCAACGGCAGGGCGCTCGAAGGATTCGCGGGCGATTCCCTGGCCTCGGCGATGCTGGCCAACGGGGTGAGGTTGGTCGGTCGCAGTTTCAAGTATCATCGGCCTCGGGGCATCGTCGGCAGTGGGGCTGAAGAGCCAAATGCCATAGTTCAAGTCGGCACCGGGGCGGCAACGACGCCCAATGTGCGGGCCACCGAGATGGAACTCCACGACGGCCTCGCCGCGTTCACGGTGAAGGGGTGGCCGAGTCTGAACTTCGACCTAATGGCCGCGACGGACTGGTTCCATCGCCTGCTCGTGGCCGGCTTCTATTACAAGACCTTCATGCGTCCCCGGGCGCTGTGGAAAGTCTACGAGCACTTCATTCGCCGGACGGCCGGGCTGGGCGCGGCGCCGGAACTGCCTGACCCGGATGCCTACACGCACTTCAATGCCCATTGCGACGTGCTGGTCGTCGGCGCGGGTCCGGCGGGCCTGATGGCGGCTCTGGCCGCTGCCCGGTGCGGCGCGCGGGTGATCGTTGCGGACGAGCGCAGCGAACCGGGCGGCAGCCTGCTGTGTGAGACCTCGAGCCTGAACGCCGGCCCGGCGGGCAACTGGCTGGAGGCTGTTCTTGAGGAACTGCGGCAGAACCGCGAAGTGACTGTGCTCCCCCGAAGTACCGTTTTCGGCTACTACGATCAGAACTTTCTGACAATCATCGAACGCTGCCGGGAAGAGCCGGCGCAGAACGGGCGGGAGGGCGCGGCCAATCTTCGCCAGCGGCTCTGGCGGGTGCGAGCGACACGGGTCGTGCTGGCCACGGGCGCCTGCGAGCGTCCCCTGGTGTTCGCAAACAACGACCGTCCTGGCGTCATGCTGGCTTCGGCGGTTTCCGAGTACATCCATCGCTACGCGGTACGCCCCGGCAGGCGGGCGGTTGTCTTCACCAACAACGACAGCGGCTACCGGGTTGCCCTTGATCTCGCGAACGCCGGGGCAGAGGCCCTGCTGGTCGACAGCCGGAGCGACGGTGCTGGCCCGGTGGCGGAAATCGTAGCCGGTTCGGGAATCGAGCTGCGCGCCGGGTTTGCCGTCTCAGGCGTTTCCGGGCGCATGCGCGTGCGGTCTGCGGAAATCGTGCCCCTGTCCGCGAACGGCGGAGTCGCGCATCGACGGGTGGAGCGAGTGGCCTGCGACCTGGTGGCCATGGCGGGCGGCTGGAGCCCGGTTGTGCACCTGCACTCCCAGGCCGGCGGGCGCGTAACCTGGAACGACTCATTGGGCTGTTTTGTTCCGGGTGCATCGTGCCAGCACAACGTTTCCGCCGGTGCCGCTGCCGGCACCTGGGAGCTGGGCGCCTGCCTTGAGGAGGGCCGGAAGGCCGGGCTCGACGCGGCGCGACACTGCGGGTTCGACACGGCTGCGGTTGCTGTGCCGCAAACGGAACCCGAGCTCTCGAACCCGGCGTCGTTCTTCTGGAGAACGCCGTCCTTGCGTACCCCGGAACGGTCGCCGAGGGAGTTCGTGGACTATCAGAACGACACCACGCTTTCGGACATTCGCCTGGCCGTGCGCGAGGGGTATCGCAGCGTGGAACACGTCAAGCGCTATACCGCCCTGGGCTTCGGTACCGACCAGGGGAAACTCGGCAACGTCAACGGGTTCGCGGCGCTGGCGGAGTGCCTGGGTGTCCCGGTCGGCGAGGTGGGTACCACCACCTTCCGGCCGGCCTACACACCGGTCGCCTTCGGCGCCTGCGCCGGCATGCACACCGGCGACCTCTACGATCCGGTGCGCAAGACCGCCCTGCACGAGTGGCACGAAGCTGCCGGAGCCGAGTTCGAGGTGGTCGGGCAGTGGCTGCGGCCCTGGTATTTCCCCGCGCCCGGAGAGGACATGGCCGCGGCGGTGGCGAGGGAATGCCGTGCTGTGCGGGAATCCCTTGCAATCATGGATGCCTCCACCCTCGGCAAGATCGAAGTCAGGGGGCCGGACGCGGTGACGTTCCTGGAAAGGATCTATACGCACCGGGTCGGCGCCATGAAAGTCGGCCGTTGCGCCTACGGCATCATGCTCGGCGAAGACGGCATGGTGTTCGACGACGGCGTCACCGCGAGGCTCGGTGAGGATCACTACTATCTTACCACCACCACGGGCGGTGCGGCCGCGGTTCTCGGCTGGCTGGAGTGGTGGTTGCAGACGGAATGGCCGGAGTTGCAGGTCTATTGCACCTCGGTGACCGACCGCTGGTCCACCATCGTTCTCGCGGGGCCGAACAGCAGGAAAGTGCTCCAGGGCCTGGAAAGCGACATCGCCCTGGACTCGTCCGACTTCCCCTTCATGTCCCTGCGGTCGGGTCGGCTGGCCGGTTATCCGGTGCGGGTATTCCGGGTCAGCTTCAGCGGCGAACTGGCCTTCGAGGTCAACGTGGAAAGCGACTGCGCCACGGCAGTGTGGGAACTGTTGATGGAAGCCGGAAAGGCGTACGGCATAACTCCCTACGGCACAGAAGCCATGCACGTGCTGCGGGCTGAGAAGGGCTTCGTCATCGTCGGCCAGGACACCGACGGCTCGGTGAACCCGGTCGATCTGGGCATGAACTGGCTGCTGGCAAAGGACAGGGATTATCTCGGCAAGCGCTCGCTCAAACGGCCGGACAGCAGGCGCACCGACCGGCAGCAATGGGTCGGCCTGCTCTCGGAGGACGGCTCCACGGTCTTGCCGGAAGGCGCGCAACTCGTCGAGGAACCGCAGGCGTCGCCGCCGGTGCCGCTGCTCGGCCACGTCACTTCCAGCTATTTGAGCGCTTGTCTGGGGCATCCGATCGCGCTCGGGCTGGTGAGCGGAGGGCGGGCGCGCCGTGGCGATACGATTCATGCGGCATTGCGTGACGGGCGGTTCGTGAGGGTGAAAATCGCCTCGTCCGTGTTCTACGATCCCAAGGGAGAGCGCCAGCGTGTCTGAACCCGTGCAAAGGCATCATGTGCTGGAGCCGTTCCTGGCCCGGACGGAGCAGCGGGCATTGGCGGAGTATGGCGTTGCGATGGAAGTACTGCCGTATCGGGGATATCTCAACCTGCGTGGCGATTTAAACGACAGCGTTTTTTCCGAAGCCGTCCGGGAGGTGCTCGGTCGGTCACTGCCCGGCGCCGCCAACACGTTCACCGAGGGCGGGTACCAGGCGTTCTGGCTTGGGCCGGACGAGTGGCTGGTGATGACGGATCCGGGTCTGGAAGTGGCGCTGGCACAGCGCCTGGAGAATGCGCTTGCAGGGCGGACCTGCGCCCTGACCGACCTGACGGGCGGCCAGATCTGCATCCGCCTGCGGGGACGCGATGCCCGGAATGCTCTGGCAAAGGGTTGCACCCTGGATCTCGATCCCCGGGTTTTCGCGCCCGGACAGTGCGCTCAGACCGTGCTCGGCAAGGCGTCGATACTGATTGCCCTGTCCGTTGCCGGGCCGGGCCTGGCGGTCACAGGCGATACCCGGGAAGGGAAAGATGCGGGGTTGGCCGACGGTGCGGCTGTGTTCGATATCATCGTACGCCGCACTTTCGCGGAGTATGCGGCCGAGTGGCTGTATCGCAGCGCCGAGGAGTATGGAATCAGGCTGATGGGACAAAGCCCCGTCGATGCGAGTCGGGAACCCGTTGCGCCGGGACCCTGACGCGAAAGGAACTGTTTGGCTGTAGGATAAGAGTCGGTGTACGGTGCCGGCATCCGGCACCTTTAAAGCACCCCTGCGCTCTCGAATTCCACTACAACGCGTCCGCTTGGCGTGCCGGATGCCTGCACCGTATACCGACTCGGTGCTGAATCACTCATCTTATGCGAAACATGTTTTCCTCTAACATCAGCCAGTTGTAACTTTTTCAAAGCGAGTGAGTGATGGGCAGGTCAGGAATTCGTTGGTCCAACAACGTGACCCGCGAATGGAAGGAGAGGACTTTCGCCGGACCTGACTCGGCTCAAGCGATTTCGCACAGCGAATGCAGGCAATCTCTCAATGACCGGAACTTTGTTTCTGATATGCTGATTTTCGATCCAGTTGAGTAGTCGCGATCAGGCCCCACTTCCCATGAGCGCAATCGTCAAGGAAGTCTACGATGCTTTCCGCAGCGCCGGTGTCTCGGACGAACAGGCGACGGCTGCTGCAAAAGCCATTCCATTGGTTGATGACTTTGCGACAAAAGCCGACATCGACGCGCTTCGGGCGGAACTTCGGGGAGAAATGAAAGATCTCGAACTTCGCATGACAATAAAGTTGTTCGGCGGGCTCGGGATGGCGGTCGCCGGCATCAAGGCGCTCGATTTTCTCATCGGCTGACCCCGTCAGATGCCCTTTCCGGGCAGGCCTGCCGCGCGGGAGTTGCCGCCCCGCGGAATCTGCGGCGACGGTCGCTCAGCGCCCCGGTGGATTGCCCGCCAGGTAGTCGTTCAGCACTTCGTGGAAGCGCCTGACCCGGGTTTCCTGTGCAGCGAAATAAGGTTCCTGGTAGCCCCTCGAGCGCCAGCCGGCGGTCTGGCCGGCGGTCAACTGCCAGTCCTGAAACACCACCTGGTCGGAATAGTCCATGACGCCGGCGCCGTTGTCATACTCCCGAACGTCCAGTTCGGCTTCGGTGAGTTGAATGGGGTTTACTGCGGTGCGGTTGACGAATTCCTCCATTCCCTCGATGGGATACGCCATCGTCCACTGCTCGAAATAGCATTTTTCGGGATCGGTCGGATGGGGTTCCCAACGCCAGACCAGGAAGGAATCCGACGAGGGGGCGATGGCGACGTTGGGGAACAGCACCTGGAACGGGCTTTCCGTGAGGTCCTCGTCGTCCAGGTGTTCGTAGTGCAGGTAGCCTTTTTCCCGCCATAGCCGTTTCTTGGCGGCCTTGAGGTCCAGCCAGCCCTGCATCGCCTTGGTTTCGTAATCCGGATACTCATCGGGATCGATGTCCCAGACCCGCAGCATGTCGTCGAACGGGTGCGGCACGCCTTCAGGCAGCCTGTCCCTGAGGGAGGGGCGCCCCATCTGCACGATGCGGTTGTGGCCCATCGGGAACATTTCGTAGCGCGACGTGAAATGGTCCTGGTCGATGATCGGCGGCACCTGGGGATGCACGGTGCGCGTGTGATACGACTCGTTGAAGTTGTCCGACCAGAATTTCCAGTTCGTCTCGAGCGCAACGCGAAACTGATTCACCCGAACGGTTTTTTCGAACTGGTGGTTCCTGTACAGCTCGGGAGTGGGTTCCAGGTACTTCATCAGGTCCGGCGCGCCCTCATCCATGGTGTACCAGACAAGGCCGGCCCAGGTTGCAACGCGTACTTCGGTGAGTTTCAGTTTGCCGACGGGGTCGCCTTGGCGGAAGTCGTCCCGGTCGGGCAGGTCTTCCAGTACGCCGTCGAGTCCCCACTGCCAGCCGTGATAAGGACAAGTGAAGCAGTCCTGGCTGCTGTTCTGCCACACCAGCCGCTGTGCCCGGTGACCGCAGGCGTTGTAGAACCCCTTGAGCGAGCCGTCGCGCTGCTTGACGACGATGACAGATTCGCGCATGAAATCGTGCACGATGTAGTCGCCGGCTTCCCGGAGCTGCTGCTCGCGGCCGGCAATGTGCCAAATCTTCGTCCAGAGGTGTTCCCATTCCCGCGCCATGAACTCGCGGGAGTAGTAGCGGTCCTGGGGAATCGGATCGCCCCGCAGCAGCGAAGGGTCCTTGCCGTCCATCGCCAACGGGTGTTTCACGAATTCGTTCATTGGCCGGGCCTCCCACCAGGTGCGGAAATTAGACTAATGGGAAACGCCGATGTCAAAACCGCCGCGAACCGGAAACAGCGCAGGGCAGACAAAACGGGTCTGCGTTACTCCGTTGTCGGCGCCGCGCCGAGTGTGAGTGGCCGGGGCCTCGGTGCGCCGATGCTCCTGGAAGCGCATGGACATGCATGGCCCTGCAGTTCCAGCGACGTCTGCAACTCAGATGTTGCGGTTGGCAAGGCTGGGCAATTCCCGGCGAACCTTCTGCACCCGGCCTGGGTCGATTTCTGCGATGGCGAACCCGTCCCCGCTTTCCGGGCATTCGGCGACCACGTCTCCCCAGGGGTCGACGATCAGCGAGTGCCCGTAGGAGATCCGGTTCGCGTGGCCGTGTTCCCCGTATTGGGCCGGCGCGATCACGTAGGCCTGGCACTCGATGGCGCGGGCACGCAGCAGCACGTGCCAGTGGTCGCGCCCCGTCGTGCGGGTAAAGGCCGAGGGTACGGTCAGCGCGATGGCGCCAAGGTCGACCAGGCGCTGGTACAGAACGGGGAAGCGTACGTCGTAGCAGACGGACAGCCCCAGTATTCCAAAAGACAACTCGGTCACGACCGGACTGTTTCCGGGCGCAGTCCCCCTGGATTCGAGCAGGCGGGTGCCGTCCGCCAGGTCGACATCGAAAAGATGAATCTTCCGGTAGAGCGCCGCGACCTGCCCCTCCGGGTCGAGATGGACGCAGGTATTGAACGATCGGCCGTCGGGGGCGCGCTCGTGGAATCCGAAGACGAAATGCACGCGGTTGTCCGCGGCCATCGCGCGGCATTCCTCCAGCACGGGCCCTCCGCCCGGCAGCGGTTCGAGCATTTTCGCCCGCTCCCGGCCCGGGCCGATGAACGTGAACGCCTCCGGGGCAAAGACGGCGCCTGCTCCCGCCTGGGCGGCTCGTGCCACCAGATCGCCTGTGACCCGGAGGTTTCTGCGGACATCGGCGGTCGCGCACATCTGCACGACGGCGGCTTTGCAGGGTGTTCCCGCTGCGCCGCCGTCGCCGGCTACCATCGAAGCACCTTCCGTGCCGCGGGCCGGGCGCGGTAGCGTTCGTCCCAGGCTCGAAGCCGGTGGCGGTCACCGATGAGGTCCGCTTCCACGAAGCGCAGGAACTGCAGGGATGCCTGCAGCGTGCAGTCGCCGATCGACACCGCCTCGCCCAGCATGAGCGGCCTGCCGTCGCCCAGCAGATTCTCCAGGTAATCGAGCGGAACCTGCAGATCGGCCTCCATCTGCGCGGCTTTTTCCGGGTCGGGCGGAAAGCCGAGCGGCGATTTCTTCGCGTGGGCATAGACGGCCATGGGGCTCGAGATGCGCAGGTCGATGATGCGTTCCACATCCCTTGCCCTGCCCCGGGCCTCGGGGTCACCGTCCAGTAGTGCGCCTTGGGCGAACCTGTCCTCCAGGTACTCGATGATTGCGAGCGACTCGACGATGTGAGACCCGTCGTCCAGTTCCAGTACCGGCAGCGTGCCGAAGGGGTTCCGTGCCAGGTGCTCGGGTTCGCGGTGCCTGCCCTTCAATGTGTTCACCACGATCTGCTCGATGCCCATATCCGTGCCGATTTCGGCGCGCTCGGCGATGTAGAGCATCACCTTGGTCGGGTTCGGCGCCAGCGGCACCATGTAGAGTTTCAACGGATTCCCTCCGGAAAGTTGCAAAAAGCCCCGTGCAGTCCGCTACCGGGCAGCGACCAGGTCATCGGCGTTTGACCGTGAGTCCTGCAAGTGGGAGAGCATTTTACCGCAGAGAGACGCTGCTCAAGATGCCCGGTACGTCACTCCTCCAGCGTCGGACCGGCTCCGGCAACCCGGGTCTGGCGCATTCTGCGGCGCCAGCAGTCGGCATCGTAGCCGTTGCCGCGGTGCACCAGGCAGCGGTTGTCCCAGATCAGGGTGTCGCCGACGCTCCACCGATGCGTGTAGATGTCTTCGGGCGCGGTCGCCCGCTCCAACAGATCATCGAGGAGCCGGCGGCTTTCGATGCCCGGCCAGCCGACGATGGACCGTGCATGGGAGCCCACGTAGTAGTTCTTCAGGCCGTTCCCTGGATTTGTGCGCACGAGCCTGTGTGCTACGGGGGGCAGGGAGGCGGCGTGATTCGAGTCGACGGGGGCGACCTGTGAACGGGAAAAGACGTAGTCATGGATCGCGTGGAGCGGATCGATGGACGCCTGCCTGTCCGCCGGCAGCCCCGCATAGGCGTGGCGCATGCTCGCGAAGCTTGTCTCGCCGCCCTCACGCGGCACCTCGTAGGCATGGGTGATGGTGACGAACGATGGCACGCGCCGGAACGAGGAGTCCGAGTGCCACATTTCGTTGCCGGTCTGGTAGCGGGTTCGGGCGTGCCCGCTACCCTGCACGCTGCCGTCGTCGGCGACGTTGCCGACGGTACCGAACCAGACCACCTTGCCGGTTTTGCCCAAGGTGACGTGCTCCGCCTCGGGCTTGCCCAGACGGCGGGTAAACGCAAGCTGGGCCTCGTCAGTCATCGGCTGCTCCGGAAAGCAGAGCAGTGACCAGGTGTCGATCGCTTCGCGAAGTGCATCCAACGCTTCGCCGCCCAACTCCGCTGTCAGGTCGATACCGGTGATACGGGCGCCGAAGGGAGCGTTCAGCGGTTCGATGTGGAGCCGTCTCATTCGATCTCTTCGGCCCCCTTTCCGTCGTGCCTTGACAACCGGTAAAGCCCGGCCGCGCGAAGTACTGAAGTCTCGGCGGACCCGGCATCGTCGCTTCGAGCGATGAGCATGGCGAAAAGCGCGTTCACTCACCTCCGCCCTGGTCGAAATCTTACAGCTTCGAAAACACGTTCTGCTATGCTTCGTGCTGATTCGAGCCGGTAGTAGCGATCAAGGAAAGTTCGCATGAGCGCGATCATCAAGGAAGTCTACGACGCCTTCAGAAGCGCGGGCGTCTCAGACGAACAGGCGACAGCGGCTGCGCAAGCCATTCCGTCGAACGGCGAACTCGCCAATAAGGGTGATATCAAGGCAGTCCACTCGGAATTGAAGAGCGACATCACTGCACTTCGCACAGAGGTCAAGAATGATATCACCGCACTTCGCGCAGAACTCAAGAATGACATCACCGCACTTCGCGCAGAACTCAAGAATGACATCGGCACACTTCGCGCGGAGGTCAAAAGCGATATCAAGGCGCTGCGTGCAGAGGCCAGGGGCGACATGAAAGATCTTGAACTGCGCATGACCATCAAATTCTTCGCGGCGGTTGGTCTGGCTGTTGCCGGGATCAAGGCGCTCGATTTCCTGCTCGGCTGAAGCTATCGGCGGTAGCCGCGCCCCAGGCACTCGTCTCCTTGCCGATACGCGCGACCGCCAGGCGCGGTTGTCGTAACGTTCGGATTCGGCTGAACGCCTTCAGCGGCCCTTCCAGACCGGGTTCCGTTTCTCGGCGAATGCGCGCGATCCTTCGTCAAGGTCTTCGCTGTCGTACAGACGGTCAACAGTTGGAAACTGTCGTTTCGTAACGCGGTTCAGGGCCTCCTGGAATCGCATGTTTTCCGCTTCGCGGGCCACTTCCTTGATCGCGGCGATAACCAGCGGCGGGCCGTCTGCCAGCGTGCGGGCCAGTTCCCAGGCTCGAGTCAGCAGGTTGCCAGGTTCCAGCACCTCGTTGACGATGCCCCAGCGCTGCGCTTCCAGCGCATCCATCCAGCGGCCGGTCAGCAGCAGTTCCATGGCGATGTGATACGGCATGCGCCGCGGCAGCTTGATGGTGGCGGCATCGGCGATGGTGCCGGCGTGAATCTCGGGAAGTGCGAACCGCGCCGAATTCGAGGCGAGGATCAGGTCGCAGGAGAGCGCCAGTTCGAATCCACCGCCCACGGCCATGCCGTTCACCGCCGCGATGAGCGGCTTGTTCAGGTCGGGCAGTTCCTGCATGCCTCCGAATCCGCCCACTCCATAGTCGCCGTCCACCGCATCGCCTTCGGCGGCGGCTTTGAGGTCCCAGCCGGCGCTGAAGAACCGGTCGCCGCCGCCGGTGACGATGGCAACGCGCAGGTCCGGGTCGTCGCGGAACGCCTTGAATGTCGCGCCCATGATGCGGCTGGTGGCGAGATCGATGGCGTTGGCCTTGGGGCGGTGCAGGGTGACCTCGAACACGGCTCCCTCGCGGCGCGTTCTGACGACATCGTTCATGATGTTTCCTCCGGATTGATTCTGTTCGCATCGAGGCCGTTCGGAACGCCTTCCCTTTCGGGGTCCCGCATTCGGATCAGGGCATCCAGCGCCATTGCGCCGCGGCCGCGGGGGCGAATCGCGAGCGGATTGACATCGAGTTCCTCGAGGCGGTCGGCGTGCGCTGCCGCGAAGCTTGCGATATCGAGGACAGCAGCCACGGCGCCGTCCGCATCGGCGGGTTCGCGGCCGCGAAAGCCCTGCAGCATCGGGGCGCATTTCAATGTCGACATGGCGTCGCGCACCTCGGCTTCCGTTACGGGCAACAGCAGCGTGACCGTATCGGCGACAAGCTCCACGAGAGTGCCGCCGGAGCCCAGGGTCAGGACGAGGCCGAATTTGCGGTCCCGGTGCAGGCCGACGATCAGCTCCACGACGGTGTCGGTACAGAATCGTTCGACCAGAAGCCTTGCGGGCGAGGCCGGTACCGGGACGGTTGCGGGCTCATCGTACGAGGCTCGGCGGGGGTCGGTTGGGGAAGCCTGGGCCGTACTTGTGTCAGGGGGCGCGTCGCCTCCGATCGTGCCCGGTGGAGAAATTGCGAACAACTCCTGCGCGGCGCAACGGATCTTGCCGGGGTCGCGCAAGTTGAGCCGGAGTGCGTCCCGGTCGGTCTTGTGCGGGATGCCGAGAGCCTTGAGCGCTACTGGCCCATCGATGGATTCGGCGAAGGAGACCGCGTCTTCGGCGCTGTGTGCCGCCCTGCCGTCCGGAACCGCGACGCCGAAGGCGGAAAGGCGCGCCTTGGCTTCGGCCTCATCCAGCGCCACGGGTTCCATGGGCGTGAATCGACTGTCGATCACAGGATCGGGAAACGGCGATTTCCAGGCCGCGCCGATCGAGGCGGCACCGCCGATGGCGGCAAGTGCATTGCGCACGCCGACCAGCGGCGCGATGCCGTGCCCGAACAGCCTGACGGCGGTTGCCTCGGGCAGGTTTTCCGCCATGGTCGCCACGATCGCACCCTTGCCGCCGGCCGCGGCCATGGCGCCTCCGAAAGCGCTCGCTGACGCCCACCAGTCATCGTCTGAGCAACGGTCGCCGCGGGGAAAGTCGAGAACCAGCAGGCTTGCGTCGAACGCACCCTGGGCGAATGCCTTGAATGTCTCGGTCAGCGCTGCCGCGTCGCCCCAGTCGAAGGTGTGATAGTCGAACGGATTGTCCACGGAAACCAGGGGATGCACGGTTGTGGCGACCGCGGCCACGTGGTCCGGGTGGAGTCGTGGGCAGGTCAATACGGATTCCTCTACCGCATCGGCGACCACGCCGGCCTCGCCGCCGGAACAGCACAGGGCGCCGAGGCGAAAGCCATCGAGACTGCCGTGCACGTGCAGGAACTTCAGCGTCTCCAGCAATTGACCGATGCTAGAGGCGCGGGCAAACCCCAACCGATCGAGAAACGCCTGGGCGACGGCATCGGATCCGGCCAGGGAAGCCGTGTGGCTGAGCGCGGCGGTGCGCCCCCGTTCCGAGCGGCCGGTTTTCAAGACCACGACGGGCGCCCTGCGCGCGCGGGACATTGCCGCCAGCGCCTCGAAACCCCGGATCGAGTCGAAACCCTCCACGTGCAGGCCGAGGGCGCTCACGCGCTCGTCACATAGCATGGCAGCGGCCAGGTCCGAGACCCCCAACTGAGCCTGGTTGCCGGCCGTAACCACGTAGGCGAGCGGCAGGCCCCGCTGCTGCATCGTCAGGCTGACGGCGATGTTGGACGACTGGGTTACGATGGCGACGCCGCGTTCTTTCGCGTCGAGTCGACGTCCGCCGTGCTGATCCGGCCACAGGGGCGCACCGTCGAGATAGTTGAGCATGCCGTAACAGTTCGGCCCGACGATGGGCATGTCGCCCGCCGCGGCCACCAGCGCGCGTTGCAGGCCGCCGCCGTCCTCGCTCTCCAGAAAGCCGGACGCGTAGCAGATGGCGCCGCCTGCACCCAGGCGCGCAAGCTCTGCGACGGTTTCGACGGTGGCACGCCGGTTGACGCCGACGAAAGCGGCATCGGGCGAAGCGGGGAGGGCTGCCACCGAGCGGAACGCCGGGCGTCCTGCGATGCTGTTGCGCGTCGGATGGACGGGCCAGATCTCGCCTTCGAAGCCCATCCGTTCGCACTGTTTGGCGACCTCGGCGGCGCTGCGGCCGCCGATGGCGGCGATACTCCGCGGCCTCAGCAGCCTGGAAAGACGCCGGCTCCAGGGGCGGCTTTCTCCCATGCGCACGGCGGCTGCATGGGATGATGCATGGGGGGATGACACTTTGGGGTGTCGCCCCTTTGCGGGATCGTTCACGAGCCCAGCGGCCGCAGCAGGTCGCGCCCGATGATGTGGCGCTGAATCTCGGAGGTGCCGTCCCAGATGCGTTCCACCCGCGCATCCCGCCAGAACCGGGCCAGGGGCAGATCGCTCATGAGCCCCATGCCGCCATGAATCTGGACGGCTTCATCCGTTACACGGGCGAGCATCTCCGTGGCGTACAGCTTGGCGGAGGCGATTTCCCGGTCTGCGGGCAAGCCCGCATCGAGGCGCCAGGCGGCGCCGAGCGTGAGCCAGTCGGCCGCATCGATCTCGGTAACCATGTCGGCGAGCTTGAAGGAGACGCCCTGGAAGCGGCCGATGGGCTGGCCGAACTGTCGTCTTTCAGCGGCATGAGAGAGCGCCAGGTCGAAGGCGCGGCGCGCACGGCCCACGCACATGGCGGCCACGGTGAGGCGGGTGGCGTACAGCCACTCGTTGGCCAGGTTGAATCCCCGATGCACCTCGCCGAGAACCTGAGCGGCGGGCAGGCGGCAATCGTCGAAGTCGAGGATGCAGTTCTGGTAACCCCGATGGGAGACGGAATCGTAGCCCGGGCGAATCTCGAAGCCCGGCGTTCCCCGGTCGACCAGGAAGCAGGTGATGCGTTTCTTCGGACCTCGGGAGCTGTCTTCCTCGCCGGTGGCGACGAAGACGATGACAAAATCGGCGAGATCCGCGTGGGAGATGAAGTGCTTGCTGCCGTTGATGATCCAGTCGCTGCCGTCGGGGCGCGCGGAGCACTGCATTCCGCGCACGTCGGAGCCGGCGGCGGGCTCGGTCATGGCCAGCGCATCGAAGCGCTCGCCCCGGGCTGACGGCAGGAGATAGCGCTGCCGCTGCTCCTCGTTGCAGGCCATCAGGATGCCGGACGGCCGGCCCCAGAATACGCTTAGCGCCATGGAGGGACGGCCGAGTTCCCGTTCCAGCAGGGTGAAGGTAAGGTGATCGAGGCCGCCGCCGCCCACCTCCTCGGGAAGGTTCGGCGCGTAGAAACCCAGCTCGATGACTTTCCGCTTGATCTCCTCGCCGACTTCTCCGGGTACCCGGCCGGTACGCTCCACCTCTTCCTCGAGGGGGTACAGCTCCCGCTCCACGAAACCGCGTACGGTGTCCACTACCATCTGTTGCTCGGATGTCAGAGCGAAATCCACTGCTCCTCCCGCTCGCGGATCAGCGCGGTTAATTTTGCAAAGTTCGCACCCGTCGGCCATTGCCGCATGGGGGCGAGTCAACGCCCCGTTCGCATTGCCCCCACTCCGGGAAAGATCACCCCTCGCCGGAGCGGCGCCCTTCGTTTTCGGCCAGCGTTCCGCCGGCTCCGATCTCGAATCGCCTGAGCGCCTGCATGATGGCGACCAGGCATTCGTCGCGCAATCGCACCAGCTCCCCGACGCTGCGCCCCGCGGCCTGCCGCCGGGTTCCGTCAGCCAGCTTGCCGACCAGTTCATCGGTCAGCTCCGGCGCTTCAAGCCGGGTCCAGGGCAGCTTGAGGGCGGGGCCGAACTGCTTCATGAAATCCGCCATGCCCCCCTCGCCCCCGGCCATGTGAAACGACAGGCAGGTGCCCATGAAGGCCCAGCGCAGCCCGGGGCCGTAAACGATCGCCTCATCGAGTTCTTCGGTGGTCGCCACGTCGTCGTTCACCAGGTGAAGCAATTCCCGCCAGAGGGCTTCCTGCAGGCGGTCGGAGAGAAACCCCTCGATTTCGGTGCGTACCTTCAGCGGGTGCATGCCGAGGTCCCGGTAGAAAGCCATGGCGGCGTCTATGCTTGCGGCGGCTGTGTGTTCCCCGCCCAGCACTTCCACCAGCGGCAGCAGGTAGACGGGATTGAACGGGTGTCCGACCACCAGCCGCCCGGGATGCCGGCAACCGGATTGCAGGTCGGTGGGCAGGAGTCCGGAGGTACTGGATGCAACGATGACATCCTCAGCCGCCTCGGAATCGATTCGGGCGTGCAGATCCTGTTTCAACGGCAGCCGCTCAGGAGCGCTCTCCTGGATGAAATCGGCGGCGGCGCAGACATCGGACAGGCTTTGCGCAAAACGCAGGCGTTCGCGACCCGCATCCCGGGAAAGGCCGAGGCTGGCCACGGCGGGCCAGGCATTGTCGATCGCAGCCTGCAGCCCGGTCTGCCAGTCGGCGGCCGGGTCCCAGGCAAGCACGTGCAGACCGTTGGCCAGTGCCCGGGCCGCCCAGCCGGCGCCGATGACACCGGTGCCGATGACGCCGAGGGTACGAATGGGTTTGCGCACCGGACTGCCGCAAAAAAGCCTAGCGGGGCGAAGCCACAGCCGAACGGGAAATCAACGACTGGGCGCAAAACTGACGCACCAGGCAACCTTGTCCGCAGACAGGAGGGGACGGTTGACCAGACGGGAGACTCAAGCCGGGACGGTCAGGCGCGCCCGGCCAGGCCGAATTTCTCGCGCGCCTCATCGGGCCCCAGCACCCGGCAGCCCATCAACTCGACGATGTTGCGGGCGCGTTCGACGAGTTGCGCATTGGTGGCGAAAACCCCCCTTTGCAAATAAAGATTGTCCTCGAGCCCAACCCGCACATGGCCGCCGAGCAGCACCGACTGGGCCGCGAAGGGCATCTGGTTGCGGCTGATCGCGAAAGCGGTGAAGTTGGCGCCGGCCGGCAGCATCTCCACCCAGGACTTGAATACGCCCACATCCGCGGGCGCCGCCCAGGGGATGCCGAAACAGAGCTGAAAGAGGGGCGGGTCGTCGATCAGGCCCTCTTCGATCATCTTCAGCGTGAAACTCAACTGGCCCGAATCGAATATCTCCAGTTCGGGCTTGACGCCGAGCTCCTGGATGCGTTTCGCGCCCCGGCGCAGCATGTCGGGGGTGGAAACATAGACCAGGCTGCCTTCGCCGAAGTTGTACGAACCGCAGTCCAGGGAGCAGATCTCCGGCAACAGTTCCTCGACATGGGGGATCCGCTCCAATGCGCCGACCAGGTCGGTTTCCTCGCCGAATTCCGTCGGCATCTCGTCCGGCCCGATGAACAGGTCGCCGCCCATTCCGGACGTCAGGTTGATCACCACGTCGGTGGCGCAATCGCGGATGCGCGCCACCACCTCCCGGTAGAGCGCCGTGTCCCGGGCGCCCTTGCCGGTCACGGGGTCGCGCACATGGCAATGGACGATCGCCGCCCCGGCCTTGGCCGCATCGACGGCGGCATCTGCGATCTGCTCCGGCGTGACGGGCATGGCGGGGTGCTTGCCGACGGTATCGCCGGCGCCGGTGACCGCGCAGGTGATGATGACATCGGTGTTCATCGGGCATCCTCCGGCGGACCCTGTAACGGGCAACGTGCTACACCGAAAGATAGCACGGTTCAAGGGCGCGGTATGCGACGGCGGGTGCCGTTCAGGCGACGGCCTGGCGCGTCCCGACCGGCAGGGGGTCCCAAGGATTACAAAACGCCGCCGACCACGCATAATCTCTTGATTCGGCTGTGTAAACGGGCGCATGACCGATAGCGTCCAAAGAGGGAGGAAGAAACCATGAAACTCTACGACTTCTCGCTGGCGCCGAGCCCGCGGCGGGTGCGCATGTTCATCGCCGAGAAGGGAATCGAGATTCCCTCGGTACAGATCAATACCCGCGAGCGGCAGCAGTTCAGCGACGAGTACCGCGCCGTGAACCCCAACTGCGTGGTACCCACGCTGGTGCTCGACGACGGCACCTGCCTCGGCGAGTCGGTGGCCATCTGCCGTTACCTTGAGGAGATTCATCCCGAGCCGCCCCTGATGGGCCGCGACGCCAGGGACAAGGCAATTGTCGAGATGTGGAGCCGCCAGGCCGAGTTCGAAGGCTATCTCGCGGCCGCCGAGACGCTGCGCAATTCGGCGCCGATGTTCGAAGACCGTGGGCTGCCCGGCGTACCGGGAGGGGTGCCGCAGATTCCGGCGCTGGTGGAGCGCGGCATGCAGACCATGGGCCGGCTGTTTCCCAAGCTCGACTTGCAGCTTGCCGCGAACCGCTTTCTGGCGGGCGAGGCCTTTACCATCGCCGACATCACCGCCTACGTGGCCATCGATTTCGCGGGGCGGGCCGAGATCCGGATTCCGGCCGATTGCCCGAATCTGGCCCGCTGGTTCGCCGAGGTGGGCAAACGGCCGAGCGCCGCGGTCTAGCGTCTCCGTGGCCCGGCGGCGCGGTAGTACGGAACGACATTGCGGTGCAAACCAATGATGCAGAGTGCGGCGAAAGTCCCTGACGGCAGGCAATGGACGCTGCGCTACAGCCGCTCGACGATCTCAGGCAGGCGCTCCACAAGATAGAGCGGCAGCGACAGCAGTCGATAGCGAACCGGCACCGCACGCGCGCCTTCAATCGCGCGGGCTTCGACCGTTTGCAAGGAAGGTTCGGCGGTGTGGAAGCGAACCGCCAGGCCCGAACGCTTCTCGGCGGCGAACTGATGCAGTGATTTCAGCGTGCCCGTGCGACCCGCCTTGACCTCGATGGGCACGATGCGCCCGCCGAATTCCGCGACATAGTCCACTTCCGCGTTGTTGGACCGTCCCTCGCGCAACCAATACGTCAAGTCGCGGTTGGGGCGTTGGGCGATCAGTTCGGTAAGATGCTGGCCGATGAACTGTTCGGCGATTGCCCCCTCGTTCACCAGGGCCGCCTCAGACCGGCCTGAAATCGTGGCCCAGTTCAGCCCGCACACCGCGTTCATCAGGCCGACGTCCAGGAACAGTAGCTTGAAGACGTTCTGCTTGAGGTCTGCCTGCAGGGGTAGCCCCGAGCAGTGGCTGTGCGTCACCCTGGTGATCACGCGGGCCATCGCCAGGATGTCAATGTCGCGGCGCAGTGTCGCGCTCTGCTGATCGGGAAAGATGTTGCTGTATTTCACCTTCCGCCCGGCGCGCAGGGCGGCGAAGTTGAATACGCCCAGCATCCGCGTCAGGTCGCGGCGAGCGGCGTACTTCGGGAAGTCGTCCCGGTATGTCTCGATGATGCTGTTGTGAACGCCGCTCACCGCGCCCAGGTTGCGGGTTTCCGCGTACAGGCCAACCGCTTCGGGCATTCCGCCAATGAACAGATACAGCTTCAGGAGTTCCAGGAGACGTTTGTGAATCACGGGATGCGGCCATACCCGTTGCGCCCCGACCGTGTCCAGTTCGAATCCGCCAATCTCGCCTGCGAGTGACGACTCGCCGACACCGGCCAGAAACTCCGTGAACGTCATCGGGCCCATGTTCAGGTACTCGATCCTCCCAACCGGCATCGAAAACGAATGACTGGACAACAGGAATTCCATGAGCGACCCGGCAGCGATGACCGGCAATTCCGGCATGTCCTCCCGGAAGTACCGCAGCATTGGCAAAGCTGCGGGAGCGGCCTGGATTTCATCCAGGAAAAGGATGCTTCGATCCGATAATGTCTGTGAACCGGGAAGCGCCTGCATCAGGTTGAGCGAATCCCGGGGATCGCCGTCATTGAAGGCCTGAGCGAGTAGCGGGTGCCGCTCGAGATTGACGGAGAACAGCTCAACGCCGGCGTCGCTGTCCCCGGCGAGCAGTTCCACGAGGGTGGACTTGCCGACCTGGCGGGCGCCGCGGATTATGAGCGGCTTCCGGTTCGGCGAGCGCAACCAGTCTTTCAGTGTGTGCAGATGGTGGCGGTGCATGATTGGGGTTCCGAATATATACCCTAAAATTCAGCATGAAACTATCATTTTAAGGGGTTATTTTGATAATTCAATTACGAAATAGTGGGTATGTCCGGTACTACGGACAAAACGCTACGCTCCCATCGAGTACGGTCGGGCCTGCCCCTGTCAAGACAACCCCGGTCGGGCCATGCATTGTCTACTCGCGACTTGACGAAACCCGGGCTTGGCAGAACACTGCTTGCCGTGTTCGAGCAATCGACAACGGTCTGTGACGGCGCGACGCTCGATCGCGGGTTCTTCGCTCGCCGCAAACTCTGCGCGGGCGGAAGCGTCGACAGCCGGAATTCGCGCCGGGGCCGCCATGCACCGGTACCGGCTCCGTGCGCCTGACCAGGCCATTCATACGGCTGCCGTTCCGGTTCGATACGCGGCGGCTCGAAGAGGAGGTGCGGAGCCTCGGCAACTCCCGCTGGATGAGGCATCCGAGCAGGATGCGGGGCAACTCGGCAATTCCACTGATCTCCAGCGGCGGCGGGGACAACGACTCGTTCGAAGGCGAGAAGAAACCGACGCCGCACCTTGAGCGTTGCCCCTACCTGCGGCAGGTCATGGCGAGTTTCGGGGAGGTGCTGTCCCGCTCGCGGCTGATGAAGCTCGATGCCGGCGCGGAGGTGAGCCTGCACGTGGATTTCAACTACCACTGGTTCAGCCGGGTGCGCATTCACATCCCGATAACGACAAGCCCCGAAGTGATCTTCCACTGCGGTGGGGAGAAGCTGCACATGGGCGCCGGGGAATGCTGGATTTTCGACTCCTGGCGCCGGCACCGGGTACTGAACGCCGGTACGCACGACCGTGTGCACCTGGTGATCGACCTGTGCGGCTCCTCGCGGTTCTGGCAACTGGTCCGTGAGGCCGAGTCGACCGACCCCGCAGCACTGGAAGCGGCGGTTGGTTTCGTCGCATTCGAACCCGGCAAGCCGGTGGCATTGCGCCTGGAACGGTTCACGAGCCTGCCGGTGATGGCCCCCGGGGAGTGCACGGCCCTGGTGGAAGACCTGATCGCCGACTTCTCGGGGAACCCCGCCAACGACCCGGCGCTGGTGCGCACCTACAGCGCACTGTTGAGAGACTTCGCCCATGACTGGCGCGAGCTGTGGGTGCTCCACGGCCAGCAGCCGGAGGCAATCGCCCGCTACCGTGAACTGATCGAGGCGACGCGCGGGCGGCTGCACCCGAACCGGCGGGCGTTGACCACGGCGAGCAACGACATCGGAGTCAATGCGGTGTTTTCCCAGCGCGTGCTGAACGCAGCGCTCGCCCCGCAAGGCGGTTTCGAAAAAGCGCACCCCGGGGGCTGAACCCGGAGATGCCGGATTGCCTGGAGCTGCGGGATGCGTTGCGGCCGACGGCGCCTACACGGAAGGGTGCGGATTCCCGTTTTCCGCGTATCCGAAGCGGTCGATCCAGGGTTCCAGGGTGGGCAGTACCGGGTCGAGGTATTCGCGGTAGCGCCGCCAGCGTCCGCTCGCCCTCGAATGGATGGGTTCGATGACCTGGTCGTAGCTGGCGGTTCGAATGTACGGGCGGTTCCGGGCCGTACGCTCGTGATCCAGAATGCCGGGGTGCCACGGCAGCCCGAGGAACTCCAGTACGGGGCGGCAGGTCGCTTCGACGTTTCCGACCAGGTTTTCGTATCTCACCTCGATCGCATCCAGTTCCAGGACCTCGGTGTACCGGACCCACAGGTCGAAAACCCGGTCGTACAGGAACGCGGCCTCCTCCAGGGTATGAAAGCTGGCATTGGCGGAGGTTTCGGTGAAGGTGCGCAGGTAACAGCTCAGCACGCAGTCGGCGGGATGGCGCAGCATGAGAATGAACCTGGCGTCTGGAAAGACGCGGTGTATCTCGCCCGCGTAGACGGTGTTCAGGGCGAATCGATCGACAATCGTGGCGTTCTCCCGTGTAGGCCGGACATGCCTGGCAAGCCTTTCGTAGTACTCGGCCCTGGCGCTTTCGATGTCTTTGCGGGACAGGGTGGCGAGCGATCCAAGATTCGCGTCGGCCACTCCGGACAACCGGTTGACCAGGGTGGGCACCGCATCGCTCTCTTCGGCAACCTCGATATGCGGGTGACCGCGAAGCATGGTATCGAGCAGCGTCGTTCCCGACCTGGGAAAGCCGATGACGAAAACGGGCCGCGACGTTTTGGCACGTTTCGTATCCGGGCGCCATTGGCGGATGTTGTCGCGTTGGAAATACCGCTTCCGGTTCTCCACGAATTCAAGAAATCGGGCCTTTTCGACGCCTTTGCGGGCGCTCAGTTCGCTGGACAACCGGTTGGCGCCAGCGGCGTATCGCATCGCGCCGCGGCAATCGTCCAGCCTGTCGCAGATGCCCGTCAGGTGGGTCAGCCGCATCCTCTCTTCGTGCATGCCGGACGCATCCGCGGTTTCGAATTCACAGCTTTCCAACAGCGCTTTGGCCGTGGGGTGGTCACCGTCGGCGGCGGCGAGCAGGCCCTCCTGGAACGGGATCAGAGGATGGCCCGCCCCCAGCGCCGACCTCGCGTTCGCGGCCGCCTTGCGCAACTCCCCGATGCGGTTGGATTGCTGGAGGAACTGCATCAGCCCCCGGTGCGCGGGCAGGTAACCGGGGTCGACGGCCAGCGCCCGCCGGTAGTGCGCGGCGACAGGTTCATGTTCCCCGAGTTCCCAGCGGATTTTCGCCAGGGCGGTCAAGGCTTTGGCGTAGCCCGGATCCAGGGCGGCGGCCCGCTCGTACTGTTCGGCCGCATCCTTGAGGCGTTGCAGGTTTTCGAAGACGATGCCCAGGTTGAACCGGGGCTCCGCGAACGCCGGGTCGTTGTCGGCGGCATTCCGGAAGCTGGTGGCCGCATCGCCCAACCGGCCGCAGCGGAGGTAGGCGATGCCCAGGCTGTTGTGGGCCTTTGCGAACCCGGGCCGGATCCCGAGCGCGGCCCGGTAGCTGTCGATGGCCTTGTCGTAATCGCCAAGTTCCAGGCAGGCGGCGCCGAGCAGGGTGTGCAGAACCGTTTCCCGCGGATGATCGACGAGCAGCAAGCGCGTTTCCCCGGCCAGTTCCTCGTAGTTGCCGGCCCGGTACAGCTCGAACAGGGATCGGGTCTTTGAGGGGGCGATGCCGGTCATGACATTCGCGCCGAAGCGGTTCGGGCAATCCCTGGAGGCCGACGGGATGATGTCGCGGCGCGAACAGACAGCGGCAAGCGCGTATGAATCTCCCTCATGTGAATCCCTGACCGGCGATCAGGCGATCCGGCCGGGAGGATGGCGTTCGAGGATCTCCGGCCCCAGGGCTTCGCGGAGGGGCTGCAGGTAGGTTTCGTACCGGCGCCACCGGTCGATGCCCTCCCGGTAGATGGGTTGCCGCACCTGCTCGGAACTCGGCGTCCTGATGTTCCGCTCGGTCTCGTGGAAGCGGATGCAGTTTTCCTCGAAGGGAAGGTCGCAGAACTCGAGGATGCGCCGTACCTGGGTTTCCAGGCCGTCCACCACGTCTTCGTGCATGACACGCAGGACGAAGCCGGGCAGCACCTTGTCCCAATGGTCCATGAGGCGTACGTAGGCGCGGTAGTAGCGGCCGACTTCCTCAAGGCCGTAGGTGAACTCCTGCCCTTCGCCGAAGAGCTGCTTGAAGCAACTGAAACAGCAGGCCATGGGGTTGCGCCGCGCATCGATCACCTTCGCGTTCGGCAGGATGAGCCGGATGAGGCCGATGTGCACGAAGTTGTTGGGCATCTTGTCGATGAAGAGCGGGGCTGAGCCACGGTAGGCCCGGGTGTCGGCGATGTACTGCTCCCCGAAGCGCCGGAAATAGTCGTCGTCGAGGTCGTGGAGGATTTCGGGATACCTCGAGGTCTTTTCCGCCGCACGACCCCTGAGCCGCTGGGCGAGGGCGAGGATGTTGTGCAGTTCCATGGTGCCGTCCACCTGGCTGTGGGAAGCGAGAATCTGCTCAAGGAGGGTGGAGCCGGCGCGGGGCAGCCCGACGATGAAGATCGGGTCGCGGCAGCCGAAGCCGACGCCCCGCCGGCGCTCGAACAGTTCTGGAGTGCAGATTTCAATCTGGGCTTCCACCCGGTCTTCGATGGTCTCCGGCTTGTAGCCGGTCTCGACTCTCTTGAGCGCGTTGCCGCGTTCGTAGAATTGAAACGAGGCATCGTAGTCGGCCCGGTCTTCGAAGGCCTTGCCGGCGGCGAAGCACAGGTGGACTCGGTCTTCGCCCGCGGTTTGCGGTGACTGCTCGTAGCGCTTGATGTGGCTGATCTCCCGGTCGCTGAACCGGTAGGTCTTGGTGTTGGCCAGGCTCCAGAAAGCGTCGCCGAAATCCGGCCGGCGGCGGTAGGCCTCACGGTAGGACTCTACCGCGTCATCGAATGCGCCCACGGTTTTCTGGGCATGGCCGGTCAGCAGATGCAGTTCGCTGCGCCCCGGGTCGGTCGCCAGCAGCTCCCGGTACAGCGCGATGCCCTCGTCGAACCGTCCGAGCCCCACCAGGGTGGTGGCCAGCGTGGTCCTGAATCGGCCATTGTCCGGTTGCATTTCCAAGAGGCGCCGCGCCTGCTCGTTGGCCTTTTCGAACTTGGTCTTCCTGATCAGCAGGTTGGCGTAGTCGATGCGTGCCTGAATGTGGTCCGGCGCGAACTCCACACAGCTCTCGAGCAGAAACTCTGCATCGTCGTAGATCTTGAGCCTGATACCGATATCCGCAAGGAGGCGCATGCCCTCGACATGGCGCCGGTTGCCTTCGAGAAACTTCCTGCAGAGCCGTTCGGCCTTGTAGAGCTTGTTTTCGTGGATCAGGTCGGTGACGTTGACCAATTCCGGCGGCAGCCCACTCAGATGCTCCAGCCGCTCCCGTGCCCAACGGGCGCCCTCCGCATCACCCTTGTGTTCGTGGAGTTCGGCAAGCGCACGCCAGCTTGCGGCCAGCGCCGGGTTCCTTTCCACGGCGCGGCCGTACGCCGTGATAGCTTCTTCATGCCAGCCCTGGGCTCGACAGACATGCCCCCGTTCCTGCCAGGCACGGGCGTGCCCCTGGTTTTCGCCATGCAGGATCTGCAGGGTCGCCAGGGCCTCCCGCGGACGGTTGCCGAAGCGTTGCGCCACGGCGAGCAAATACAATGCCTCGGCGCGCTCCCGGTCCTCGAGTTGCGAATCGAGCAGATCTCTGGCCAGCGAAATCGCCTCCCCAAGCTTCGCGGACCGGATCAAGTCCCTGGCACGGTCGAGCCGTTCGGCGGCGCTGTCGGTTCGTGGTGTCGAATGCGCGGCGCTGGCAGGGTCTGATTGCATCGGCCGGGGTCAGGTGCGGAAGCTGTCGGATGATACCACCGGGGCGGAACGCCTCTTCGTCAAGGGCGACCGGGGCGGAGCCTCAACCGGGAAGTACAGGGTTGACGGGTGCGACCATGACGCATCGGGCGATCTGCTCCGGGACAGAAAGTTCTGGAATGGCTCGATGTGCGAACGGAAAAAAGGACAGGCCAACCGGCCTGCCCCTTTGCATGACGATTGCGAAACCGTTTTTCGGCCCGGTTTATCCGTCGAAGTCGTAAGAGACGCGCAAGCCGATGCTGCGCGGCCGGTTGGTCACGACCTTGGGAACGTACTGCAGCGTATCGACGTGCAGTTCCGCCCGCTTGTCGGCGACGTTGTCCACGAACAGTTCCGCGCTCCAGTTGTCTCTCTCGACACCGAACGCCAGGTCCAGGAACACATAGCTGTCCTGAACGTAGCGACCGTTCGGGCAGAAGCTCGGGGCATCGTAGGTGCCGCAATTGCCGCCGGCGAACAGCCCGCCTTCGTTTGAGATCGAGAGCCCGGAACCCCTGCCGCCGTGGCTGCGCTTGAGCGTGTCCTCGACGAAGAAGGCGCTGCCGGCGATGCCCGACTTGCTGCTGCCGGAATAGCTCATGCTGGCGCTCACATAGGCGTTGGTCTGACCGTCGAAGGCGCCGTGGAAATCGTAGCGGGCGCGCAGGCTGCCCGAAAAGTCCGGGCTGAACGGCAACTCGCTGCCCTCGGGCACGGAGATGTCGACCAATTGCGGATTGATGCGGGTGATCTCGCTGTCGATGATGCTGATGGCGCCGGAGATGGTCAGGTTCGGAGTCGGCAGCCAGGTGAAATCGGCGTCGAAACCGATGATTTCCGCATCGCCGACGTTCTCGATGAACACCAGGAATGCCACGTTGGCCGGGTCGAACCGGGATACCTGAAGATCGGATATCTCCGAGAAAAAGGCCGTGGCGTTGAGCCGCAGGGTGTTGTCGGCGAAGTCGCCCTTCATGCCCAGTTCCCAGTTGTCCATCTCGTCGGTAAGCGCAATCGCCGGCACCCGGTAACCGGCGTAGACCGGCAGCCCGCGGGGATTGTTGGCGGCCTTGCCGGCGTTGCGGTTGGTGACCCCGTGGCGGAAACCCTGACCGTAGGTGGCGAACAGCATCACGCTGTCGTTGACGCGCCAGTCGAGGGATGCGCGGACGATGACATCGGACTCGTTCAGCACACCGTCGTCGTTCAGGTCGTCGACGTTCAACGCACCGCTCTGGATGTCCGCATAGGCGCCTTCCGCGTCGGCGAAGTTCATGCCGCGGCTGAACGTCCCGCCGCGGCAAGCGCTGGTGTCGCGCACCTCGGGACGGCAATCGCCGGTGCCGGCCGCCATGAGCGCCTCCAGGGTGCCTACGCCCAATGCTCGGAGCCGTTCCGTGACGTTGTTGCCGGAAGTGCGGCTGGTGGCGTCGAAGCCGCCCCGCGCGACACTTGAATCGCAGCCGTCGGTGCCGTACTTGCATCCGAACGAGAAGCTGCTGGCCCCCTTGAAGTCGAAATCCAAGTCGTACCAGCGGGCGCCGAAGCTCGCCGTGACGTTGTCCGTCAGATCGAACTCCAGGTGCCCGAAAACCGCAATCTGATCCACCTTGCGGGTGTAGTCGTTGACAAAGCTGACCCGTGGATTGAAGGGCTCAAGGCCAGCGTTGGTGCCTTCCCCCTGGTCGCCGATCATGGCGAGCGCCGGCCAGGCGCCGTCGCCGTCGTCGCGGGTGGCCGCATCCTCGAAGGCAGCCACGCCCTCGGTTTTCTGGTCGTCGTAATACACGCCCGCGGTGACTCTCGCGCGATGTTCCTGCGGGGTGGAGATGCGGAACTCGTGGACCATTCGCTTGTTGCTGGTGGTCTCCGCGTACTGCGCTTCCGGGTCGTGACACATGACGGGGGGACTCGCCATGCCGCTTCTCGCCCAACTGCCGTCGTCGGCATAGCCGGGGCAGAGGTAATACGTCTGGTAACCGCCGCCGTTGGTGTAGTCGGAATAATCGACGTAGGCCTCCACGTCGCGGTCGAGGTAGCCCACGGCGTAGATCATGTCGAGCATGCCCGCGCGGCCGTTGACCGTCAGCGTGCTCAGCCCGAACTCGTCTTCGGTGCTGTCCATGGTGAACCGGTTGACGCTGCTCTTGCCGTCGAGATTGGGGTCGTAGGCGAAGACGCCGTCGGTCTCCAGGGACTGCTGGAGGTGTCCGACAGTCAGGCTCCAGTCGTCGTTGATGTCGTAGAGGAGGCTGATGCGGCCGCCGAGATAGTCGGCATCGTTGAAGTCGTCCTCGACCAGGTGGCTGTTGTCCGCGGCCTCGAAGGTGCTCGCCGGGTTGATCGGCGCGGCCGAAATGTCGTTGCGGTTGAGCAGGTCGACGCTGGGGGAGAATCCGCCGTTGGCCGGGTCGTTCGGGATGTTGTCGATCCAGCCGGCCTGGTTGTCCCGATAGCCGACGACGCGCAACGCCGCCCGGTCCGACAGGGGCACGTTGAAGAAGGCTTCCTGGGAGTTGCTGACGTCGCCGCCCTTGGTGGTCATGGCGCCTAGCTTGACGCCGGCCTCGAAGCGCGTCGGGTCGGGCCTGTTGGAAATCAGGCGCACGGTGCCGGACTGGGAACTGGAGCCGAACAGGGTACCCTGGGGGCCGGGTAGCACCTCGATGCGGTTCAGGTCGGCGGCATATATGTCGAGGTTGCGGCCGCCGAAGGAAACGGGCATTTCGTCGAGGTAAAGAGCGGTGGCCGGAGAGGAGCCCTGGATGCTGGCGATGGTGTTCTTCGACTGTTCGGTGGCCGCCCCGCGGATATAGATCTCGCTCTGGCCGGGGCCCACGCCCATCATCACCACGTTGGGCAGGTGTTTTATGTAATCGTCGAAGTTGCTGATTCTCAGCTCATCGAGGGCATCGCCCTGCAGGGCCGAAACCGATACGGCGATGTCCTGGGTGGACTCGGCGCGCTTGGTTGCCGTGACGATTACCTCTTCGATGCCGCGGGCTTCCCCTTCGGCGAGGGCGACGCCGGAAGCGCCGGTAGCTGCAGTGGCCAGTGCGGCGGATATGGCAAGGCTGAGTTTCTTACGTTCCCACATGACGAATTCCCCTCGAATTGACATCTCCAGGTCGCTCAACAGTATAAGTCAGATAGATGTCGTCCGGCGTGGCAATTCCCCGTTCGTTTGCCAATATGCGACATGCAGCGAACTATTCTCGACATTGAAAAATCCGGCCGATTGCGGCGTTTGACCGTATCGCCAAGCATCGATTTTTCGCCGGTATCGACGAATCGAGGTGTCTTGGCCCCGATGCGCCGACGGCGGCGAATCACGGAGGGCGCCATGGAAAATCAAGCCAGGATCGTGATCGTGGGCGGCGGCATCATGGGCGCCGGGTTGCTGTATCACCTGGCGGAAGAAGGATGCCGTGACGCTCTGCTGATCGAGAAGGGGGAACTCACCTCCGGTTCGACGTGGCATGCGGCGGGCCAGTGTCCCCACCTGGTCGGCAACTACAATCTGGCCAAGATCCACGACTACAGCGTTTCCCTGTACAAGCGCCTGGAGGAGATCACCGGCCAGTTCGTGAGCTGGCATACCTCCGGCAGTGTCCGTTTTGCCCTGACCCAACGGGACCTCGACTGGTTCGAATACGTGCGCGGTATCGCGCAGAGCGTCGGTTTCCCCATGGAAATCATTGACGTGGAGAAAATCAGGGAACTCAACCCGTTCGTGAACACGGACGGCGTGCTGGCCGGCGCGTGGACGCCGGACGATGGCCACGCCGACCCGGCGGGCCTGTGCAACGCCATGGCGCGGGGTGCCCGGGACATGGGTGCCCGCATCATCCGTCACAACCGCGTGACGGACATAAGGGCATTGCCGTCGGGGGAGTGGGAAGTGGTCACCGAACAGGGCCGGGTGATCGCCGAACACGTGGTCAATGCGGCGGGCTGCTACGCCAGGCAGGTGGCGCGGATGGTGGGGGCCGACGCCCCGATCTGCAACATCCAGCATCACTACCTGGTTTCCGGCCCGGTTCCGGAATTCGCGGAGCGGGAAACGGAAATTCCGGTTATCCGCGACCCTTGGGCCTCGGCCTACCTGCGCCAGGAACAGCGGTCCGGCCTGATCGGCATCTACGAGCACGACGGTCTCGCGGAAGCCTGGCCGCCCGACGGGCTGCCCGATTGGGAATCCGACAGCGAACTGTTCACCGAAAACCTCGAGCGGCTGATGCCCTGGCTCGAACGGGCGATGGAGCGCATGCCGATCTTCGAGCCGGCCGGCATCCGCCGGATCGTGAACGGCGCGATTCCCCATTGCGCGGACGGGCCGCCATTGCTCGGCCCGGTGGGGGGACTGAAGAACTTCTGGTTCTGTTGCGGTTCTTCTTTCGGCATCGCCCAGGGGGCGGGCTGCGGCAAGTATCTCGCCCAGTGGATGCTGCACGGCGATGCCGAGATCAACATGACGGGCTTCGACCCGCGCCGTTTTGGCGTCTTCGCCGACGACAGCTACATGAAGGCGAAAGGCCGGCAGGACTACGGCATGACTTATTTCACCCCGCTGCCGGGCGAGGAACTGCCGGCAGCGCGGCAGCGGCGCACGAGTCCGCTGTACGGGAAACTGCTGGAGCGCGGATGCGTCTACACCGAGACGTTCGGCTGGGAGCGGCCCAAGTGGTTCTCGACCGACGGACGCGAGGAAGACTACAGCTACCGCCGCAACAATGTTTTCGACCTGGTTCGAAAAGAGTGCCTTGCAGTGCGCGAACGGGCCGGGGTCCTCGACCTGTCGGGATTTGCCAAGTACGACGTGACCGGCCCCGACGCAGGGTTGTTCCTGAACAGGATCTGCGCCAACCGAATGCCGTCCAATGGCGGCGTCGTGCTCGCACATCACCTCTCCCAGGGCGGACGTATCGGCGGTGAACTGACCGTGACCCACCTGGCCGACGACCGCTTCTACGTGCTGTCCGCGGCAGGCGCCGAAGTGCGCGATCTCGACCGCCTGCTCCAGGCACGGCACGGGGACGAGCGCGTCGAGGTAGCCAACGTCACGGACCGGCGCGGCGTGCTGGTGCTGGCGGGCCCGCGCTCCCGGGACATTCTCGCCCGGCTCACCGACACGCCACTCGACACCGGCTCGTTCCGCTGGTTGAGCGGCAGGGAGATCGCGATCGCCGGCATACCGGTGCGGGCACTGCGGGTCAACTACGTAGGTGAGCTGGGCTGGGAACTGCACCCGGCCATGGAAGACATGGAGACACTGTACGATGCGCTGCAAGAATCGGGCGCGGAATTCGGTCTCGCCGATTTCGGCCTGTACGCCGTCAACAGCCTGAGAATGGAGAAAGCCTACCGGAGCTGGGGCGCCGAATTGACCAACGAGGTAACGATGATCGATGCCGCCATGGAACGCTTCATCAAGTTCCGGAAAAACGATTTCGTCGGCCGGCAGGCAACCCTCGACCAGGAAAATCGCACGCTGCAACTCATCTACTTCGAGGTCAATGCCGAAGACTCCGACGTGCGCGGCGGCGAGCCGCTATTCGACGGCGACGGCTATGCCGGGGTCACCACCTCCGGCGCGTACGGCCATGCCGTCGAAAAGAGCCTCGGGTTCGGTTATGTGCATCCCCGGCTGGCCGACCCTGGCGGAGAACTGGAGATCGCTCTCCTTGGCAAGCGCCACAGGGCAAGAATCCTCGGCGAACCGGCGTACGATCCCGCCAACAAGAAGTTGCGGGCCTGACAACCGGTGCCCGATCGAAGGAATCGTTTGGCACATCGACTTCCATAAATTAAATCTCTTAAAATCAATAGCTTGAGATTTTTCCATGCGAGTAGGAAACCCGGATGCCTGAGTTGCCGCGCCGCGCGGACGTGATCGTCATCGGCGGTGGCGTGATCGGCTGCTCGATCGCCTATCACCTCGCGCGCTCGGGGCAGTTCGACGTGCTCCTGCTCGAGCGCCGGCAGATCACCTCCGGCACCACCTGGCACGCAGCCGGGCTGATCGGCCAGCTTCGCCCGTCGATCAACATGACCAACCTCGCCCGCTATACCCGCGAGTTGTACGATGCCCTCGAAGAAGAAACCGGGCAGGCAACGGGATACCGGCGCTGCGGTTCTTATTCCATCGCCACCGACCCGGAGCGTTTCGAGGAACTCAAGCGCAGCGCCTCCATGGCCAAGGTGTTCGGCTTGCAGGTTGACGTGGTGACACCGCAAGCGATTGGGGAACGCATACCGCTGCTCAACACCAGCGACGTGATCGGCGGCATTCACATCCCCACCGATGGCTACGCGAACGCCGTGGACATCACCCAGGCTCTGGCCAAGGGCGCCCGTGCGGCCGGCGCCCGGATTGTCGAGAACGCGCCGGTGACTGCCATCCGTACCGCATCCGGGCGGGTAGACGGCGTCACGACGGAGCAAGGCGAAATCGATACCGGTAGCCTGGTGATCTGCACCGGCATGTGGACCCGCGACCTGGCCGCATCCATCGGCGTCAACGTCCCACTGCATGCCTGCGAGCACTACTATGCCCTGTTCGAATCCGTGGAGGGGCTCGATGCAAGCCTGCCCGTCATACGGGACTACGATGCCTGCACCTACTACAAGTACGATGCAGGCAAGCTGCTCGTCGGCGCCTTCGAGCCCAACGCCCGGCCGTGGGGCGCCGACGGCATTCCGGAGGACTTCTCCTTCGACGAGATCGCCGGCAGTTTCGACCATTTCGAACCCATCCTGCACGGCGCCATGGCGCGCATGCCGGCGCTGGAGCGCGCCGGCATACAGAAGTTCTTCTGCGGCCCGGAGAGCTTCACCCCCGATGTGCGCTATCACATCGGCCAGGCGCCCGGGTACGCCAACTGCTTCGTCGCGGCGGGCCTGAATTCCATAGGCCTGCAGTCTGCGGGCGGGATCGGCAAGGTCGTCTCCGAGTGGATCCGGGACGGGCACCCGCCGGCCGATCTCTGGGAGGTGGACGTGCGCCGGAACATGCCGTTCCAGCGCAACCGCAGGTACCTGCGCGAACGCGTATCCGAAAGCCTGGGCCTGCTCTACGCCACCCACTACCCCTACCGTCAGTTCGACACCGCGCGCGGTGTGCGCCGGTCGCCGCTGCACGACCGCCTGCGGGCGGCCGGCGCCTGTCACGGCGAGGTTGCGGGCTGGGAGCGGCCGAACTGGTACGCGCCCGAGGGTGTGCCGGCCAGCTATGAGTACAGCTACGGGCGCCAGAACTGGTTCGGCTTCTCGGCCGCCGAGCATCGGGCGGTGCGCGAGAACGTCGGCCTGTTCGATCAGTCGTCCTTCGCCAAGTTCCGCCTGGAAGGCACGGACGCCGCCAGGGTGCTCAACCGGGTCTGCACCAACGACATCGACGTGCGCCCCGGCCGTATCGTCTATACGCAGTGGCTGAACGAGCGTGGCGGCATCGAGGCGGATCTCACGGTAACTCGCCTTGGCGTCGACAGTTTCCTGGTCGTCACCGCCGCTGCCACCGAGGTGCGGGATTTTCACTGGCTCGAGGCGCACATACCCGGAGATGCGAGTTGCGTGCTTACCAACGTGACCTCGGCAATGGGCGTGATTTCCCTGATGGGGCCGCGTTCCCGGGAACTGCTTCAATCGCTGACGCCGGCTGACCTGTCCAACGAGGCCTTCCGGTTTGCGACCAGCCGGGAAATGGAACTGGGTTACGGGTTCGTTCGGGCGTCGCGCATTACCTACGTCGGAGAACTCGGCTGGGAACTCTATATCCCCACCGAGTTCACGGTGGGTGTCTACGAGCAGATCCTGGCTGCCGGCGAGGCTTTTGGCCTCGTCCACGCCGGCTATCATGCACTGGACTCGCTTCGCATCGAAAAAGCCTACCGCCACTGGGGCCACGACATCACCGACGAGGACTCACCCCTGGAAGCGGGCCTCGGATTCACCCTCAAGTTCGACAAGCCCGGTGGCTTCATCGGCCGGGAAGCGCTTCTCCGGCAGAAGGAAAACGCGGTGGCCCGGCGCCTGGTGCAGTTCAGGCTCCTCGACCCCGAGCCACTGCTCTACCACAACGAACCCATCTGGCACCGGGACGAAATCGCCGGCTACATCCGGTCCGGCAACTACGGCCATACCCTCGGCGGCGGTGTCGGCCTCGGCTATGTGGAAGGGCTCGGCACGACCGGCCTGTCCGGGATTGATGCGGGCGAATTCGAGATTGAGGTGGCCGGTGAGCGCGTTCCGGCGGAGGCGTCGCTACGGCCCATGTACGACCCGGGAAACCGCCGTATCCGCTGCTGACCGAATACCTGTCTGCGGATCAGATTTTCGAAGCAAACAAGTTCGCACGGGGCGCCGCAGTCTCGTCGGGCGTGCGGTATGGCACAGTCAACTACTTGCGGCCGGTCGGGTGGCCTGGGTGCGGGTTATGGCCTCACGGAGGCCGTCCAGCAAGCCCTCCAGATGGGCCATGCGTTCACGCAACTCGCCCTGGCCGCTCTCGATGCGGCTGATTCTCTCGTGCAGGTCCTGCTTGTCGCGGTCCATGCGCTCGTCGAGGCGGTCCATGCGCTTGTCGAGGCGGTCCATGCGCTCGTCGAAGCGGTCCATGCGCTCGTCGTAGCGGTCCATGCGCGCATCGAGGCGCTCAATGTGGGCCGACAAGTCTGTTCGCAGCAGGCGCACGCTGTTCAGCGTCAGGCCTGCAATGGCGACACCCACACCGACGATTGTCCAGATCTCCGGAGACATGGCCTAACGCGGCGATTCCCAAACACGACGGGAATGTGGTGTGAAGGTACGAAATTGACTCACGCGACAACCTGATGCGCGAACAAAGTGGTTAAAGACTATATGACGATCGAGAGCGTGTGAACCGGCGATTTGCTCAAAATCGTGTCAGCCATCGGCCATGCGCTTTTCGGCGATCAGTGCCTTGGCGGTTTCCACGGCGACGGCCGCATCCCGGCAGTAGGCATCGGCGCCGATGGCCTCGCCGAACTCCTCGTTGAGCGGCGCGCCGCCCACCAGCACGATCAGTTCGTCGCGGATGCCTTTTTCCACCAGTGTATCGATGACCACCTTCATGTAGGGCATGGTAGTGGTGAGCAGGGCCGACATGCCGAGAATGTCCGGCATGTGCTCCTCGATGGCCTCAAGAAAGTTCTCCACCGGGTTGTTGATGCCGATGTTGATCACCTCGAACCCGGCGCCCTCCATCATCATGCTCACCAGGTTCTTGCCGATGTCGTGGATGTCGCCCTTGACGGTGCCGATCACCATCTTGCCGATGGGCTTGGCGCCGGTTTCCGCAAGGAGGGGACGCAGCACGGCCATGCCCCCCTTCATGGCGTTGGCGGCCAACAGCACCTCGGGCACGAACAGGATGCCGTCGCGAAAGTCGATGCCGACGATGGTCATGCCATCGACCAGCGCGGTCTGCAGAACCTTGTCGGCGGGCCAGCCACGCTCGAGCAGTATCTCGGTGCCCTCGACGATCTCTTCCTTGAGCCCGTCGTACAGGTCGTCGTGCATCTGCTCGACCAGTTCGTCGTCGGGCAGGGCGGCAAGATCGATATCGTCGTCGTATTGCTGGTCTTCGGTAACGGCTTGATTCATGGGTACTTATCCTCTGCCCATCGATTCACGGGGAAGGAAGATCGGAAACTGCGAACGGATCAGGTCGTCCGTCGCATCGCTGATGTGCCTCGGGTAGTGGCTGTCCAGAATGACGCTCTTTCTACGGATTGCTTCCCGCAACGGGTCGGGTTTGCCGTTCTCTTCCCACACCGTCGGGCTCGTGCGGTCGCTGAACTCCGGGTAGATGTATTCACTCTGCATGACCTCGAGGGTGTGGCCGGACCCCAGATAGTGGCCCTCGCCGCCGGTGCAGACTTCCTTGATCTCATCGAAACTCAGCGTCTCCGGCGTCACCTCGATGCCCCGGGTCACGCGCATGGCGGCGCCGAGCACGTCGTTGTCGAGCAGCAGGCTCTCGGGGCAGGCCCCGAGCAGGCTCGCGTACATGCCCGCGGCCTCGTAGATGATGTTGGCGCCGGACAGCGCCGCCGCCTGAAGGGTGGATGCCCGCTCGGCGCCCGCCTGGAAATCCGGCAGTTTCGAGTCCGTCATCCCACAGGCGGTGCCGAACGGGAGATCGAAAACGATGCCCATCTGCGCGCAGGCGGCGGACAAGAGCCCCTGTTCCGGCGAGCCGCCGCTCATGGCGCCGGTTCTCAGGTCGGAGACGAAGGGCCAGGCCCCGAGGATCGCCGGGGCTCCCGGCCTGATCGCGTTCACGTAGACGAGGCCGCCGAGGCACTCGGCCCAAGCCTGGGAGACGGCGCCAGCCAGGCAAGCCGGGGTGGTCGCGCCGGCCTGGCCTGCGGAGAGCAGCAGCACCGGCATGCCGCCCTCGACGGCCACCCGCAGGCATTCGAGGGCATCCACCGCGAATTTCATTGGCGGTACCACCAAGCAGTTCGACTGGCTCACGAACGGCCGCGCCCGCCACTGCGCCTCACCCCCGGCGATGACGTGCAGCATGTCGAGGGTTTTCTCCACGTGACTGGAGTGCACCCAGCTCGACCCCACGTGCTTGACGGTGCCGGACACGGCGCAATAGGCCGTGTTCAGGTCCAGTGCGTAGTTGTCGGTGATGTCGCGCATCACACACATGCGCTGGAACATGTGGATGTGCTCGCAGGTATCGACGATCCGCGCCATGTCGTAGAGATCCTGGGCGGTGGATTCCCGATAGCTGCCGTCTTCCGGGTCGGCGATCATGACGGCCGCGCCGGCGGTCGCGAAATGCACCTTGCTGCCGCTCAACTGCAGGTCGTGTCGCGGATCCTGCCCGTGCAGGACGAGGTTGCGCGGCGCCTGTTGCATGGCTTTCTCGACCGTTGCGCGGGGCATGCGCAGGCGGCCATCGTCACCGAACTCGGCTCCGGCGGCGGTGCAGGTCTCGATGCAGTGGGGCGTCGCGTCGGCGAAACCGACCTCTTCGAGTATGCGGAAGATGTTCTCGGTGACGGCAGCGACATCGCTCTCGGAGAACGGCTTGAACTGCCCGCCGGATTCCCCGGGGTGAACGGGCTTGACCGCATCGGCAAGGGGAGCGCTCCGCTGTGCCTTGCGTGCCCGCCGCCCGCCGGATCGTCTTGCCATTTTCACGCTCTCCCTGACCGCCCCGGGCGGTTCATCTGCCCCGCTCCTGGGTAGGCCGCACCTTGAAATGATCGAAATAGCACTTGCTGAAGTGCTGCAGCGATTTGAAGCCGGTCTCGATGGCGATGGCGCGCACCGTCATGCTCGAGTGGCGCAGCAGATTGCGCGCCGCATTCAGCCGCACCCGCAGGTAGTACTGACTGGGAGAGGTGTTGAAATAGCGCTTGAAGGCGCGCTCTAGCTGGCGGGTCGACACCTTGAGGTACTCGGCGATCTCTTCGACGAACAGGCGCTCCGATACGTTGTGCTTCATGAGCTGCACCGCATCGCTGAGGTAGTCCGGGGCGCCGGGCGACTGGTTGCGCACCGACACTTCCTGGGTTTCGCCCAGGTCGCGGATGCGCTCGACCGTGAACTCCTCCGAGATGTCGAATGCCACATCGCGGCCGTAGTCGCGGGAAACGAGATAGAGCATCAGGTCGAGGGGCGCCGTTCCGCCGGCGCAGGTGTAGCGCTTGCGGTCGATCTCGAAGATGTCGTCCTTGACGGTGAGCCGCGGAAATTCCTCGCGCATGCTGGCGATGTATTCCCAGTGCACGGTGCAGCGGTGGTCGTCGAGCACGCCGGCCTTCGCGAGCAGGTAAGAGGCGGTACAGAGCGCGCCGAGAGGCATGTTGGCGGCGGCCAGGCGCCGCAGTTCGGTGCCGAGCCGGGCGTCCCAGTTCTTCCTGACGTTGACGCCCGCACAGACGAATAGCGCGTCGAGTTCCCGGGCATGGGCGAAGGGCAGGTTGGGCTGAATCTCGAACGATGCGCTGGAGGCAACCGGCCTGTCGTCCAGCGACAGCACCGACCACCGGTACAGTTCCTGCTGCGAAGTCAAGTTCGCCATGCGCAAAACCTCAACCGCCGAAGAGAACGCAATCAGCGTAAAGTCCGGGGTTAACAGAAAACCGTAGCGGTACGGTCGCCCTTCCGGCATTTCACTCTCTCCACTACACCGCAGCAATAGCGGAATGCGACAGCATATTTACTACACGCGACCTCTCAATTGAAGGCTTGTGTCCCCTGTTTGACTTCCGGACCGCGAGAAGTGTTCCCTGTGCGACCGCCGCGCCGGGAGCGCCCGGCAATGTGGAGAGATTGACCATGGTCGTAAAATCGCTGCGCCCGATAGCCGAAGTGGCATCGGAACTTGGGCTTGGATCCGGGGACGTCGAGCTTTACGGCTCCGTCAAGGCCAAGGTCCCAGTAGATGCCGTTCCAAGGCGCCAGGTACCGGGGCGGCTCGTGGTGGTGACCGCCATCACGCCCACGCCGGCCGGGGAAGGCAAATCCACGGTCGCTGTCGGGCTTACCCAGGGATTGGGACGCCTTGGCAAGAGCGTCGCGCTGACCATCCGGCAGCCGTCCCTCGGCCCGGTGTTCGGCCACAAGGGCGGCGGTACCGGAGGCGGGCGTGCGACGGTGCAGCCGGCCGAAGAGATCAACCTGCATTTCACCGGCGACTTTCACGCCGTCGAGTCGGCGCACAACCTGCTGGCGGCCATGGCGGACAACGCGGCGCACCGCAAGACGGTGCAAGGCCTGGAAGCCGGGGGCATCACCTGGCGCCGGGTCACGGATGCGGAAGACCGCTCGTTGCGCCAGATCGTCACCGGTGTCGGCGGCCGGGTCAACGGGCCGATGCGGGAGGCGCGATTCGACATTTCCGCGGCCTCCGAGATCATGGCGATCCTGGCGCTGGCTTCCGGCTATGCGGACCTCCGCCGGCGTCTCGGCGACATCGTGCTCGGTTGGACGAAGGATCGGGAACCGGTACGGGCGCGGGACATCGGCGGCATCGGCTCCCTGATGGCGCTGCTGCGCGATGCGCTCAAACCCAACCTGGCGCAGACCGCCGAAGGACAGCCTGCGATCGTGCACATGGGTCCGTTCGGCAACATCGCGCACGGCTGCAGTTCGATACTGGCGGATCGCCTCGCCGTAAACACGGCGGACGTCACGGTAACGGAGGCGGGATTCGGCGCGGATCTCGGCTTCGAGAAATTCATGGACATCAAGATTCGCCAGGGCGGGCCGGCACCGTCGGCCGCGGTTGTGGTCGCCACCATTCGAGGGCTCAAGTGGCACGGTGGCGTCAAGCGGCGTGAGCTGGGCCGGCGCAACGTCAGCGCCGTGCAGAGGGGCGCCCTCAATCTGGCCAATGCGATTCGCATCGTGAACATGTACGGCCTGCCGGCCGTGGTGGCGATCAACCGCTTCGCCTCGGACAGCACCGAAGAAATCCGGGCCGCCCGCCGGGCCGCCGAGGAGGCGGGCGCCGTGGCGGTCGCGGAGGCGAACGGCTTCGCCGCCGGCAGTGCCGGCATGACCGACCTGGCCGAGGCCTGCTGGGAGGTTGCTCACAACGGCGAAGCGGATGTCAAACTGCTCTATTCCGACAACGAATCGCTGCAGGCCAAGGTGGAACGCCTGGCGGCAGACATCTACCAGGCGGACATCGTCGAATGGGGCCCGAGAACCCGGGACACGGCGGAACGCTTTGCCCGGCTCGGGTGGAACTTTCCGGTGTGCATGGCGAAAACCCACCTCTCCGTTTCGGCCAAGCCGGAACTGCTGAACGTTCCGACCGGTCATACCCTGCCCATTCGCGAACTGCGGGTGCAGGCCGGCGCGCAGCAGATCGTCACGCTTGCCGGTGACATCAACACGCTCCCGGGCCTGCCATCCCATCCCAATGCCCTGGACATCGATCTCGACGATGTAACGGGCGAAATAACAGGCATACTCAGCACCTGAACGGAACCAGTCCGTCGGCCTGGATTCTGGCATCGCATCCGACCCTGCGAACGCGCTGGCCAGATGTTTGCGATTGGTTCTGACAACGGTACGCTGTCCAGAAAAGGACTGACCGTCGCTGCACCCGGAGGACTTCCGATGCCTGCCCGCCTGCGTGTCAACCGCGATGCCCTCGCGGCCAATTACCGGCGTTACCGCGCTGCGGTGGCGGGTGCCTGCGGTGCCGTCGTCAAGGCGGACGGTTACGGGCTCGGAGCGGAGGAGACCGCGGCGGTATTCGAGCGGCTCGGCTGCGGGCACTTCTTCGTGGCCACCGCCGCGGAGGGGCTGGCACTGCGCAAGGTGTTGCAGAACGGGGTCGTATATGTGCTGGACGGTGTGGCGCCGGAGACGGCACGGCCGCTCGCGGGGGCGGGGGTGGTTCCGGTGGTCAACCACGAAAGGCAGTTGGCGGCCTGGGCGCCGTTCCGCGATCGGGACATTGCCGTGCATGTCGACACGGGAATGAATCGGCTGGGGTTTCCGGTGGATGTCCCGGTGTCGGCTTTCGAAGGTTTCCGGGTGTCGCTGCTCATGACCCATCTCGCCTGCGCCGACGATCCGGCGCACCCAATGAATGAATGCCAGTTGCAGCGGTTCGCCGGAGTCACGGAGCGGTTTCCGGGCATTGCCACGAGCATCGGCAACTCCGCCGGCAGCCTGCTCGAAGAGCGCTACCACGGCGACCTGGCGCGCCCCGGCATCGGACTCTACGGCGGGAATCCCTGGTTGAACGAGTCCAATCCGTTTCAGCCGGTCGCCACCCTGGAAGCGACCGTCGTGCAGGTCCGTGAGGTGGCGGCGGGAGAGTCGGTGGGGTACGGGGCCACCTGGAGTTCGGCAAAACCCAGGCGTCTGGCCGTGCTGGGAGCCGGTTATGCGGATGGATTGCCGCGCTGCCTGTCGAATTGCGGCGAAGCTGTGGTTGCGGGGAAACGCTGCCCGATCGTGGGGCGGGTATCCATGGACCTCACCGTGGTCGACGTAACGGGCGCCGAGGCGGGTGTGGGCGATTGGGTGGAGCTGTTCGGTGCGGAATTGCCGATCGACGAGGTGGCCCGCCAGGCGGATACGATCGCTTATGAGTTGCTCACCGGCATCTCGGCCCGGGTGCGGCGAATCTACGAAGGTTAGCCCGGTGCCCCCCGTATGGGGACTTCGGTCTTCTTTACCACGGTGCGCAGCGCGAAGCTTGAATGCAGCCGGTCGACGCCGGGCAGGCGGGTCAGGTGCTGGCTGTGGATGCGCTCGTAGTCGCGGGCATCGTTGACGATGACCCGGAGCAGGTAGTCCGCATCGCCCGACATGAGGTAGCACTCCATGACTTCGGGCAGCTTGCCGACGGCACGCTCGAAGGCGACGAGGTCGTCGCGCTGCTGGCTGTGCAGGGTCACGCGGACGAAGACGTTGTCTGGATAGCCGGCGCCGGACTGGTCGATCAGCGCCACGTAGCCGCGCAGCATGCCGTTTTCCTCGAGCCGCCGGACACGGCGCAGGCAGGCCGACTCGGAGAGGTTCACGCGTTCGGCCAGGGTTGTGTTGGACAGCCGGCCGTCGAGCTGAAGTTCGTGGAGGATTCGCCGGTCAAGGCGGTCGATATTCAAATAATCTTGCATGAAATAACGGTATCGCAGAACTTAGTTGTGAATTGTTGGTCTGCATTCGCAGGAAAGCAATAACTTTCGACCGTGGCTCGGCTAAAGTGATGGTCCTGAAAGGCCTCGGAGAAGGCAGTCATGCGTATCGGTGTTCCCAGGGAAGTGAAGGTACACGAGAACCGTGTGGGCCTTACGCCGGATTCGGTCGCGGAACTCATCGCCGCCGGCGCTGACGTCGTGGTGCAGGCGGGGGCCGGCGCCGGGGTCGGGTTCGCCGATGACGACTACCGCGGTGCCGGAGCGCGAATCGGTTCGGTTCAGGAAGCGTTCGCCGCGGACCTGGTCGTCAAGGTCAAGGAACCCCTGCTGCACGAATGCGAGCGGCTGCGTCCCGGGCAGGTGCTGTTTACCTATCTGCACCTCGCTGCCGACAGGCCCCAGGCGCTCGCCCTGATGGAATCGGGCGCGACGGCCATCGCCTACGAGACGGTCACCGGCGCCGGGGGCGCATTGCCGTTGCTCACTCCAATGAGCGAGGTTGCGGGGCGCATGTCGATTCAGGTTGGCGCCTTTGCATTGCAGAACGCGAACGGCGGTTGCGGCGTGCTGCTGGGCGGCGTTCCGGGCGTTGCGCCGGCCAGGGTGGTGATCATCGGGGGTGGCGTTGCCGGCGCCAATGCGGCGGCCATGGCGATCGGCCTGCAAGCGGACGTGACCATTCTCGACAAGTCCATAACCCGGCTCAGGGAATTGAATGCCGAGTTCCAGGGAAGGGCGCGGGTGCTGATGGCGTCCCGGCACAACATTCTCACCGAGGCGCTGGCCGCCGACCTTGTCATCGGGGCTGTGCTGGTTCCCGGCGCTGCGGCGCCGAAACTCCTCACCCGGGACATGGTCCGGGCTATGCGGGACGGTGCCGCGCTGGTCGACATTTCCATCGATCAGGGCGGCTGTTTCGAAACCAGCCGCCCGACTACCCACGACGATCCCATCTACGTCGAGGAAGGGGTGGTCCACTACTGTGTGACCAATATGCCGGGGGCGGTGGCGCGCACTTCCACCCAGGCGCTCAACAATGTCACCTTGCCCTATGTCAAGGCGTTGGCCACGCTCGGCTGGCGTGAGGCATTGCGCAGTGATTCGGGATTTGCCGCCGGGCTGAACGTTCATGACGGCGCCATCCGGCATCCCAAGGTTGCGGAGGCGCTTGGTCTGCGGCTTGTTGCCGAAGCTGCGTGATCCCTTTCCCTTCCCGGGGGGCCGGCGGGGGCCCGTATCGGTCGTCCCGTTGCGCGCCACCTGGTATTCCGCGCTAAACTGCCCCGGGGCTGATTTCGATACGATGGCGAAGGGCGTTCCGGTCCGGTTCCTGGAGTTGTAGAGGTCCGTATCGACAGGCGAACGGGTTGGACGCTGCGCCATTGCAGGCCCACACAGACCAAACACAAGGACACGGATCATGGCCGAACCGCTGCATAACGAATTCCCCCCGGGCTCACTCGAGGCGAAGGATCTCGAGCACCTGCTGCACCCCACCACCAACCTGAAAGTGCACCGGGAAAACGGCCCGAGCGTGCATATGCGCGCCGAGGGCGTCTATCTCTGGGACAACCAGGGCAGGCAATACATCGAAGGCCTGGCGGGCCTCTGGTGCACGGCGCTCGGCTACGGCGAGGAGGAACTCGCGCGGGTGGCCATGGAACAGATGAAGAAGCTCAGCTATTCCCAGCTTTTCGCCGGCAAGAGCAACGAGGCGAGCATCCTGCTGGCCGAACGGCTGAAAGCGATGGCGCCGTTCGATGCCGGGCGAGTGTTCTTCGGCCTGTCCGGCAGCGATGCCAACGATACGCAGGTCAAGCTCATGTGGTACTACCACAACGCCATCGGCAAGCCGGAAAAGAAGAAGATCATCTCGCGTCTCGGCGGTTACCACGGCACCACCGTCGTGGCGGGTTCGCTGACCGGCCTGCCGCCGTTTCACGCGAACTTCGACCTGCCGATTCCCCGGGTGCTGCACACCAACCGGCCCCACTACTATCGGGATGCCGAAGGTGCGGAAAGCGAGAGCGATTTCTGCACGAGGATCGTCGGCAACCTCGAGGACCTGATCGTCCGGGAAGGCCCGGAGACCATCGCGGCGTTCATCGCCGAACCCATCCTCGGCGCGGGCGGCGTGATCGTTCCGCCGGCCGGGTATTACGAGAAAGTCGAGGCGGTGCTGGCGAAGCGCGGGATTCTTTTCATCGACGACGAGGTGATCTGCGGGTTCGGCCGCACGGGCAACCCCTTCGGCGCACAGACCATGGGCATCAACCCGACGACGATGAGTGTCGCCAAGGCATTGAGCTCGGCCTACCAGCCGATTTCCGCCGTGCTCATTCCCGAATTCATGTACGAGCCTTTTATCGAGGCAAGCAACAAGGCGGGGCTCTTCGGTCATGGCTTTACCTACTCCGGCCACCCGGTTTGCGCGGCGGTGGCTCTGCGCACCCTGGAACTTATGGAAGAGCGGGATGTCTTCGCCCATGCAGCGCGTGTCGGGGAGGTGTTCCAGGAACGCCTGCAACGTCTTGACGAGCATCCGCTGGTGGGCAACGTGCGCGGCGCCGGGCTGATCGGAGCGGCCGAAATCATGGCCGACAAGGAAGCGCGAACGCCCTTTCACCCGTCCAGAGGCGTGGGCGCCTACTGCAACGAACGGTGCGAGGCACACGGCCTGATCCTGCGCAACCTCGTCGATACGATGGCCATCTGCCCGCCCCTGATCATCACTGAAGACCAGGTCGGCGAGATCTTCGACAAGCTGGAACGGGCGCTGGACGATACGCTGAACTGGGTGAACTGACAGCGCCCGCCTCTATGTGAAGCATTGATTCCCTGTCGGGTTGACGCTGCCCGGCAGCCGCGGAGGACATCCAGCCAATGGCCCTATACGATCGATTGTTCGAGCCCGTACAGGTCGGCCCGATCAGCATTCGCAACCGCATCGTGCGCTCGGCGCATTCCACGGGATTGAGCGAGGAGGCCTTGATCGCGTATCACGAGACCAGGGGCCGGGGCGGTGTGGGAATGTCGACGATCGAAGCGACGAGTGTGCATCCGCTTGCGCCCGGGCGCATTCCGCTTTGGGATGACGCCTGCCTGCCGGTTCTCAGCCGCATTGCCGAACGCATACGCCCGACCGGCATGAAGCTCCTGCTGCAGCTTTACCATCCGGGTGCGGGCTATGCCGAGGCGGCGGGCATGCCGGAGCACTGGTCGGCAAGCGCGGTTCCCAATCCCATGGCCGGCGTCGTGCCGATCGCCATGACCCGTTCCATGATCGACGAAGTGGTCGAGCACTTCGCCGACGCGGCGCGGCGCTGCCGGGATGCCGGGTTGGACGGGGTCGACATTCACGCTTCCAGCGGCTACCTGATCCACGAATTCCTTTCGCCGGCGCTCAACAGGCGTGAGGACGAATACGGCGGCTCGTTCGGGAACCGGCTGCGCTTCCTGGAGGAGATCGTCGCCGCCGTGCGCGATGCTGTGGGCGAAGCCGAGTTTGCCGTCGGCGTACGCCTGCCCAACGAGGACCATGTGCCGGGCGGACTGACGGCGGCGGACAACGCCCGCATTGCGCAAGCCGTGGACGGCCGGGTCGACTACGTATCGCTGCACATGGGCGCCTACTGGCGCTTCCACAAGCTGATTGCGCCCGCCGATGACCCATTGGGCGTGGAAATGCCGGCGAACGAGGTCATCGCGCCGGACCTGTCCAGCCCCGTCATGGTTGTCGGGCGGATCATGACCCTGGATCACGCGCTGCACATCGTCGACAGCGGCGCCGCGCAGATGGTGTCCATGGTGCGGGCGCTCATCGCCGACCCGGAACTGGTCAACAAGGCGCGGCGCCGGGAGGAACACCGCGTGCGCCCCTGCCTCGGCACCAACATGGGTTGCGTCGGCCAGTTGATGACGAACGGCCGGGTGAGCTGCGTGGTCAACTACACCAACGCCCGGGAAAACGCGCTTTCCTACGAACCGGAAGATCGCGTGCAAAGGCCGAAAAAGATCCTGGTTGCCGGCGGCGGCCCGGCGGGGCTGGAGTTTGCGCGCAATGCGGCCTTGCGTGGCCACGAGGTGGAACTGCGCGAGGCCATGCGGCGCCTGGGCGGCCAGGTGGCCATAGCGGCGAGCGCGCCGCACCGGGCGGATGTCGGAGCCATCGTGGGGTGGCTTGAACAGGAGATCGAGACGCTCGGCGTCAACGTGCGGCTGAACTCACCGGTGGACAGGGCGGCAGTGGAGTCGATCGGTCCGGATGAAGTGGTCATCGCCACCGGTACCACTCCCCGCAGCGACGGCTTTCAACTCTCCACGCCGGCGGCACCGGTAGCCGGGTTCGACCTGCCCCATGTGCACGCATCCTGGGATTTCTTTGGATTCGGCCCGAGGCCGGAGATTAGCGGCTCGGCGGTGGTTTACGACGATACGGGATCGTTCGAGGCCATATCTGTCGCTGACGTGCTGTTGCAGGCTGGCGCCCGGGTCACGCTGGTTTCCCGCTTCGACAGCATTGGCGGGTCGTTGCCCTTTCCCGCGGTAACGGCCGGCGCGGCCCGGGAGCGGCTGTTCTCCGGCGACTTCGACTTCATCGGCGGGCACTACCTGCGCGGCATTGCGCCGGAGGCCGTGGAAATCGGGGTTCTCTTCACGGACCGGGCACGGTGCCTGGAAGCGGCGCTGGTGGTCCTGGTGGGCTACAACGAACCGAACCGCGAACTTGCCGGTGAGTTGGCCGGATCGCCGTTTCCCTGCCATCTGATCGGCGATGTGCGGGGACGCAACAGCATCATGAGCGCGATGCATGCGGGCGCGGCGCTGGGGCGTGCGATCTGAGTGCGATTCGATGGGGTGAATGCGTGCCGTTCGCTTGCATGGAACAATTCCTCAAGCGATTGATTTACATATAATTTTTGGAATAGACGTACCGAAAGATTGCTTCGATCGGGCACCGAGAGCAGGTATGCGGTACGAGTATCCGGCACGCCAAGCGGACGCGTTGTCGTGGAATTCGAGGGTGCAGGGGTGCTTTAAAGGTGCCGGATACTCGTACCGCATACCTG
>CAZWZH010000230.1:0-19028 GCA_964638775.1 uncultured Pseudomonadales bacterium
GCGTCATGATGCACCCGGAGGACGCCGCGGCGCTCGATGTGGCGGACGGCGCCCGGGTGCGGCTCGGCAACCACCGGGGCAATCTGCTCGTTCCGGTGCAGGTATTCGACGGGGTGCAGCGGGGCGTGGTCATCGTCGAGAGCATCTGGCCCAACGGGGCTTTCGAGGAAGGGAGGGGCATCAACGTGCTCACGGGTGCGGATGCCGCAGCGCCGGTGGGCGGCGCCGCGTTTCACGACAACCGGATCTGGATACGGGCTGCCTGAACCCGGCATCCCGCGGCGGGCGGCGAGCCGGCCCTGTCAGATCCACGCCCCGATGGCTTCGCCGACCCTGACGGGGCTGCCGGCCGGGAGCGGATCGAGGCGGGCGGACCCGGGCGGGATACACAGGATCACTGTCGAACCCAACTGGAAACGTCCGAGTTCGTCGCCCGTGGACATTGCCTGATTCGGCCGATGCGTTTCCGGGCCGGCATGGGAAGATGCGGGGCCGGCCCAGGTTGTGACGATGCTGCCGACGATCAGCGCGCCGACCAGCACTATCAGCAGGTCCCCGCGGGGCGTGGCAAGGCGGCAGACCAGCCGTTCGTTCCGGCAGAAAAGGTCTGGTACCGACGCTTCGGTTGCTGTGTTCACGGAATAGAGCGCGCCCGGTATCGCCTGCGCAACGGTGATTTCGCCCGCACAGGGCGTGTGCACGCGGTGGTAGTTGTGCGGCGCCAGGTAGACGGTGACGAAGTTTCCGCCGTCGAATCCGTCGCCCAGTTGGCCGGCAAGCGAGTCCAGGGAATATCGAACGCCCTTGGCCTGCAACAGCGCTCCCGTCTCGATCCGCCCGCTCTGGCTGACGGTGCCGTCGGCGGGAGAGGCGATGCTCCGGCTGTCTGCGGGGAAGGGGCGCGAGCCCGGCTTGAGCGCCCGGGTGAAGAAATCGTTGAACGAGCGGTAGTCGCTCTGGTGCGGCCGCTCGGCTTCGGTCAGGTCGACATCGTAGATGGCGCTGAAGATGCGAATGAACGTGTGCTTGATCCAGACGGTCTCGGATGCCGCCAGCCTCCCCATCCAGCTTGTCAGGGCGTGTTGCGGCAACTGGCGCTGGACGGCGGCGAAGAGCCTGTCGGGCATGGGCATTCAGGCTCCTATCAAGACCGCCGGGGGAAGCCGCCTACCCATTGAGCGTCACGGGCAGGTCGTCGCGATTGCCCCACTCCGACCAGGAGCCGTGATAGGCGCTGATATTCGGATATCCCAGCAGCCTGCCGACCAGGTAGGAGAGCCCTGAGCGATGATGCGTCTGGCAATGGGTGATGATGGACTTGTCGGGCCCGATGCCGTGCCGGCTCAGCAGGCCCTCGATATCACGTACCAGGCGCTGGCTGTCGTACGGGTTCTTGAGAGCCAGCCAGTCGAGGTTGACGGCGCCCGGAATGTGCCCGGCGCGTCGGGCGGCCCGCCGGAGGCCGTGAAATTCCTCGGCGGACCGAACGTCCCAGATGATCTGGCCCGCATCGCCGATGGCGTTCACGACATCGTCGGCCTCGGCGATGGGTTCGGTGTCGATTTCCAGGTTCACACGCGTCGGTACCGGGGACGGGCCGGCGCCGGTTTCGACGCGGCGCCCCGCGGAGATCCAGGCGTGGACACCGCCGTTCAGATATCCCCAGTTCCTGTGGCCAATCACGTCGAGCGTCCACAGGAAGCGGCCGGCCCAGCCGCCCCCCTCGTCGTCGCAGGCGACGATGTCCAGATCCGGCCGGTAACCGATGCGCGAGAAGAGCGCCGTCAACTGTTCCTGGCCGGGCAGGCGCCCGGTGGCCGGCGCTATGCCGCAGACCAGTTCACGCGGCTCGACCAGTATCGCGCCAGGCAAATGGGCGGCCCTGTAGCTGGCCGGCTCCACCACCTGGACGATCAGCCCGGCCTCGTCGAGCTTCAGGTCACCCGCTTCTATGAGTCTCGCCTGTTGGATGGGTCTACCTCGGATCAATGTCGTCCGACAGCACGTCGTCGAACTCCTGGCCGGCAATCTTGTGGCTTTCGTTGGCCCAGGCGCCGAAGTCGATGAGCCGGCACCGTTTCGAGCAGAACGGCCGGTAAGGATTCGACGGCACCCACTTGACCGGCTTATTGCAGGTCGGGCAGGCCAGGATGCGTGGTGTGTCGGACATGACGAATCGGTCGGACTGACGGGGCGCTCTAAACTCGACTCTCGCTCGCGGGAGCATAACGCTTATCCGGACCGAGGGGCAGCGCCGCCTGCTATAGTTGGCCGGGCGCATACCTGCTGGATTGCTGAAGCACAAGATGGCAGAGGAAGCCCGACTCGTCTGGATCGACCTGGAGATGACAGGCCTCGACCCGGAACGCGACGTCATCATCGAAATCGCCACCGTCGTCACCGACGATCGGCTTGCCGTCGTTGCGGAAGGCCCGGTCGTTGCCATCGCCCAGCCAGCCGAACGGCTCGACGGCATGGACGAGTGGAACCGCACACACCACGGTGCGTCGGGCCTGCTCGACAGGGTTCGGGCAAGCGGGCTTACCGAACAGGATGCACAGACGGCGACCCTGGACTTTCTCGAGCGCCATGTCGAGAAGGGCGCTTCGCCCCTGTGCGGCAATACCATCTGGCAGGACCGCCGTTTCCTGGCGCGCTACATGTCCGACCTGGAAGGCTTTCTGCATTACCGGAACATCGACGTCAGCAGCATCAAGGAACTGGTGAGGCGCTGGCGGCCCGAACTGATGGCGGGGTTTTCGAAAAAGAACGAGCACACGGCGCTGGCGGATATACGCGAGTCGATCGCCGAACTCGCCTATTACCGGGAACACTTTTTCAGATTGACAGGACACTAGCTGCCACGGCGCCTGAACGACGGGCCATGTCCCGTTGTCAAATCAGGCTGGCGTGCCGGGCGTCAGGCGTGCCAGCGCCCATTCCAGGTGTTCGCGAACCATCGGCGTTGCGCCGTGCAGACGCTTCTGCAATGCCTCGATGACCTGCGGGGAGGGCGGCCCATTGCCGAGCGCCACGGCCAGATTCCTCTGCCACCGTTCATAGTCGATGCGCCGCAGGGCCGATCCTTCCGTGTTGCTCAGAAAGGTTGCCTCGTCCCAGGCGAACAGTTCCAGGAGTGTCGCGCGGTCGAGCCGGTCCGAACCGGCGGATGTCGTTGCCCGGTCTGCACTGTCTGCGGGGACGATGCTTGACTTGCGGGACGGCCCGTCGTTCGGCGCTGCCGATGTCCCGTGATTCCGGATGAAGCCCGAACCGATGGGATGAGCGTCTGGCGCGCATCCATCACCCGCAGCAGGTGCTCGGTGACCTGTTCGGGGCAGCACACGCGGCCTGAAGGCTTTTTCACCGCTGGTTTGCGGGTCGCGGTTGAAAGGGCAGTAGAGCTGGCAGTCGTCGCAGCCGAAAATGCGGTTGCCAACCAGCGGGCGCAGGTCCTCGGGTATGGATGTCTTGTGCTCGATGGTCAGGTAGGAGATGCAGCGCCGTGCGTCGAGCAGCTTTGGCCCGACGATGGCGCCGGTGGGGCAGACGGTCATGCAGGCCCTGCAATTGCCGCAGCGGTCCTTTTCCGCTGCCCGTGTCGGGGGTAGCGGGATGTTGGTGTAGATCTCCCCGATGAAGAACCAGCTTCCCGCATCGGGGTGGATGAGCAGCGTGTGCTTGCCGATCCAGCCGAGCCCCGCCTGCTCGCCGAGCGCTTTCTCGAGCACGGGCGCGCTGTCGGTAAACGCCCGAAACCGTGCGTCCACACCCTGTACGGCGGCATCGATTCGCTTCGCGAGCTTCGCGAGGCGGCGTCGCATCAGCTTGTGATAGTCGCGCCCGAGCGCGTAACGGGCGATGTAGGCCCGGTCCGGGTCGGCGAGGGTTTCGATCGGGTCGGAGTCGGCGGGAAGATAGTTCATGCGCGCGGAGATCACGGTGCAGGTTCCGGCCTCCAGCAGCGGGGGATGCAGCCGCTTCTCGACATTGCGCCCGAGATACTCCATCTCGCCGTTGAAACCCCGCTCGAGCCAGCGGCGCACATGCGGCTCCTGTTCGGAGAGGTCCACGCCGGCGATGCCGACCTGCTCGAAGCCGAGCTCTGTGGCCCAGCGTTCGATGTCGTTGCCCAGCGCTTTCTCGGATGCCGTTTGCGGCGTCATTGCCGCAGTATAATGCGCCGCGGTGACGAGTCTTTATACAAGCGCCCAATGCCGCGAACTCGACCGCATCGCCATCGTCGAGCACGGCATTCCCGGTTTCGAACTCATGCTGCGCGCCGGCCGCGCAGCGTTCGACGAGTTGGCCGGGCGCTGGCCGCAGGCCCGCTCGATCACCGTTTTCTGCGGCAAGGGCAACAACGCGGGCGACGGCTACGTCATTGCGGGGCTGGCCCGGGAGACCGGAATCGAAGCGCAGATCCTTCAGGTCGGCAAGGGGGATTTTCATGGCGATGCGGAGCTGGCCCGGCGATGGGCCGCGGAACGCAGCGCTGCGCCGGAACCGGCGGATGCTTCCATTCGCGGCGAGGTGCTGGTCGATGCACTGCTCGGTACGGGGTTGAAAGGGCCTCCCAGGGAGGCATTTGCCGAGGCAGTGGGCCGCATCAACGGGAGTGGACTGCCGGTGCTGGCGGTGGATGTGCCAACCGGCGTCAGCGGCGATACCGGCGCCGTGTTGGGTGAAGCCGTGCTTGCCGATGTGACCGTGAGTTTCATCGGGCCCAAGCTTGGCCTGCACACCGGCCCGGCGCTCAAGTGTCGAGGCGACCTCGTGCATGCGGGCCTGGGCGTGCCCCAATCGGTTCTCGACCGGGTGCGCGGATGTCCGCTGCTGACCTTCGAGCGCGAGTCGCTGCCTCCGCTGGGGGTCGATCTGTACAAGCATCGCGCCGGCCACCTGGTTGTGGTCGGCGGCGATTTCAACATGGGAGGCGCCGTGCTCATGGCGGCCGAGGCGGCGCTCAGAACCGGCGCCGGGCTGGTGAGCGTGGTCACGCGGGCGGCGCACCGCTCTGCGATCCTTGCCCGCCGCCCGGAAATCATGGTCCAGGACGCGGACGAAGAGGATGCCGTTGCCGAGTTGCTCGAACGCGCCACCGCGTTGGCCGTCGGCCCAGGTATCGGCCGCGGCCGTTGGGGCGGGCGCCTGTTCTCCAGGGCGGTGGCGAACCCCGGGCCGATGCTGATCGATGCGGACGGGCTTCGTTGGCTGGCCGATCTCGATGCGGCGCCCGCCGCCGCGCCGGTGGTGACGCCCCACGCGGCCGAAGCGGCGCAATTGCTGGGGACGACCGTGGCGGAGGTGGAGGCCGACCGGCCCGGATCGGCCCTGAAACTCGCCGCTACGACCGAGGGGGTGGCCGTGCTAAAGGGCCCTGGCACCATCTGCGCCGCAGAGCGGCTGCTGGGGGTATGCAGTCACGGCAATCCGGGCATGGCAACGGCGGGCATGGGCGACGTACTCAGCGGCATCATCGGCGGCCTGCTTGCCCAGGGCCTTGGCGCAGCCGATTCAGCCGTCATCGGCACCTGCCTGCACAGTCGCGCGGCGGACCTGGCCGCCGAGCGCGGCAGCCGGCGGGGGCTGATCGCAACCGACCTTTACGAACCGATCGCCGAGTTGCTGCAATGACCGCTCCCCGGCGATCGATGGATCTGAGAAAGGTAGTTCTTGCCGATGAACAGGCGACGCTTGAATTGGGCGCCGAACTTGCTGGCCTGCTGGCGGCCGCGGACGGTTTCGGCGGCGATGCGGTGGTGTTCCTGCGCGGCGAACTCGGTGCTGGAAAGACCACGCTGGTACGCGGCATACTGCGCGCGTTCGGATTCCGGGGCGCGGTCAAGAGCCCTACCTACACGCTGCTTGAACCCTATGACGAGTACAGCGTTTACCATTTCGACTTCTATCGGATTCTCGAAAGCCGTGAACTCGAATTCATCGGCATCGACGAACACATGGCCGGCGCATCGATCAAGCTCATCGAATGGCCTGAGCGTGCCGGGGCGCACCTGCCGGGCCCGGACCTCGAAGTCGCGCTTTTCGTCGAAGGCGAAGGCAGGTGTGCGGAGATTCGCGTGCGTGCGGGGATGTTGGCAACGGCGTGCGCACTTGGGGGCGAAGGGGCGCGGGATGCGGCGTGCGCCGTAGGCCGATAAAAGTGAAGCCGGCACGCCCCGTCGACGCTACTCCGCCATCGCTCGCGGACCGGTTGCGGCGGCACATGGCTCCGGGTATGGCGTGGCTGTGCTGCGTTGCCGCAATGGCGGTGACGTTGCCGGCCGGGGCCGCGGTGGTCGAGCGCGTGAGGATGCACGAGGCGCCGGAACACACCAGGGTTGTTTTCGAGTCAACGGGGCCGGTCCTCTACAAGGTCTTCAAGCTGTCCGATCCCGACCGGGTGGTTGTGGACCTGAACGCATCGCTGGCCGACGGTCTCGACATCGGCAAGGCAGCGCGGGGACACAAGCGCATCGCCAGTGTCCGCACGGCTCCTCGGGGTGGCGGCCGAAGGGTGGTTCTGGACATGGCCGGCGACTTCGAGCCGAAGCATTTCACCCTGGACCCGGTGTCTCCGTACGGGCATCGCCTGGTTGTCGACCTGTTCGAAGAGGGCCGCGCAGAGCCCCCGTCACCGCCCGTGCAATCCCGGGCCGGCAAGCGTGACGTGATCGTCGCCGTCGATGCCGGCCACGGCGGGGAAGACCCGGGCGCGGTTGGGGCCCACGGCCTGTACGAGAAGACGGTGGTTCTGCAGATGTCCCGCAAGCTGGCGTCGCTGTTCAATGACACCCCGGGTTATCGTGCCGTGCTGGTGCGCAAGGGGGACTACTACATCCCGCTGCGCAGGCGGGTCGAAATCGCGCGGCGCGAACGGGCGGACATGTTCATCTCAGTGCACGCCGATGCGTTCAAGAGCCCCGCGGCCAGCGGCGCCTCGGTCTATGCGCTCTCCCAGCGGGGCGCTTCCAGCGAAACCGCCCGCTGGCTGGCCGAGAAAGAGAACCGGTCGGACCTGATCGGCGGTGTCGGCAACGTGAGCCTCGACGACAAGGACGACGTGCTCGCCCAGGTGCTGCTGGACCTCTCGATGGACGCCAACCTGGCGGCCAGCCTCGAGGTGGGGGAGACGGTGCTGAAGAAACTCGGTGGCGTGACCAAGCTGCACAGCAGGAAAGTGGGCCAGGCCGGTTTCGCCGTGCTCAAGTCGCCGGATATCCCGAGCCTGCTGGTTGAGACCGGCTATATCTCCAATCCGCGGGAGGCGCGCCGGCTCAGCCAGGCGGATCACCAGCGCAAGATTGTCCGGGCCATCCATGCCGGGGTTACGGAGTACATGCGCAATTCCCCTCCGGCCGGCACCCTGCTTGCGGCTCAGCAGGCTGCGGGGGAATTGCGCTATGTGGTCGAGCGCGGCGATACGCTTTCCGAGATTGCCGAGCGCCACGGGACCAGTATGACCCGCATCCAGCGGGCCAACGGATTGCGGGGCGACCGCATCCGGGTCGGCCAGGTCATCGTGATTCCCGTGCGGTCCTAGTGCCTTGACTGACCGCATCGCATTGCTGCCGCAGTTCGTTGCCGACCAGATCGCTGCCGGCGAAGTGGTGGAGCGACCCGCCTCGATTGTCAAAGAACTGGTCGAGAACAGCCTCGATGCGGGGGCGCGCCGGGTGGAAGTGCTGATCGAGCAGGGGGGCGTCAAGCGGGTGCGCGTGGTCGACGACGGCTTCGGGATTCATCCGGACGACCTGCCGCTCGCCGTCAGCCGGCATGCGACCAGCAAGGTCTCGAACATCGATGACCTGCTCGGTGTCAGGAGCCTGGGGTTCCGGGGCGAAGCGCTTGCCAGCGCCGCATCGGTGTCCCGGCTCACCGTCGCCAGCCGCGTTCGCGATGAGCCGGTGGGGTGCCATATCGCGGTGCACGGCGGCGAGGTGGTCAGCGAAGGGCCGCGGGGGCACCCGCCCGGCACCACCGTCGAGGTGGAAGACCTGTTCTACAACACGCCGGCCAGGCGGCGCTTCCTGAAGACGGAGCGCACCGAAACGCAGCAGGTGGAGGCCGCGCTGCGGCGCCTGGCGCTGTCCCGATTCGATGTCGGCATGGAACTGCGCGTCGGGGCGAAGCGGCACACCATGGCCGCCGGAGATGCCCTGACGCGACTGGCGGCGGTGCTGGGCCCGCAGTTCGTGGAGCGCAGTCTCGCCATCGATGAAGAGCGCGGGGGCCTGCGCCTGCACGGCTGGGTGGGCCTGCCGACGAACTCGCGCGGGCAGGCCGACCGGCAGTTTTTCTTCGTCAACGGCCGGGCGGTGCGCGACAGGCTGGTGGCCCACGCGATCCGTCAGGCCTACCGGGATGTGCTGTTCCACGGCCGGCATCCGCTGTTCGCGCTGTATCTGGAACTGCCGCCGGACGAGGTGGACGTGAATGTGCATCCCACCAAACACGAGGTGCGCTTCAGGAAGGCCCGGGACGTGCACGACTTCATATTCGGCCGGTTGAACCGGGCATTGCGCGATGTGCGGCCGGGGTCGGTACCGGCGCCGTCTGGGGATGGGTTCCGGGAAACCCCGCCTGACCGGGAGCCGTTGCATCGGTCCGGAAGCATTGGCGCCGCTGCCCCGTATGCCGGAGCCAGCGCGAAGCTCGGTCTTGGTACCCCCGGGGCCGGCGGTTCCACCCTGGCCGTCACGGAGGCATTGGCCAGGTATCCGGATTCACCGGCGGGAGACGCCGAGGATGCGCCGCCCCTCGGCTATGCCCTTGCGCAACTCCACGGTATCTACATCCTGGCGCAGAATGCGCGGGGCCTGGTGGTGGTCGACATGCACGCCGCCCACGAGCGCATTACGTACGAAAAGCTCAAGCAATCGGCGGCCGAGAACGGCGTGGCCACGCAGCGGCTATTGGTTCCCCTGGCGTTCGATACCACCGAAGCGGAGGCCGAACTGGCGGAGACCGCCAGGGGTGAATTGTCCGCCATGGGCATGGTGATCGACCGCACTGGCCTGTGCAGCGTGACGGTCAGGGAGGTGCCGGCGCTACTGGCGGGTGCGGACGTGGAGCAACTCGCCGGCGACGTGCTCGCGGAGCTTGCCGAGGCGGGTTCGACCCGGGAAATCGGCAACCGCCAGGACGATCTGCTGGCCGGCATGGCCTGTCACGCCTCGGTGCGCGCACACCGCACGTTGACGATTGCCGAGATGAACGCGCTGCTGCGCGCGATGGAGCAGACCGAAAACGCGGAGCAGTGCAACCACGGCCGGCCGACCTTCCTGGTGGAGACGCTGGACGACCTCGACGGCCGGTTCCTGCGCGGCCAGTAGCGGTTTCGCGCAAGCAACCGAAGGGAAACCGGTACCACCCATGCCGATCGTGATGCTGCTCGGGCCCACGGCAGCGGGAAAGACGGCCACCGCCCTGGCCCTTGCCGATCTGGCGCCCTGCCACCTCATCAGCATGGATTCGGCCATGGTTTATCGCGGCATGGACATCGGCACGGCCAAACCGGACGCCGCGACGCTTGCTGGACATCCCCACGCTCTCATCGACATCCGCGACCCGGCAGAAGCCTATTCGGCGGCCGCTTTCGTGGAGGATGCGGACCGGGAAGTGGATGCGGCACGCCGCGCCGGCAGGCTGCCCGTGCTCGTCGGCGGGGCCATGCTCTATGCCCGCGCCTTTCGTGACGGGCTGGCGGAGCTTCCGCAGGCGAGCGCGGCGATTCGCGCGGACATCGGCGCGCGGGCGGCCGCCCACGGCTGGGAAGCGCTGCACGATCGGCTTTCCCGCGTGGATCCAGAAGCCGCGGCGGCGATCCACCCCAACAATCCGCAGCGCCTGCAACGGGCGCTCGAGGTCTACGAATCCACGGGGCGCCCCATTTCCGCGTTCTGGCGTGAGCAGGCGCATCGCGGGGCGCAGCACCGCCTTGGCGAGCCGGTGCTGTCGTTCGGGGTTGTGCCCGAGGACCGGTCGCGGTTGCACCGGCGTATCGCCGACCGCTTCGACGCAATGCTCAAGGCCGGTTTTTCCGACGAAGTGCGCGCGCTCCGAGCGCGCGGCGACCTGCATCCCGGGTTGCCGTCCATGCGGGCGGTTGGCTACCGCCAGATGTGGGATTTCCTCGACGGAAACCTCGAGGCCGACGAAATGCGCGGGAAGGCCATAGCGGCGACCCGGCAACTCGCCAAGAAGCAGTTCACCTGGTTGCGAAAGTGGTCCGGGCTGACACCGCTCGATTGGCGGGACCCTGCCATTGCCGCTACGCGGGTGCTCGCCGGCAGCAACTGACAGGCTTTTCAGCGATTTCCGGGGGGGTTCCGGCCGATGTCGCCTTGCAATGACAAGGCGGTGTGGCCATAGTTCCGAGAACGGGAACCCCTTGTAATTCCGGCAGTCAAAGGGGTGCCGAAACGGGTGGAATCACCCGTGAGAGCAAAATCAACAGCCGGTGGAACCTGGTGGCCCCTGCGCTGGTTTGGCCGCCATATTTGAAGCCGATTAGGCAAGGAGAATCCACATGTCAAAAGGGCATTCCCTACAAGACCCTTATCTGAACACACTAAGAAAGGAACGTATTCCGGTCTCGATCTACCTGGTGAACGGCATCAAGCTCCAGGGCCAGATCGAGTCCTTCGATCAGTTCGTGCTGCTGCTGCGCAACAGTGTCAGTCAAATGGTGTACAAGCACGCGATCTCGACGGTGGTGCCGTCCCGCAACGTGAGGTTGGCGCCATCGGGCGATCGTGAAGCCCAACCTCCGGGCTGAGGCAGCGGGAACGGCGCTTGTTTTTCGATCGATTCGCACCCGGGCGCCACGCAGTACTCCTTGATGTCGAGTTTCGGGGCGCCGAGCGCTTCGATGCGGGCGAATTCCGCGAACTGGCCGGTTCCGCGGGAGTCGGCGTCGCCCTGGGCATCGCCGCGAAACGCCGTGAAAGGCACCCCAGGCTCTTGGTCGGCGAGGGCAAGGCGAAGGAAGTTCGCGCGGCGGTAGCCAGGCACTCGGCGGACCTCGTGCTGGTGAACGAAGAGCTGTCTCCGGGCCAGCAGCGCAACCTCGAACGGGTGGTGGGCTGCCGGGTGATGACGCGCACCGAGCTGATTCTCAACATATTCGCCGAGCGCGCCCGCACCTTCGAGGGCAAGCTGCAGGTGGAACTCGCCCAGCTCCAGCACGCGAGAACGCGCCTGGTACGGGGCTGGACACACCTCGACCGGCAGAAAGGAGGAATCGGGCTGCGCGGCGGCGGCGAGACACAGATCGAGCTGGACAAGCGCATGCTCACAGTGCGCATCGGGAAAGTGCGCTCCCGGCTCGAACAGGTTGCCGGGCGCCGCGCGCAGGGCCGCCGCCGGCGCGGCCGGTCCGGCGCGGCTACCGTCTCCCTGGTCGGCTACACCAACGCCGGCAAGTCAACCCTCTTCAATGCGTTGACCGCGGCGCGGACGGTTGCGGAAGATCGTCTGTTCGCAACGCTCGACCCCACCATGCGCCGGCTCGATGTGCCCGGCGCGGGCGAGGTGGTGCTGGCCGACACCGTGGGCTTCGTAAGCCGGCTGCCGCACACGCTCATCGATGCCTTCAAGGCCACGCTGGAGGAGGTGATCAACGCCGACCTCCTGGTTCATGTGGTCGATCGCAGCGCACCCGAGTCGCAATGGCGCCGGCGGGAGGTCGAAAGGGTGTTGCGGGAGATCGGCGCCGACTCGGTGCCGGTGGTTACGGCGCTGAACAAATGCGATCTCATCGGCGGTGCGCGGTCTGGCCCGCTGAAAGGCGGAACGGGCGACACCGTGCCGGTCAGCGCGAAGACGGGGGAGGGGCTCGAACGGCTGGTCGAGGCGATCGGCGCGGCGCTGGGTGTGCAGGCGCCCGTGTCCCTGGCGCTCCCGCTTGCCGCCGGCCGGGCGCGTGCCTGGCTGTACGAGAAAGGGGCTGTTCTCGGCGAGGAGGTCACCGAAGACGGGGGCACCCTGCTGACGGTGCGCGCAGACGCCGGGGTACGCGCGCACCTCGACCGCCTGCTGCGGGATTTCGCAGACGAACCAAGCTAGAATCTCCCCCCCTCTCCAAACGACGGAGCAAACCATGGCCTGGAATGAGCCGGGCGGCGGCCGGGACCCCTGGGGCAACAGCGGCGACCAGGGTCCGCCGGATCTCGATGAGGCATTCAAGAAGCTTCAGGCACAGCTTGCCGGCATTTTCGGCCGGCGTCGCGGCGGCGGCCGCGACAAGGGCGGCGGCGGCATCAGCACCAGCCTGCTCGGCCTGGGGCTGGTGGTGCTGGCCATCGTCTACGGGCTCTGGGGCCTCTACCAGGTCGACCAGGGCGAGCGCGGCGTCGTGTTCCGCTTCGGGGCGGTGCAGGAGAGTTTCGTCATGCCTGGGCTGCACTGGAACCCGCCGATCATCGACCGTGTTGAGAAAGTCAACGTTACCCGGGTGCGTTCCAAGAAACACCAGGCGCTCATGCTCACCGAAGACGAGAACATCGTCGATGTCAGCATGACCGTGCAGTATGTGGTGGACGATCCGGTTTCCTTCCTCGTGCGGGTTCGCAACCCGGAGGTCAGCCTCGACCATGCCACGGAAAGCGCCCTGCGCCATGTGGTGGGCGGCTCCGTCATGGACCAGGTCATCACCGACGGACGGGCGGCCATCGCCATCGAGGTGCAGGAGCGGTTGCAGTCGTATCTCAATCGCTACGAAACCGGCATCCTCGTGAGCAAGGTGAACATCGACGAGAGCGCCCCGCCGAACCAGGTGCGGGATGCCTTCAACGACGTGCAGAAGGCCAAGGAAGACGAGCAGCGGGTCATCAACGAGGCGAATGCCTATGCCGAGAGCATAATCCCGACGGCCCGGGGTGAGGCCCAGAAGCTCATCGAGGAAGCCAACGCCTATCGCGACCAGGTGGTGGCGCGCGCCCAGGGCGAGGCGCAGCGTTTCGAAAAGCTGCTCGCCGAGTACACCGTCGCCCAGCGGGTGACCCGCGACCGGCTCTACATCGATGCCATCGAAGCGGTGCTTTCCCGGAGTTCGAAGATCATGGTCGACGTGGAAGGCGGCAACAACCTGATGTACCTGCCGCTCGACCGGTTCTCGCAGGCCGGATCCATCGCCGGCGGTACCGCCGGGCAGGAAACCGTCCGGTCGCTGGCGGATGCCGTGATGCGTGAGATCAACGACCGCATAGCCGGCGGCCGCATCAATCGCGACACCAGATAGAGACACCGGATAGAGACACCGGATAGAACAGAGACAAGGAGCAACAGATGAACCTTCGAAATTTCGTCCTCGTTGTCATCGGCGTGGTGGCGGTGCTGCTGCTGTTGCAGAGCGTCTACATCGTGCGCGAGACGGAGCGGGCGATACTGCTGCGCTTCGGTGCGGTCAGCCGGGCGGACGTTCCCCCGGGGCTGCACTTCAAGCTGCCCATCGCCGAAGAGGTGAAGAAATTCGACGCCCGGGTGCTGACCCTCGATTCCAGCCCGGAAACCTACTACACGCTGGAGAAGAAGCCGCTCATCGTCGATTCCTTCGCCAAGTGGCGGATCATCGATGTCGAAAACTACTACACCGCCAGCTCAGGCGATGAAAGCCGGGCCAACCGCGTGCTGCAGGAGCGGGTCAATGAGGGCTTGCGCAACGCCATGAGCCGCCGGGACATGCACGAGGTCATCTCCGGGGAACGGGATCAGCTCATGCAGGAGCTGACCGCCGATCTCAACCGCGTGATGAAAGAAGCCGTCGGCGTCGAAGTGATCGATGTGCGGGTGAAGCGCATTGACCTTCCCACGGAAGTCTCCACTTCCGTCTATGACCGGATGAACTCGGAGCGCGAAATCGAGGCCCGCCAGTACCGGGCGCAGGGCCAGGAACTGGCGCTGGGTATCAGGGCCGACGCGGAACGGCAGACCGTCGTCATCGAGGCGGAAGCCTACCGGGAGGCGGAACAGATCCGCGGCGACGGCGATGCCATGTCAGCCTCGATCTATGCGGATGCGTTCAACAAGGACCCTGAATTCTATGAGTTCACCCGCAGCATCAACGCCTACGCCAAGGTGTTCGGCGACAAGAGCGACATGCTGGTGCTCGACCCGAACAGCGAGTTCTTCAAGTACCTGAAGGACGACGAGGGGTGACCCGACGGTAATCCATCCGGCCGTCCAACCATGAAACAGTCTTTCCGATGTCCGCCGGATCGGGCGGGCGAAGCGCCGTTGCGGCAATTGTAGGCGCAGCCATGGGCCGCAATGTCGTCATCATGGGCACCCAGTGGGGAGACGAGGGTAAGGGCAAGGTCGTCGACCTCCTCACCGAACAGGCAAAAGCGGTCGTCCGTACCCAGGGTGGCCACAATGCCGGCCACACGCTGGTCATCGACGGCGAAAGAACGGTGCTGCACCTCGTTCCATCCGGAATTCTCCGGCCCGGTGTCCAGTGCTGCATCGGCAACGGCGTGGTGCTCGAGCCGAATGCGCTGCTTGAAGAAGTGGGCCGGCTGGAAGCCAGGGGCGTGCCGGTAAAGGAGCGGCTGCGCATCAGCCCCGCTTGCCAGCTCATCCTGCCCTATCACGCCAAGCTCGATCTCGCCCGGGAGCAGGCGCGCGGCAGCGGCAAGATCGGCACGACCCTGCGCGGCATCGGGCCCGCCTACGAGGACAAGGCCGCCCGTCGCGGCTTGCGTCTCGGCGACCTTTACTACTGGCAGGACTTCGCCGCCAAGCTGGGCGAGGTGATGAACTACCAGAATTTCATTCTGGAAAAGTACTACGGCGCCGAGCCGGTCGACTTCGACGAAACGCTGGACGGCTGCGCGGCCGTGGCGGAGCAGATCCGGCCCATGGTGGCCGACGTGGTGGCGTTGCTGCATCGATTGCGGGAAGCGGGCGAAAACATCCTGTTCGAGGGCGCCCAGGGCACGCTGCTCGACATCGACCTCGGCACCTATCCCTTTGTCACCTCGTCGAATACCACAGCCGGCAGCACGGCCATCGGCAGCGGTTTCGGCCCGGTCTACCTCGACTACGTGCTGGGAATCACCAAGGCTTACGCCACCCGCGTGGGTTCCGGCCCCTTTCCCACGGAACTCTTCGACGACACCGGGAAACGCCTTGCCGAGCGGGGCCGGGAGTTCGGCGCCACCACGGGCCGGCCGCGCCGCTGCGGCTGGTTCGACGCGGTGGCGCTCAGGCAGGCGGTGCGGATCAACAGCATCTCCGGCCTCTGCCTGACGAAACTCGACGTGCTCGACGGCCTTGAGCGCATCAGCATCTGCGTCGGCTACGAAGGGCCGGAAGGCCGGGACGGCGCCGCCCGTTTCGGCAGCGAATACTATTCGCAGGTCAGGCCGCAGTTCGAGGAACTCCCCGGCTGGAGAGAATCGACCTTGGGAGTCAGGTCCCTCGACAATCTGCCGGCCAATGCCAGGGCCTATATCCACCGCATCGAAGAAGCAGTCAACGCTCCGATTGACATCATTTCGACCGGACCGGATCGGGAAGAGACGATCGTACTCAACAACCCCTTTGCCCAGCAGCCCTCGCTACGGTGACCGGGCCGCTGACGTACATGGAACACTCGCCGTTCGCCGGGAGAGAGTGGGTGTGCGGTGCGGACATCCGGCACCTTTAAAGCACCCCTGCGCCCTCGAATTCCACCACAACGCGTCCGCTTGGCGTGCCGGATGTCCGCGCCGCACACCCACTCTCGGAGCCGGATCGAAGCGCCTGTTCCGCAATCCGATACGTTTTAATAATCCCAGTAAAAACAATCAGTTGAGTTTTACCCCTGCGAGTAGGGATCCGGGCGTGCCCGATGTCCGTACCGCACACCCGTTCTCGCAGCCCGGGTTCGGAGGATTTGTTCCGCGCTCGGATGCGTTTGACCAAACCCAACATAAAATGGGGATTGAAGAATTGGTCCATGCGCGTTCGTAGGCTTTCACGGGCGACTGGCAGTACCATACGCTGAGTTCCTTCAATCGGAGATTTCCCCGACGTGGACTCGAAGCTGCTGGAAATACTGGTTTGCCCGGTGAGCAAGGCGTCCCTGTCCTACCGCAAGGGCCGCCAGGAACTCTGGTGCAAGGTGAGCCGGCTCGCTTATCCCATTCGCGACGACATCCCCATCATGCTCGAGGACGAGGCGCGCACGCTGACCCGGGAAGAGCTCGACGAACTGTAGCCCTGTCAACGCCGCTTGTGGTCAGGGTATGGGCAGGTAACCCTTCTCGACACCCTTGGTGAACACGCCCACCGCATCGTGGGCATGCAGGCTCTCATGGTGCTCGATGCGCACCCAGAAGTCCTTCAGGCGGGGGTCTTCCAGCAACATGGACTTGAGCTTGCGCCCCGAATCTTCCACGAACATCAGGTTCTCGGCGTTCAGCCGGGCGAATTCCTGTTCGTCCTCGCGTTTGACCGCCGTTTGCACCGGCGTCCTGAGCGTCGCCTCGACGTTGTCGATCAGGCTGGTAATGGGGAAGTCTTCCAGGCCGTCTTTCAGCTTGACGAGAATCCGGGCGACGCTGCGCTGGCTGTGAGGGGTTGCCAGTATGCCCTCCTCGGTGCCGAGCCACTGCTTCACGTCGCTGGCCTTGACCAGCCCCGCCGGTCCGAAATCCGCCTCGAACTGGTTCTGGATGAGTTGCCTGGCGAGCGCCGCCGAACAGGGGCAGGTCGAGGAGTAGAAGACGCCGACGCCCAATTCCAGGTGAATCTCTCCGTCGAGCAGCGAACCCTTGATGATCACCGGATAGCTGTTCCACCCGGAGTTTTCGCTCACCAGCGCCTGCCGCCTCAGGTAATAGTCGAAATCGAACTGGACGAAGGCCCGGCTCGAAAGACCCCGGTGGGATTCCAGGATCGAGGCGAGCAGCAGCTTGAGCCCGGCGGCGGTCAGGGCCCGGGTGTCGGCGTGTTCGTCGAGAATGAGGTACAGCCGGGACATGTGAATGCCCTTGGCCGTGGTGTCGGCGAGATCGACGTACACCTGTACCTTGGTCTGGACCTGCTTGACGGAACCCCCGTCCTTCACCAGGAGCGGCTGGTGAATGCGGCTCATGCCGACCCAGTCGAGCGCAACCTGGGGGTGATGCAGCGCGCGGCTGGCGATGTCAGGTAACTCGCTGGCCTGTACCAGCTCGGGTTTGTTCATCCACCCGTTTCCGAAAGCGTCCAGAGGCCGGGCATTGTAACCAATCGCGTGGGATGCCGTTAACCGGCGTGATCGGGCAGGCCGGTATTGCCGGATCGCCCGGCGACTCGACGGTTGCGGTGTTACGGCGCAGGCTACCGGCCTCGATTGACAATCCGCGAGCCGCTTAAGTACATTGCGCCCCCCATTTCACGCCGAGGTGGTGAAATTGGTAGACACGCTAGCTTCAGGTGCTAGTGGGGGTAACCCCGTGGAGGTTCAAGTCCTCTCCTCGGCACCATTGTCAGGCGTTCTCGTCCTTTTTCACGTTGACTGACACCAGAATCAAAACCTCTCCCCGTGCCCGGCCGGCAGGCGGGCGAGGGCGGTCCCGTCGTTCCGGGGGTACGCGGGAATTCGAAGCCGACAAGCCCGTTTGCGAGCGCGCGGCGGAAACGACCCTGGAAGCGCTCTCGATACCTTCCCGGTGGTCCGCCAAAGTGCGGGCCACGGTGGGTCGGCTCCCGGAACGGGTAGAGCCGGGCCGCTACGCGCGGCGCAAGGACCTGCGGCAACTGCCCCTGGTTACCATTGACGGCGCAACGGCGCGGGATTTCGACGATGCGGTGTTCGCCGAAACCAGGGAAGAGGGCTGGCGGCTGGTCGTCGCCATCGCCGATGTGGCGCATTACGTGCGTGCGGGCACCGCCCTGGACGAAGAGGCCTGGAAACGGGGCACGTCGGTGTATCTGCCGGATCGTGTGGTGCCCATGTTGCCCGAGGCCCTGTCCATCAACCTCTGCTCGCTGCGGCCGCGGGAGGCGAGGCTCGCCCTGGTTTGCGACATGGCGATCGACCGCGCCGGGACGGTCACCGGATACCGGTTCGACGAAGCCGTGATCCGCTCCCGGGAGCGAATGACCTATGCACAGATCGCCTCCTTCCTGTCCGGTGAAGACCTGCCGGTGGCGATGCCCGTCGCCAGTTCCATCCGGGCCCTGGCAGAACTCTACCGGACGCTCCGGCAGGCGCGGGAACGGCGCGGCGCCCTCGACTTCGATACGCCGGAGAGCGCGCTCAAACTGAAGAACGGGAAGGTGACGGCAATCACGCCGGTCATTCGCAACGACGCGCACCGCCTGATCGAGGAAGCCATGATTGCCGCCAATGCCTGTGCCGCGCGCTTCCTTGAGCGGCACGAGCGCGAAGCCCTCTACCGGGTGCACGAGGGGCCGGAACGGGAGAAGGCGGAGCAGTTGGCGAGCGCGTTCGCGGCCTGTGGCATCAGGTGGTCTCCCGAGGATAGAACCCCGGCGGCGCTCCAGGGCGCGTTGCGCGCCATCGGCGGGCGCGGGGATGCGTGGCTGTTCGAAATGCTGGTGCTGCGCGCCATGCAGCAGGCGGAATACCGACCCGAACCCCGCGGCCATTTCGGCCTGGCACTGGAACGTTACGTGCACTTCACCTCGCCCATTCGCCGCTACCCGGATCTGGTGGTGCACCGTGCCATCAAGCGGATTCTCAAGCGCACGGCGGGCCAGGTGGCGTCTCGTGACTGGCTGGTGGCCGCGGGGGAACAGAGTTCCATGACGGAGAGGCGCGCCGAGGATGCGAGCCGCAGGGTCGATACCTGGCTCAAATGCGATTTCCTTGCCGATCGGATCGGCGAGACCTTTTCCTCGATGGTCGCCGGCGTCACGGACTTCGGGCTGTTCGTCGATCTGCAGGGGTACTACGTCCAGGGCCTGCTGCACGTCTCGGAGTTGGGGGCTGACTACTATCATTACCGGCCGGCGAGCATGAGCCTGGTCGGTGAGTCCTCCGGCGCACGCTTCACCCTGGGCGATGAGCTGGAAGTGCGCCTGACCGACGT
>CAZWZH010000231.1:0-31678 GCA_964638775.1 uncultured Pseudomonadales bacterium
CATGTATTCGACATCGGCAAACACGCCGAAGCGCCGGGGCGCGAAGCCGGTCATGTTGATTTCGGAGTCGCCGTGCAGCATCCATTGCGCCAGGTACTTGCCGCTGCCGGCGCCTTGGGCGATGCCGAAGGACGAACCGCAGCAGAGCCAGAAATTGCGCAGCCCGGCCACGGGCCCGAGCAGCGGCAACCCGTCGGGGCTGTGGGAGATGGCCCCGTTGACGATGCGCCTGATGCCCGCCGGCTCGAACACCGGCATGCGCCCCATGGCGCGGGCGAGCCAGGGCATCAGGCGCTCGAGATCTTCGGTAAAGAGTTCGCTTTCGGAGTCCCAGTGCGGCAGGCCGCTCGGCGGCCAGGCTTCGGCGGGCAACGCCTCGTAGATGCCGATCAGGCCGGACTGCTGCTCCTGGCGCATGTAAGCGGAAGCGTAGGGGTCGCGGGTCACGGGGAGTTCTTCGCTTCTGCCGGCCAGTTCGGGCACCGGTCCTGAGACCAGGTATTGGTGCTGAATATTGCAGATCGGAAGGTCCGTCCCCACCATCTGCGCCACCTGCCGGGCGTAGCAACCGGCGGCGTTGACCACGGTTTCGGCAATGACGGACCCCTGTTCCGTGACCAGTTCCCATTCGCCGCCCGGCAGGGCGTTGATACCGGTCACCCGGTTGCCCCGCATGATCGCAGCACCCATATCGCGCGCGCCCCTCGCCATCGCCTGGCAGAGGCCGGACGGGTCGGCATGGCCGTCATTGCGAGTCCAGGCGCCGGCCAGCACGCCATCCGTCGAGATGAACGGATTGAGCCTCGCGATCTCACCGACGTCGACGATCTCCATGTGGTAGCCCACGTTGTCGGCGATTCCGCGCAGGTACCGGAACCAATCCAGGTCCCGCTCGGTGAGAGCGAAGCGGACGCTGCCGCAGCCGTGCCAGCCGACGGCCTGACCGGTCAGTTGCTCCAGCTTTCGGTACAGGGAGACGCTGTATTCGTGAATCTTGGCGAGGTTGTAGTTGCCGACCAGGTTGGGGCATTGACCGGCCGCGTGCCAGGTCGAGCCGGACGTCAACTCGCCCTTCTCGATCAGCAGGACGTCGCGGCATCCCTCCGCCGCCAGGTGGTAGAGCAGGCCGACGCCCATGATGCCGCCGCCGACGATGACAATGCGCGCCTGACTCTCCATAGCATGCTCCGTCCGCGGGAGGCGACCGCCGGAATTCTCGCGACATTCGGGGTGGACATGCAATATGCACGCGACAGCCGCCCAAAGTCCCGCGGCAACTGCGGGTCTATACGGCGGGTCTTAGTCGTCATACGACACGGGCATGGCCCAGACCGCCGCGGTGGGATTGACCCATACCCGCAACGCAGGAAGAATGCGAGCAGGCAGTCGACACCGCCACACGGCCCGGTATTGCCATTGACTCTGCCATTCGGGCAGAGGCGGTCTTCGGGATGTCACGGCAACCCTTCGCTTCAGGATGTTTGATGGTTTGAGGCGGTTTCCATGAGCGACGATGTTCACGGCCAGGACGTGAACGGAGAGGAAGAAGACGATTTCGTCCTTTCCGAACTCGATGACGAAGAACTGGTCGAGCAGATGCCCGACGATCTGTACGACGGCCTCCGGGACGAGATCATCGAAGGCACCGAGATTCTGCTCAAGCGGGGCTGGGCGGCGGACAAGGTCCTGAACGACGCCCTGGTGGGCGGCATGACGATCGTCGGCATCGACTTTCGCGACGGGATCCTGTTCGTGCCCGAGGTGCTGCTGGCCGCCAACGCCATGAAGGGCGGCATGGCCGTCCTGCGGCCGTTGCTGGCGGAGACCGGCGCCAAGCCGGTGGGCAAGATGGTGATCGGCACGGTCAAGGGCGACATCCACGACATCGGCAAGAACCTGGTCGGCATGATGATGGAAGGCGCCGGCTTCGAGGTCGTCGACATCGGCATCAACAACAGCGTCGAGGACTTCCTGGAGGCCCTGCAGGAGCACCAGCCGGACATTCTCGGCATGTCGGCCCTGCTGACCACCACCATGCCGTACATGAAGGTCGTCATCGACGAACTGGTGGCCCAGTCCATCCGCGACGACTACATCGTGCTGGTCGGCGGCGCCCCGCTGAACGAGGAATTCGGCAAGGCGGTGGGCGCGGACGCATATTGCCGCGATGCCGCCACTGCGGTAGATACCGCAATGAACCTGATGCGGGCCAGGCACAACTACTGATGATGAAGTACTCCGGGGCGGCCCGCTGACCCGGCAAGTACGGCCCAGCAATCAGGCGTACTTGTCGCCCACCGTTTCTCGCAAGGGGTGCGTGTCGTAGAGGATGGTCATCCTGACGATTTCGCCAGCGGCGTTGAAATCGAAGACATCGGCAGCATCGAAGTGAACTCGCGTGCCATCCTTCAGGGTCCAGTCGTAGCGAAAGTAGCCGATCGCCCGGGGCTGACCTCGAATGCTGGCAAGCACGTCGAAAAGCGTGATGTCGGAAGCCGAGGACGCGGCAAACACTTTCGGGAAGAACTCACGGGCGGTCAGGTCGCCCAGGAACGGCGAACTCACCCGCGCGTCTTCGGCGAACACCTCTAGCACTCCTTCGAGGTCCCCGGCGTCCAGGGCCTCGAAGTACTGCTCCAGCGACCGTTCGAGTGAACTCATCCCTTCTCCGTGCACATTGCCATACCTGGCGTCCCGTCCGGGGGCACCGCCTGGTCAACCATCTTGCAACTGGCTCTTGTCGAACTGAGCGGTCTGTCGGTACCGATCGCAGATAGCTTTCAGTTCCTCTTCGCTCGCCACATCCCGAATGTCGTCGAAGCCATCCGGTGCGCGCCGCTCGGCGATTTCCAGCACTTCGTCATGGGCATTCGCTCGATTGGCCATCACGACCCGGGCGGTGGCCGGGCGGCGCTCGGACTCGTAGGCGGCGAACGCCTCGGCGATATCGTCGTATTTCGCAATGCTGTCCGCGAGGCATCGGCAGTCGAGCACTGCCTGGGAAGCGCCGTTGGAGCCAATCGGCCACATGGGGTGAGCGGCATCGCCGAGGAGGGTCACCCGTCCGAAAGTCCAGCGATCGATCGGGTCCCGGTCGACCATGGGAAATACCCAGACCTGCCCGGTGCGGCGGGCCAGATCGGGAACATCCAGCCAATCGAAGCGCCAGTTCTCGAAGTAAGGGAGAAACGCATCCACGCTGCTCTCCCGGTTCCAGTCCTCGCGCTCCGGCAGCGGGCTGCCCGGTTCGCCGAGCCGAGCCTCGGCAATCCAGTTGAACAGGGATCTGCCGCGTTCCTTCGCCGCGCGGGAAATCTCATAGCCGACGATCTTCGTGCGGGCATTGCCCACGGCGATCATCGTCTGGCCGCCCAACACCGGATCGGTCTCCACGGTCATGCGCCACAGCATGTTGCCGCTCCACCGTGGTGGCCCTTCGTCGGGATAGTAGCGGGCCCGCACCGCCGAGTGGATACCGTCGGCCCCGATCAGCGCATCGGCCTCGCAGGTGCCCACGGTCGCGCCGCTGTCCCGGTCGACGAACGTGGCCCGGACCCGGTCGCCAATCTGTTCGACCGCCGCGAGATGGTGATTCCAGTGCTGTGCGCCGGCACCCAAGCGCTCGCCTGCCGCGTTGGACAGAATGGTCTGCAGGTGGCCGCGGTGAATGGATATCTGGGGCCAGTTGTAGCCGGCGTTGCGACCCCTCGGTTCCGACCAGATCAGCTGCCCGAACTTGTTGAACCAGGCGTAGGTCTGCAATTCGACGCCGCTCTCAAGCAGCCGCTCCACCAGGTCAAGGCGTTCGTACTCCTTGACCGCGTGGGGCAGCACATTGATTCCGACGCCCAGTTCCCCGAGGCCGCGGCTCGATTCGAAAACCGACACCCGCACCCCGATTTCGTGCAGGCACAGCGCTGCGGTCAGGCCCCCGATGCCGCCACCGGCAATCATGACGTGCACGCGACTGTCTCCCCGCCAGGCCCGTTCGGTTACCCGTGTTTTCCGGGCGACCAGCCCGACGTCTGCAGCAACTCTTCACCGAGCTTGCCCGGTTGGGCTTCCAGCACGGTGCCCATGCTGTCATTCCACCGGTTGAGAAACCCCATCAGCGCCACTTCGGCCAGGATTTCCACGATGGCATCGTCGCTGTAGTGCTTCTTCAACTCCGCCGCGATTTCTTCGGTGACGCCGTTGGGCACGCTGGCTGCGGCCAGGGCGAAATCCAGCGCGGCCCGCTCGGATTCGGAGAACAGCGAGCTGGTGTTGTACTGCCACAGCGCCGCCACCTTCTCGTCGCTGGCGCCGAAGCGGCTCGCGCCCAGCGCCAAGTGCGCCTGGCAGTAGCGGCAACCGGCCGCAAAGCTCGCCATGTAACCGATCATGCGCTTGAGCTGGTTGTCGATGTGCACCGGCTCGGTCACGGCAATATTCAACTTGACGAAGGCACGGGCAATCTCCGGCCTGCGCTGCATGGTCAGTACGCTGTTCGGCGTAAATCCGAGCGGGCCGCCGAAAAACTCGGAGAGCTTTCTCACGCTTTCATCGGCATCGGCAGGAAGAGGTTCGACGAGCGGCATAAGTACTCCAAAGATCTGTGACCGAAGGGGTCCTTGAGTATCGGCGTCAAGTATAGGGGAGCATTCGTGAGGAAATTATGTGCCTGTATTCGTATGTCTTTGCGGCGCATCGGTTCCCGCCCAGGAATATCTGCGCGGCTTGCCAACGAAGTCGGGTCAATCGCAAAGAACCGCGCGCAGGAGCGCATAACAGGCCGACCACGCAATGGTGATATAAAACGACCAACACTTCGGGAGGCCGAACCGGTGAACCAGCATGCGTGCTGACTACGACTATGTTGTCATCGGCGCTGGTTCCGCCGGATGCGTACTCGCGAACCGCCTGTCCGCCGACCGGAACCGCCGGGTGCTCCTGCTCGAGGCCGGAGGGCGTGGCCGTTCTCCGTTCGTGGCCGTTCCCGCCGGCCTGCTGTTCGGCGCCGAGAAATTCAACTGGCTCTATCCCGGCGAACCCGACCCGTCGCGCAACGGAATTGAGGACGTATGGTCCGCCGGCAACGTGCTAGGTGGCTCGAGCGCCATCAACGGCATGATGTTCGTGCGCGGCAACCGCCTCGACTACGATGACTGGGCACAGGCCGGTTGCCCGGGCTGGGACTACGAGAGTGTGCTGCCCTACTTTCGGCGCGTGGAAGCCTGGGAGGGCGGGAGCGATGCTTATCGCGGAGTGGGAGGGCCCGTGAGCGTGGTCAACGAGCTCGTGAGGCACCCTCTGACCGAGCAGTTCATCGCGGCAGCCGGGCATTGCGGGATTGCGCGCGCCGGAGACTACAACGGCGAGCGCCAGGACGGCGTAGGGGCGGTGCAGGCCAACATCGGCCGCGGCTGGCGCCAGTCCGCCGCCCGGGCCTACCTGCATCCCGCGCGCGGCCGGCGCAACCTGACGGTCAGAACCGGCGCTCACGTCAACCGTCTGCGGCTGGCGAACGGACGGGCGGTGGGCGTCGAATACGACAAGGGCGGCGAGACCCATCAGGCGGACTGTTCGGGAGAGGTCATCGTATGTGCAGGCGCTCTCATCTCGCCCAAGCTGCTCATGCTGTCCGGCATCGGGCCACCTGACCAACTGCGAGCTGCCGGGGTTGCCGCACATCACGCCCTGGAGGGCGTCGGCCGCAACCTGCGGGAACACCCGTGCATCATGCAGAACTGGGAAGTGAACGTGCCGACACTCAACAGCGAACGACCGGTCTCCTTCCGGTCCATCGGCCATGCCATCAACTGGCTCGTTCGTGGCCGCGGACCCCTCGCCTACTGCGTGGGGCATGCCCAGGCCTTCGTACGCTCGTCCGCCGCCTCGGACCGCCCCGACCTGCAACTGGTGTTCATGCCGGTCGGCTACGCCGCAGACCGCGGCATCGACAGCTCCCGTTGGACGCTGCAGAAAAGCCCAAGAATCGGCATCGGCAGCGTCTTCCTGCACCCCGAAAACACCGGCAGCATCGAACTGCGCTCCGCCAATCCCAAGGACCCTCCGGTAATCCGGCATGAGCTCGTGGGTTCCGGCCGAGCGGTCGCCGGGCTGATCGAGGCGGGCCGCCTGGCGCGCCGTATCGTCCATGCCCGTCCGCTTGGGCGCCGGGTGGTGCGCGAGGTGGTTCCCGGGCCTGGGACGGAGGACGATGCCGCCTGGGCAGCGTACGTGCATGCCACGGCATGGCGCGGCGACCACCCCTGCGGAACCTGCCGGATGGGTAGCGACAGTGGCGCCGTGGTCGACCCGCAACTGCGAGTGCACGGCATCGCCGGGCTGCGCGTCATCGACGCCTCGGTGTTTCCCCGGCTGACCTCGGGCAACACCAACGCGCCAACCCTGATGGTCGCCGAGCGCGGCGCCGACCTGATACTCGGGAAGTCGTCCTGATGCGGCCGGGTTGAGCCTTGAACCTCTCCCACCCGGCAGCCATCGCGGCAACCATCGCCATCATCGTGACTGGCGGCGGCGTGTTTTTGATTCTGCCGGTCTTTGTCGGCGCCCTGGTCGATACCGGAGGGCTCGGCAACGCGCAGGCGGGTGCCGTCGCTTCCGCCGACCTGGCGGGAATTTTCGTCGCCTCCATCGCCGCCTTGGCCTGGGTGCGCCGCGCGGACTGGCGGTGCGTCGCCCTGGTCAGTCTGGCCTGTATGGTCGCCGGCAATATCGCCTGCCTGTTCGTTGACGGTTTTGCGCCTTTGCTCGCGCTGCGCGGCGTTCTTGGCCTGGCTGCGGGAAACCTGATGGCCATTGGCATGGCTCACCTGGCGCGGGTGGACAATACCGACCGTGCCTTTGCCCTCGCCATTGCCGGCCAGGTCGCGTTCAGCACCGCCGCACTCTGGCTGCTGCCGGGGGCCGTCGCCAGCTGGGGCTTGACCGGCCTTTTCGGTCTCCTTACCGGCCTGTCCGCGTTCGGCCTGCTGGCGGCCACGAGACTCGTCCGGGGCCCCGAAACCCCGACCCGGGAGCGTGTAGTTGGGACCGTCGGCAATGGGCATGTTTTCGTGGCGCTGGCCGCCAACACCCTCTTCTTCATTGCCCAGAGCGGCGTCTGGGCCTATCTCGAGCGCATTGCGGCAGGGGCGGAACTCGCCCCGGAAGTGGTGGGCAGGACGCTGGCACTGTCCGTCAGCCTGGCACTGGTCGGCCCCGTAGCCGCCAGCCTCATCGCCGGCCGGTACGGACGCGCACTACCGCTTGCGGGTGTCGTCATCGGGCAGTTGGCCGCACTCTGGTGGTTGAAGGGACCCATGACGGCAGTCGGTTTCCTGGTCGCCGCAACGGCATTCCAGATCTTCTGGAACTTCGCGATCCCGTACCTTGTGGCCACCGTCGCTGCTCTCGACCGGGCGCACCGTCACATCGTCCTGGTCACGCCCTTTCAGGCCGCCGGCATCGCGGCTGGCCCTGCCCTGGCTGGCTACCTGGCAAACGACGGCGACCTGACGCGGGTTGTCTGGCTGGGCGGCGCGGCGCTACTGACCAGCGCTGTCCTGCTGTTGCCCTATGCCCTAAGATGGCGCGGCTGGGGAATGCAAGAGGGGCAGTCGGGTGGAAACGCCGCTGGGAGGCGGCAAACCGACTGAGTCCATCGGCCCGAAACGCTCGATGCGCCGGCCCGGCCGGGTGCGATAGTGCGCACACGCAAAGGATTTCTCGCCCCCATGCAAAGGAATGGAGCCTGCGCAACCCATAAGCTGGCTGGCGCGGTCCTGAGTGCAACCTTCGGAGAGTTGGTCATGGTACGAATGAAAGTGGCGATTCGGGGAGTATCCAGCCTGTTGTTGCTGTCGGCGTCGGCCTGTCTGGCCGAGGCGGCACCGGTACTCGAGGAGATTCTGGTAACCGCCACCAAGCGCAGCGAGTCGGTTCAGGATGTGCCGCTCGCGGTATCCGCCATCAGCGGCGATCAGATCGAAGCCCGGGGTTTCCGCGAATTCAGCGACTACCTCAATACCCTTCCGAGCGTCCATATCGAAGACACCGGGCCGGCCCGCAACAGCATCAAGATCCGCGGCATCAGCACCGGGGAGTTCGGCTCGCCGCCCGCCGTCGCCACCTATTTCGGCGAAGTGCCCACCACCCACACCGGCCAGCAAATCAACGGCAACGCCAACCCGCGGCTCGTGGACATGGAGCGCCTGGAAGTGCTCCGCGGACCGCAAGGCACTTTGTTCGGCGCCAATGCGCTCGCTGGCGCCGTGCGCCTGATTCCGGCCATGCCCGATCTCGAAGAAAGCGATGTCGAGATAAGTGGAAGCTGGTCGACGACCGCCCACGCGGATGACGGCAACACCCGCTTCGAGGGCATGCTGAACCTGCCGGTGATCGAAGACCGGCTCGCTCTGCGGGTAGTGGGATACAGCTACTCGCTGTCCGGTTTTGTGGACAACGAGTTTCCTGGCAATCCGCAATTCGACCTGAGTGCCATCTTCGGCTTCGTGTTCATAGGCGCACCGTTCCCTCCCGGTACCATCGTATCCCCCGGGGTGCCGGCATCGACCGCCAGGGACGTCAACCAGGAAGATACCTCCGGCGGCAGGATCAGCCTTTTGTGGCGTCCCACCGACCAACTCGACGTGCAGTTCACCCACATCCAACAGGACAGCAGCATGGGTCCCGGATCGCCGAACATCGATTCCAGGATCGGCGAATACTCCAACTCGCATGGCATAGACCATTTCCAGGCGCAGGAACTCGGCGATGACCTGAGCATCGCCAACCTGGTCGTCGACTACAGTTTCGACGGCTTTTCCCTGATTTCCTCGACTTCCCATACCCAACGCGACCTGGTGCAGCGGCGCGATGCCTCGACCTTTCCGGTGCTCAATTTCGGCGCCTACTTCCCCTGGGGACTCAACGACGACCAGGACGATGAAATCCTGACCCAGGAAGTTCGTCTGCAGTCGGAAAGCGACGGCGCAATGCAGTGGCTGATCGGCGGGTTCTACTCAAGACATGAGCAGTCGTCGTCCCAGTCGCTGATCGACCATGCCTGCCCGTCCTGCCTGTCCTATACCTTTTTCGGCCCCGGCGGCCCGTTGTTCGAAAGCGCCAAGAACTTCGATGAGGAGCAACTCGCCTTCTTCGGGGAAGTCACCTACGCATTCAACGATGACTGGGAGATCGGCGCGGGGCTCCGCTACTTCGAGACCGATCTCACGTTCTTCGAAAGCCAGGTGGGGCTGATCGCCGAATCACCCGTCCCGCTGCTCGATGAGGGGGATGCGTCCTCCGACGAGGTCAATCCGAAGTTCCAGTTGTCCTATTCGCCCAATGACAGCTTTTTTGGATATGCGCAGGTGGCGCAGGGTTTCCGCACCGGCGTCATCAACGAGACGGTTCCGGCCGGGCCCTGCGGCCCCGAACTGGCCGTACTCGGGGACCTGAGCCTCACAGAACCGGATACCCTCTGGAACTACGAACTGGGCGGCAAGTGGACCCTCGGCAACGGCCGCACCACGGTGAACGCCGCCCTCTACCGTATCGACTGGAAGGACATCCAGACCACCCTGCAGCTGGCCTGCGGATTCACGCCCATCGTCAATGCCGGCGAAGCCGCGGGCGCGGGCGCCGAAGTCGAGGTGACCGCGCTCTTGACGGACAACCTGCGCCTGGACTTGGCCACTTCGCTCAGCAACACCGAGTTCGACAGCGTCGACCCACGCTCGGGTTTCGAGGAGGGAGCCCGCGTACCCGGATCACCAGAACAGATTCTGAGCGTCGGCATTCAATACGAGTACGCCCTGAACGAGAATTGGAACGGCTATTTGCGCACCGACTTCAACCACGTGGGGGACGTGCTGTCCGCCGCCGAAGCCGGCACTGGCGCCTCCGTGCAACTCGACAGCTACCAAGTGATCAACCTGCGCGCCGTGCTCGGCCAGGATCAGTTCCAACTGGAGCTATTCGTCAGGAACGCCACTGACGAGCGAGGCATCCTTTCGAGCACCGCGCCGACTTCCGTGCTCGGGCTGCAGGAATTCATCATCCGGCCCCGGGAAATCGGCGTACAGGTCAGGTTTCGCCTGCGCTGACCAGCGACATCCGGGATCGACGCGACCCCACGGCTACGAGGCGGTTGCGCCGCAGGCTTCCCCGGCGCGCCTGTCTCGGTGTCACGCCGAAGTAGCGCTTGAAGGCGGTCGCAAAGTTGCTGGAGTGGCTGTACCCCACCTCCAGGGCCACCTCAATGATGCTCAACCCCGATTCCTCCAGCAACGCCTTGGCGCGTCGCATGCAGAGGTGCCGAGTGTAGGCGGAAATGGTCATACCGAACACCTGCTTGAATCCCGCGCAGAGCTTGGCGTCGTTCATGCCCACCTGCCTCGCCAGCGTCCCGATCCTGGGTGCATTGGCAAATTCCCGTTGCAGAATCTGAGCTGCTTTTTCGATGACGTGCAGGTCGCGGTTGTTGAGGCGCAAAGCGGTGTCCGGGGAAGCGCACTCCAGGCTCCGGATTCCCAAGTACAGAAGCTGCAGCGACAAGGCTTCAAGCTGCAGTGGCGTCAACGCGTTGTGGACCATGCTCGATACCAGTGATCTTGCGGCACTATGCATGTCGATACTCATCGGCATCGCCTGCCACCAGAAATCGCTGCTGCCCAGATCGAGAAACTCGCGCAGCGGGACCGGTAGCTGCGACGCGCGTCGCTCGAAATACCCGACGAGCAGTGGTGCCTTGCAGGCCAGTGTGATCGAGGTTTCGACTCCATCTCGGGGCCACCATTCCACTTTCTCGATGCCGTCCGGGTGGGAAATGATGCTGCATCGGCCCGGGCGCACCGAATAGGTGCGCCGATCCACGAGCTCAATCTGGTTTTCGCCTTCGAGCCGGAAGTGGAATTTCAGGTAGTCTTCGCCGAAGCAGGGCTCAGACCAAGCATCCCGGCTACGAATGGCCGACAACCCGACGAGCAGTCCGCGATCCGAGGCAAAAAGGGTCCGTCCTCCATCGGCATGTTTGCCCGCCGCGTCCCAGTCGGCGAACCCGTAGCAGCATTTCCCCGCCCCCGGCATACGGGTGGCGAAACTGGCGAGCACGCCGCCGTCTTCGCGATCCGGCCCTATCTCGTCGCCAAACATATCCGCTCAATTTAAGCATAGATGCCGCGCGGGGCGCATACTAACGGCTGCCCGTGCGCAAAGATTCGCGACCCCGACCCTGATAACCTAGATTCGGCTTGCAGGGTGCCGCAGGAAGCGGATGGGTGCAGGACGCTACTTTCACCGGTCTTACGGCGCCTTGCGCAGCGCCTTCAGGGACGCGGTCGCCTTCCGCGGCGGCAGCATCAGGTCGTACAGACATCCGCAGCAAGGGCCTGACGGCGAACCGCTGGTCACCGACGTCGCGCGCATCGGCGAACCGGTCGCACCGCGCGTGCTGTTCCTCGTGACCGGTACCCACGGTGTAGAGGGGTATTGCGGTGGCGGCTGTCTCGCCGGCTGGCTGCACGGCGACGGCCCGGACAGTCTGCCGGCCGGTGTCGCGGTGGTACTGGTCAACCTGATCAATCCCTTCGGCACCGCCTGGCTCAGGCGCGTCAACGAAGACAACGTCGACATCAACCGCAACTTCGTCGACCACGGCGAGGCCTACCGGCCCAACCCCGAATACGAGGCACTGCACGACGCCCTGCTGCTCGAAGACCTTGGCGACAAGCAGGTCGCAGCGGCCGACCGGCGAACCGCCGACTACCGTCGGGAACACGGCGAGACCGCCTATTTTCGGGCATTTGGCGGCCAGTACTCCCACCCGCGAGGCGTACTTTTCGGCGGCCATGAGCCAGTCTGGTCCAATCGCCTGATCCGTGCCCTGTGGCGGGAACACACCGCGCAGGCGAGTCACGCGGCGTTGATCGATTTTCATAGCGGCATGGGGCCCTATGGCTACGGCATGCCCATCGCTCCCTCTCGTCCGGGGGATGCCGCCTACGACCGGGCGCGCGCCTGGTTTGGGGAAGCGCTGGTTTCCATGTACACCCTGGACAAGCCCGATACGGACGGCGACGCCCTGGTGGGCGGCACCATGATCGAGGCTTTCGCTGCGGACCTGCCCGAAACCGTGACCACTGCCATCGCCCTGGAGTTCGGTACCTATCCGTTCGATGACTGCATACCCGCCATGCGGGCAGATGCCTGGCTACACGGCTCCGGGCAACCTGAATCACCCCTAGGCCGGCGGATCGGCCGCGACTGGCTGGAGAAGTTCTTCCCGGACGACGAAGACTGGCTGTACATGGTGCATTGGCGGGCCTGCCAGGTAATCGATCAGGCCCTGCGCGGACTGGCCGAGGATGGCCCGGCAACCCTCGAGTCCCGCGTTGGCGACCCATCCGGCGATGCAGCCAGCGCAGAAGACGGTGACTGAGCATGGTTGCGGTGTTGTCAGAGTGCTTCTCGTCGAGCTACGCCGAGGCGCGCGACAAGTTTCTGGAGACTGCCAGCGCCGCGGGCGCGAGCCTGCAGTCATTCGACAATGAACATCGCGGCCCGAACGGTGAGCAACTGGCCACCGATACGGCTTACCTGGGCGATCCGCGGGCGCCGAAACTCCTGGTCATGATCTCCGGCACCCACGGCGCGGAAAGCCTGTGCGGCTCGGGCATTCAGTGCGGCTGGTTAGGCGGGCGGGAGTTCGATGCGCTACCCGATGGTTGCGCGGCCCTGCTCATTCACTGCATCAACCCGTTCGGCGCCGCCTGGCGACGGCGCGTGAACGAGGACAATGTCGACCTGAATCGCAACTTCGTGGATCACGGCAAGGCGCATTTCGAGAACCCGCACTATGACGAGCTACACGACCTGCTGATCCCCCAGGGTGCCGAACAGCCGGTGCCCCTGCAGTCCGATGCGGGCATCGCCCGATTCCGCAAGCAGTACGGCGAAAGCGCGTTTCAGATCGCCATTCTCGGCCAATACAGTCATGCGAACGGCATCAACTTCGGCGGTCGCGAACCGGTCTGGTCGGCCCGGCTTATCGACCGACTCATCGACGAACACTGCAGGCATCGTCGGCACCTGGCGACCATGGACCTGCACACCGGGCTCGGGTATTTCGGCCATGGGCTGGTGGGGATCGCGAACGACCCCGACAGCGTCGGCGCCAGTCTGGCCCGGACCTGGTACGGGCCGGCAATGACCACCTTTGCCGATGCCGGGGAGCATGCCGGTTACCCGGACTACAACAACTTTATCGACGGATTGCTGATGCGCGCTTTCATCAAGCGCCTGTCAGCCGTCAATGTCGTAGCCGCCGGTATCGAGTTCGGCACTTTCCCGATCGAAAGGGTACTGGCCGCGGAAGTCGCCGACCTTTGGCTGCACAACAATCCCCGGGCGGAACCAGTCCTGGCAGAGGAGATTCGCCGCGAAATGCTAACCGTCTATTACCCCGCCACTCCCGACTGGCAGGAGATGGTCTGGTGGCGCGCCCGCCAGGTCATAAGGCAGACCCTGCGGGGCCTGGCTACACTCTGAGGCTACGGGATGGAGCGACCATGACCGATACGAACCCGATCCCGGTACACCTGGTGGGCAGCATCCCTCTGGCCAATGCCGAAGCGGTATTCACCGCAGTCTCGCGGACATTGGGGTGCCTGGTGGCGCGCATTCCCGATGGGGAAACCGGCGAGCGGAGCAACTGGATTGCGTGGCAGCTGCCCTTGCTCGAGGCGCACCCGCACCTGGAGGCCGATCCGCACAGCGCCAAACCGCAGCGGGCTTCCGCGGACGACGGATTGGCGGTCGATGCACCGGAGTTTCGTTTCCTGCGGGTCGAACCGGGGGTCGACGAAGCCAACCTGCACATCGAGACGCGTTACGCTGAGCATGCCATCGAGTCGTTTCGAACTTTCGATCGCCTGCAGCAGGCGGGCCGGATAGCCCCGGGCATCCGGTTCCAGGTCAGCCTGCCAACGCCCTACGCGGTGGCCAGCCTCTATATCGCACCGGGCTCCTGGCTGCAATTCCTGCCCGCGTATGAGCGCGCCATGGCCCGGGAAGTAGCGGCACTGGTCGATGCCATCCCGGCTGCGCGCCTGGCCATTCAATGGGATGTGTGCATGGAGGTCATCGCCTGCGAAGGGCTGCTGCCAGTCCCCGGCGATGACGCCGAAGCGTTCACATTCGGTCAACTGGGCAAGCTGTGCAGCCGGACAAATGCCGAAGTCGAGATGGGCATACACCTCTGCTACGGCGACCCCGGCCACAAGCACATAGTCGAGCCAACAGACGCCCATATCCTCACGCGGCTCGCCAACGGCATCGCCGATGCGGTCGGCCGGAGACTGGACTGGATTCACCTGCCGGTTCCCAAAGACCGGCACGATGCCGCATTCTTCGAACCACTGAAACGATTGCGGCTGCCACCGCAGACGCGCCTCTATCTCGGTCTGGTGCACATGACCGACGCGGAGCAGGGTGCGCAACGGCGCATTGCGGCAGCGCAGGCCGTAGTGGCGGAATTCGGCATCGCCACGGAATGCGGCTTCGGCCGCCGGCCGCCCGAGACAGTCGTGCCCCTGCTGCAGCTGCATGAGCGCATAGCCAGGCGAGCGGACCCATGAGCCCGGCAAGCGCAAGCGATGTCCTGATCGTCAGAGGGGGCCGCAATGGGCTGATTTGCGCGGCAGTCTTGCTCGGGACAGGTCAACAAGCTCCCGAGCCCTGAATGCTGGCTTCGCGTGTTGTGCGCCATACGCCCCGCCAAAAACTCAACCGTGGACCGACGTTGCAGGAGTCCCATCGTCGGCCCCGGTAGTTCCGTTCCCGCTCCCTCTACGTCGTTTTGCGCTGGTGCCGGCATGCGTATACAGTCGCAGTCAATACATGGGCGGTCGCGGCAATCAGCCGCAGGGAGTCCAAATGAAGGTTACGCTGCGCCTGGATGTGGAACCGGACGTCAGGGACGAGGCCGCGCGCCAGCTCGAGGAGCAGTGCCTCGCCATCGACCCGACCATGCCCATCGTCCTGGGACACCGTGGATGAGGGACCCCGTGCTGGTGATCGCCTGCGGCGCTCTCGGCAGGGAACTGCACGCGATTCGGCGTGCCAACGGCTGGGACCACCTGCGCATCCGTTGCCTGGACCCGGAACTGCACCTCCGTCCGGCGGATATCCCGCCCCGGCTGCGCGCCGAGATCGAGCGGGCCCAGGGGCAATACCGCCGTATCTTCGTCGGCTATGCGGATTGCGGCACCTATGGCGGGATCGACCAGGTGCTCTCGGACTATCCGGGCGTGGAGCGCCTGCCGGGGCTGCATTGCTACGAGTTCTTCGCCGGCGCCGAGCGCTTTGAACGCCTGGCCGATGACGAGCCGGGCACGTTCTACCTGACCGATTTCCTGGTGCGCTTCTTCGATCGGCTCGTCGTGGACACGCTGCGGCTTGACGGCCATCCAGAACTGTATGACGCCTTCTTCGGCAACTACCGACGCTTGACCTATCTGTCGCAGACCCGGGATCCGGAACTGCTCGCTGACGCCCGAGCGGCCGCCGACCGGCTGGGGCTCGAGTTCACCCACGTGCATACCGGCTACGGCGCACTGGAGCCCGCAGTGGTCCAGATCGCCGAAAGAAAGGACTGACAGGTGGATGCGATCCTCATGAGATGGCGCGATATCCCATCGCAGATCATCGTCAGGCGGGGCAGGAGGCGCGCCAAGGTATTGCTGAGTCCGCGTTTTCAGAACGCCATCGACCGCGCCGCCATGCGGGCGAAGAAGCGCAGCGCCGATGCCTACATCAGCGAGTGGGCGCGCGACCCGATCAGTCCGGACGCGGACGATGCGGCGACCGATCTGCAGGCGATCGCCGACCGGCTGGCGGAGGAAATCGAAACGGACTACTCCGACGAACGGCTGCTCGCGCTCATCCGCAATCACGGCCTGCAGGATTCTTCGGCAGGCGATCCCCAGTCGGCGGGCGAGGCATGACAGACACGGTTATCGCTTCCGCGAGCCAGGAGGTGGTGATCGGTTTCGAGCGGCCCTTCGTGGTCATTGGCGAACGCATCAACCCCACCGGGCGCAAGATCCTGGCCGCCGAAATGAAGGCGGGCGACTACCACCGCGTGGTCGACGACGCCCTCGCCCAGGTTGCCGCCGGCGCACACATGCTGAACGTCAACGCCGGCATTCCGCTTGCGGACGAACCCGCCATTCTGGCCGAAGCCATCAGGCTCGTGCAGTCGGTCACCGACGTGCCCCTGTCCATCGATTCCTCCATCGTCGCCGCACTGGAGTCCGGCCTCGCGGTCTATGACGGCAAGGCGCTGGTCAACTCGGTCACCGGCGAGGAGGACAGGCTGGAATCGGTGCTGCCGCTGGTCGCCCGGCACGGCGCCGCGGTGGTGGCCATCTCCAACGACGAAACCGGCATCTCCGAGGATCCGGATGTGCGCTTCGAGGTGGCCCGGAAGATCGTCGAACGGGCGCACGACCACGGCATTCCCCACAGCGACGTGGTGGTCGATCCGCTGGTCATGCCGATCGGCGCGATCAACTCCGCCGGCCGGCAGGTCATGCAACTCGTCAGCCGCCTGCGCAGGGAACTGAAGGTCAATACCACCTGCGGCGCGTCCAACGTGAGTTTCGGGCTGCCGAACCGGAACGGCATCAACAGCGCCTTCCTCACCATGGCGATCGGCGCCGGCATGACGTCCGCGATCACCAACCCCCTGCACGACGAGGTCATGCAGGCGGTGCTCGGCGCCGACGTCATGATGGGCAACGATCCCGACTGCATGCGCTGGATCGGCAAATACCGCGACCCCGGCGCGCCCGGGGGGGCACGAGGGAACCGGCGGGACCGCCCCCGCCGTCGACGCACGGGCCCCCGAAGGGGTCCCTCGAAAGAAAACTGATCCCGGGGGCTCCGGCGGGAATGGAAGAGGAAACCGAACGCCGCGCCTGGGTGGTCTTCACGCCGTCCGGCCGACGTGGCCAGTTTGCCCTGAGTACACCGTTGCTTCAGGCGGCGTGGGAACTCGGCGTGGATATCGCCTCCATCTGCGGTGGCCGCGGCCTCTGCGGCCGTTGCCGGGTCGTCTGCAGCGAAGGCGACTTCCCCAAGCACGGCATCGTCTCGAAGCCGGAGCACCTTTCGCCCGCCGGCCCGGTCGAGACCCGCTTTGGTGAACGCAACCAGCCGCTGGCGGCAGGTCACCGCCTGAGCTGCCAGGCCACAATTCAGGGCGATCTGCTGATCGATGTGCCGCCGGAGAGCCAGGTTCACCGCCAAGTCGTGCGCAAGGACGCGGACACGCGGCCCATCCGCCTGGATCCGGTGGTTCGTCTCTACCTGGTGGAAGTGGCGCCTGCGGATCTCCAGGTATCGGGCAGCGACCTGACGCGCCTGCTCGACGCACTAGAGGCGCAATGGAATCTGCGCCCAGCGTTTCCCGCACCGTTGCTGCCCGACCTGCAGCGCGTACTCCGGGACGGCGAGTGGTCGGTCACCGTCGCCGTCCATCAGGACACCGAAGTTCTCGCGATCTGGCCAGGTTTCAAGGAGTCGGTTTACGGTGTGGCGATCGACGTCGGTTCAACCACCATTGCCGCCCACCTTTGCGACCTCGGCAGCGGCGACGTGCTCTGTTCGAACGGCATGATGAATCCCCAGATCCGCTTCGGCGAGGACCTGATGAGCCGGGTCTCCTACGTCATGATGCACCCCGAGGGTGCCGTCGAACTGACCCGGGAGGTGCGGAGAGCCGTCAACGAACTGGTGGCCGGAACCGCGGCGGACGGCGGCGTCGACCCGCATGACATCCTCGGCCTGACGTTCGTGTGCAACCCGATCATGCATCACCTGCTGCTCGGCATCAGCCCGGTGAACCTCGGCGCGGCGCCCTTCGCGCTGGCAGTGGAGGACTCCGTCCAGATCGCGGTCCAGGACCTTGGTCTGGAGGTCAATCCCGGCGCAGTTGCCTATGTGCTGCCCTGTATCGCCGGGCATGTCGGCGCCGACACCGCCGGGATGGTGCTTTGCGAGCAACCCCACGGGGACGGGGCGGTGACCCTGCTGGTGGATATCGGCACCAATGCGGAAATCGTGCTCGGCAACGACCGGCGGCTGCTGGCCTGCTCCAGCCCGACCGGACCGGCTTTCGAAGGCGCCCAGGTCAGCGCCGGCCAGCGCGCCGCCCCCGGCGCCATAGAACGGGTGCGCATCGACCCGGTCACCCTGGAGTCCCGGATTCGCGTGATCGGTTCGGACCTCTGGTCCGACGAGCCGGGATTCGGCGACGCACTGCCGGCGCAGGGCGTCACCGGAATTTGCGGTTCCGGCATCATCGAGGCGGTCGCGGAGATGTGGCTGGCCGGCGTCCTTACCAGCGACGGGGTGATCGACGGCAGCCAGGCGAGCCGGTCGCCCCGCCTGGTTCCGAATGGCCGCACCTTCTCTTTCGTCATCCACAGCAGCCAGGACGATAAACAGGTCACGGTCACGCAGACCGATGTGCGCCAGATTCAACTCGCGAAGGCGGCGCTGTTTGCCGGCGTCAGGCTGCTGATGGACCGGCTTGAAGTGACCTCGGTGGACCGGATTCGCCTGGCCGGTGCCTTCGGCAGCCACATCGATGTGCGCTACGCCATGGCCCTCGGCATGATCCCGGACTGCCCGCTCGATGCGGTTTCGTCCGCAGGCAACGCAGCCGGACACGGAGCCAGAATCGCCTTGTTGAACCTCCCCTCCCGGGGCGAGATCGAGTCGGTGGTCAGGCGCGTGGAGAAAGTGGAGACGGCCGTCGAGCCGAACTTCCAAGCGTACTTCGTCGATGCCATGCGGATACCGGGTGGAACCAACGCATTTCCCGATCGGGTCAGGCCTCCCGTGTCCGGCCCGGACCGCCCCGCCCGAGCGCAGCGCCGGCGTTCCAGGCGGAAGCCCACCAAAAAATCCAACCAATGAGATCTTCCTCTATCGCCGCTTCGCGCCCCGCGACGGCCTCCAACTTAACCCGACGCCGACAACCGACCATCGTCCGCCAGGGATGGCAGACGCCCGATCTCCGCGCCGTGCTCGCGTTCAGCACGCCTCAATTCGTACAGCTTCCGCAGGTTGAGCCAGAACTCGCCGGACGTCCCGAAGAGTCGACCCAGACGCAGGGCGGTGTCGCCCGTAACGGCACGCTGGCCGTTCAGGATCTGCGTGATGCGGTTCACTGGCACTTCGATCCGCCGCGCCAACTCCGCCGCACTCATTCCGAGCGCATCCAAGTCTTCCCGCAGCGTCTCGCCCGGATGAATCGGTTCGCGCGTCATGTTCTTTCTCCCGTTTTCAATGGTAGTCGTACCCGAACCGGAGCTACACGAGCAGCGACTTCAGTAACGCGTTTCCACGGCGCACAGCGCTTACCGGGTCAAGCCGGGGAAGTACAAGATCAAGGTCACTTCCTCAGCGGTTTCGACTTCCGGCAGGACGGGATCGACGGCGGTTCGAAGCCAGATCACCGGTACGGTACGGTTTTCCGATAGTCAACGAGTTTCTCGATGACCGTTGGCTCGACCGGCCGGTTGCTCAAGACTCTTCCCGTCACCAAAACGAGGCTGCCGGAATCACCAGCAGAAGCTCGGCGTCGTCGAGCATCCGGTACACCGGAAACTCGCCGGCAAGATCGAAGGTGCGCGACAGAATGGCGGGAACGCCTTCCCCGCGCTTGTCCATGACGTGGGTGCGATGCGGCGGCAGGCCAATGTCCTCCATCGGACAACGCGCCAGCAGACTGGTCACGGTCTCGTTGCGGGCGACCTGCCGGTGCGGCAGTCGCTCCGGCGTCATCGAATTGGCCAGCATGCCCGGGACGTACAACTCGAGGCGATTGTCGAACAGTCGCAGGCGCACCTTGCTGCCGTGCATCGAGTAGTCCCGGTGCGCCACCGCATTCGCGAGAGCCTCGAACACTGCGAGCAGGTCGAACTGCGGCAGATCTTCCCGCCCTCCTTCGAGGCGCTTGCGCGCCGCGACCCGCATGTTCTTCCGCACGAACGCGCAGGCATCGAAAACCTGCCGGTCGAGCGGTCCCCTGAGGTCGGCCGCGTCGCGCTGATACACTTGGTCCGCTTGCGGAACGACATCGTCACCCCGGTATGCCACCGCCTGGATGAACGCACAGGAAAGAAACTCCTCGGGCGCTCTGCAAGCCAGCAGCACGCCGGCCACCGTCGGCCGCCATGTTCCGGTTTCGTCCTCGACCGCCATGGCAAGCTTGGCAAGCAAATCCTCCGGCGCGCCGGTGGTCAGCGGCGTCCTGAAGCGGCCCCACAGTTCCTCGTCCAGATCCGCAAGCGTGGCATCGGGAACGGGCGCCTCGTCGAATCGGATCATCCGTGACTCGCTGCGCTGCTGGAACAGACGCGCGAGATGATCGGGGGGAATCGGTCGTTTAGACGAGCCGACGCGGTGGAAGTACCCCCCGGGACTTTGATGGACGAAGAGGCTCCGGGACACCTCCACACGCAGGATGGGTTGTGGGACGCCAGCGCTGTCGGGCAAGGTCATGCGTTCGATCAACGGCGCGGCGGGAGGCGTTACGGAGTCTTCGCACACCTTCCGGACCAGCGCTTCCACCGCGTCCAGCCGCTCGACGGGGATCCCGGTTGCCCGACGCGTCGCGTCTTCGATGCCGAGGAGCACCACGCCTCCGCGTGTGTTCGCGAAGGCGGCGAGTTCGTCGGCCAAGTCGTTCTGCGTCGGTCCCCGAACCTTGTCACCGGCGAAACGTACTTCCTTCAGTTCCAAGAAGCTATCTTCGCCGAGGCGGATCTTCTCGAGTAGTTCGGCGCGCCTCTCGAACATCTCAGACCTCGCCTACCAAACGCAGGCAGGCTGAGATCGGGTACGGCCAGTCGACCTGATCGTCGCTGATCATAGCTTTGCCTTTTCCCGCGCCGCACACTTCTCCGCGCTGCTGAAATTCAGGTCGTTGACGCGGTTGCCGGTGAAGCGGCCGTCCGTCCAGAACCAAGGAAAGTCGGTCTCAGGCCGCAGCGGCTCCTTCCCGCGGTCCTTGCGCCAATGGACGTTCGGTTTCGTACGCAAGATACCCGCACCCTTCTTGCCGCCCGGGATGTAGTCCGCGAGGAATGGCCTGATGTTGAGCCGGACGCCTTCATCCAAGCCCCGGTTCCAAGCCGTGCGAGTCGCCAAAGCGGCTGTACGCGAGAGACTCCAGCAATTGACGCCCCGCGCCGCGGCCCTCCGCGAGCCCTTAGACCACATGCGGTCAGTGTAGCGCACTTTTCATTAGGTTGACTCTTATTCCGCCTGCAAGTTCGCAGACGAAATCTTCGGTCCGAAGAGTCGTTCTAAGCTCCACCAATGTTGAGGTGTTTTCACCTACCCTCTATCAGCTTCCGTCGCTTCTCGAACAGGCCGCTCCGCGCGCAAGTGGCTTCGATTCTGTTCCTGGCCGCGAGGTCCAGCGCTGCTGACGAGGCTACGAGTCAGTCCCCGGCCGGCCAGTCGCGAGCCGTATGTTCGCCCCACGGCTTGCGCGCGAAGACGCGCTCGACCATGGGCACGAAGTGGTCGATGGCGAGCGTGTCGTAGTCGGGATCGAACGAGTTCTGATCGTACGCGTCGCAGAAGTGCACGGTCATGTGGAAGGCGGGATGGCCGCGATGGCGTAGCCGCGCGTCGCGATCCAGACCGATCTTGTCGAAGTAGTAGTAGCCCTGGAACAGGCCATGCTGCTGCACCATCCAGTGCGTGTGCCTCGCGACATAGGGCCGCAGCACCGAGGCGCCCAACTCGGCGTGGTTTTCCGGCGACAGATCGTCGCCGATGTCGTGCAGCAGGGCGGCCACGACGCACTCCTCGCACTCTCCGGCCCGCAACGCCCGGGTGGCCGTCTGCAGCGAGTGCTGGTAGCGGTCGATGGGGTATCCCGGAAAGCCGTCCGCGATGTTCTCGAGATAGGCGAGCACGCGCTCGCCGGTCTTGGCGATGTACGGCTTCGCAAGCGCATCGAGCAGCGCGTAATCCTCCGCCGTCCCCTGATCCATGCGGGTGAAGGTGACGATGGGCGACGCTTCGGAATCCGCATGCGACGGCGCGCTTGCGTTGTCGCGGGCGGACGGGCCAAAGGTGGGTCGGGTCGTCATTGGAGCACTCCTCAAACCCGTTCTGGATTGCGGAATTATGGTCAAATACGCCCCGCGTTCAAGACGCCGAACCCATGGAAAAGTACTCTCTCCTGAGCCTGTTCCGGCACGCTGGCCGCCACCATGAAGACTGGCCGAGGGCCTGGCGCGACCCGGCCCCGAAGGCCGACTACGACACGGTGATCGTGGGCGGCGGCGGGCACGGCCTGGCGACGGCCTACTATCTCGCCAGCAAGCACGGCGTCACTGATGTCGCGGTGGTCGAAAAAGGCTACCTGGGCGGCGGCAACACCGGCCGCAACACCACCATCGTGCGTTCCAACTACCTGCGCGACGAAGCCGCGCGCCTCTATGATTTCTCGCTCAAGCTGTGGGGGGGCCTGAGCCAGGAACTCAACTTCAACGTCATGTTCAGCCCGCGGGGGGTGATGAGCCTCGGCCACACCCTGCAGGAGATGCGCGACATCGAGCGGCGGGTGAACGCCAACCGGCTGAACGGCATCGACGGCGAGATCCTGACGACTGCCCAGGTGCAGAAGCGGGTGGCCCTGCTCAACTGCTCCCCGAAGTCACGCTATCCCGTGATGGGCGCATCCTGGCAGCCCCGCGGCGGCATCGCCCGCCACGATGCCGTCGCCTGGGGCTACGCGCGCGCTGCGGACGCGCATGGCGTCGACATCCTGCAGCAAACGGAAGTCACGGGGATTCGGCAGCGCAACGGCGCCGTCACGGGCATCGAGACCAGCCGGGGCTTCATCGGCGCACGCCGGGTGGCCTGCGTCACGGCGGGCAATTCCGGTGTACTGGCCGGGCTGGCGGGGCTGCGCTTGCCGATCGAGTCGCGTCCATTGCAGGCCCTCGTATCCGAGCCCCTCAAGCCGTGTCTCGACACGGTGGTGATGTCCAACGCCGTGCACTGCTACATCAGCCAGGCGGACAAGGGCGACCTCGTCATCGGCGCCGGCGCGGACAGCTACAACGGCTACGGCCAGCGCGGTTCGTTCCACATCATCGAGCACACCCTGTCGGCGGTGTGCGAACTGTTCCCGGCCTTCAGCCGCGTGCGTATGAACCGCCAGTGGGGAGGCATCGTCGACATCTGTCCGGATGCCTGTCCCATCATCGGCAAGACGCCCGTCGAAGGGCTTTATTTCAACTGCGGCTGGGGCACCGGCGGCTTCAAGGCGACGCCGGGGTCCGGTTACGTGTTCGCCGACACCCTCGCCAACGAACGGCCGCATCCGCTCGCCCAACCATTCGCGCTGGACCGATTCGCGTGCGGCGCACTGATCGACGAGCACGGCGCCGCCGGAGTGGCCCACTGATGCTACACATACGCTGTCCGTACTGCGAGGAGTTGCGCAGCGAAGAGGAGTTCAGCAACGCCGGCGAGGCGCATATCCGCCGCCCGCCGGACCCCGCCGCGCTGTCCGATGCCGAGTGGGGCGACTACCTGCATTTCCGCAAGAACCCGCGCGGGCCCCACCGCGAGATATGGGTGCACACGGCGGGTTGCCGGCGCTACTTCAACGTCCTGCGCGACACCGTGAGCTACGAAATCCTCGAGGTCTATCCGGCGGGCGTATCCGAGTCGGAAGCGCCCGGCGAAACCACGCCCTGATGGCAGCCCAACCACGACGCCTCCCGGATGGGGGCCGCATTGATCGCAGCCGCCTGCTCGACTTCTCGTTCGATGGCCGTGTCCTGCAGGGTTACGCCGGCGACACGCTGGCATCGGCGCTGCTCGCGAACAGCGTCGATGTCGTAGCCCGCAGCTTCAAGTACGGGCGGCCGCGCGGCATCGTGGGACACGGGCCGGAAGAGCCCAACGCCATCCTGCATCTCGGACGCGGGGCCCGCAGCATCCCGAACTTGCGGGCCACGGAGGTGGAGCTCTTCGACGGACTTGAGGCAACGTCCACCCGTTCCGGTCTGCAACGCCTGTTCAGCGCTTTCGGCAGGTTCCTGCCGGCCGGCTTCTACTACAAGACCTTCATGCAGCCGCCGCGCCTGTGGATGACCTGGGAGCGCCTGCTGCGCCGGGCGGCCGGGTTCGGCGAAGCGCCGGCAGGGCGCGACCCCGACACCTACGACAAGATGAATCATCACTGCGACGTGCTGGTGGTCGGCGCGGGTCCCGCCGGCCTCGCCGCCGCCCTCGAAACCGCCCGCTCCGGCGCCCGCACACTCGTCGCCGACGAGGGGCAGGAGCTCGGCGGCAGCCTCTTGGCCGAGACACTGAACGTCGCCGGCGGCAGCGGCTCGGACTGGGTGGAAGACGCCGTCACCGAACTCTCTTCCTGCCCCGACGTGACCCTCCTGGCCCGCGCCACCGTGAGCGGCTACTACGACCACAATTTCTTCACCATACTCGAGCGGCGCACCGATCACCTGGGACGCGCGAACGGCGGCGGTTCGCGCCAACGCCTGCATCGCGTCCGGGCCAGGCAGGTGGTGCTCGCGACCGGCGCCATCGAACGTCCCCTGGTGTTCGCCAACAACGATCTGCCCGGCGTCATGCTGGCATCGTCGGTCGCAACCTACGTCAATCGGTATGCCGTTGCGCCCGGCGACAGGCTGGTGCTGTTCACGACCAACGACGGCGCCTACCGAACGGCCTTGGACTGGCAGCGGGTGGGACGCGAAGTGGTTGCAGTCGTCGATGCGCGGCAGCATCCCGACGGCACCCAGGTACAGGCGGCGATGGATGCGGGCATCGACGTGATCGCCGGCCATGGAGTAATCGAAGCCTCAGGACGCGGCCGGGTCCGCTGCGCCGCCATCGCGCCGCTGGACGACGGGGGCGACGCCCTGACCGGCCCGTCAGGGCGACTCGAATGCGATCTCATCGCAGTATCCGGAGGCTGGAGTCCCACCCTGCATCTCGGTTCCCAGACCGGCGTCAGGCCCCGGTGGAGCGACACGGCGGGTGCATTCCTGCCCGGCGACCTGGGCGAGCGCGCCGTATGCGCCGGCGCAGTCACAGGCAAACGATCGCTGCGGAAATGCATCGAGGAAGGCGCATCCGCAGGCGCGCTGGCCGCGTCGCGCGCCGGCTTTGGCGATGGTGAGGGCACGCTGCAGGTACCGGATACAGGGGAGTCGCCCGAGTCCTCGCCCCTGGCCCTGTACCTCCTGCCCCACCGGAAGCCGGTGAGCCGGGCGCCGAAGCAGTTCGTCGATCTGCAAACGGACGTCACCGCGGCGGACATCGAGCTTGCCGCCCGCGAAGGCTACACATCGGTCGAGCACGTGAAACGCTATACGGCGCTGGGTTTCGGCACCGACCAGGGCAAGCTCGGCAACGTCAACGGCGTCGCCATACTGGCCCGGGCGCTGGGACAGGATATCGCCGCCACCGGCACGACCATGTTCCGCCCCGCCTACACGCCGATGACCTTCGGCGCGGCCGCCGGAAGGGACACCGGCGGCATGTTCGACGCCGAACGCCACACGCCCATGCACGCCTGGCACGAGGCGCAGGGCGCCATTTGGGAGGACGTGGGCCGCTGGAAACGCCCGTATTACTATCCGCGATCCGGCGAGACCATGCAGCAGGCGGTCAACCGCGAGTGCCTCGCCGTCCGAGACGGTGTTGCGATCTTCGACGCGTCGACGCTCGGCAAGATCGACATCCAGGGACCGGACTCGGCGGTATTCCTCGACCGCGTCTATACCACCGGTTTCAGGAGGCTCGGCGTCGGCAGGTGCCGATACGGCCTCATGCTGCACGAGAACGGGTACATCTTCGACGACGGCGTGACCGCGCGCATGGCGGAGAACCGCTACCTGATGCACACCACCACCGGCAACGCGGAGGCGGTATACGCGTGGCTGGAATTCTGGCGGCAGACCGAGTGGCCCGAACTCGACGTGCATCTCACCTCGGTGACCGACCACTGGGCCACGGCGGCGGTGGTCGGCCCGAAATCCCGCGACGTGCTGCGAAAGCTGTGCACGGATATCGACTTCGACGGCGACGCCTTCCGTTTCATGGATGTGCGCGAAGGCCGCGTTGCGGACGTCCCCGCGCGGGTATTCAGGATCAGCTTCAGCGGCGAACTCTCGTTCGAGGTGAACGTCCCCGCCAACCGCGGCCGCGAGCTCTGGGATGCACTGATCGAGGCCGGGACGGAATTCGACATCACCCCCTACGGCACCGAGGCCATGCACGTGCTGCGCGCCGAAAAGGGATTCATCATCGTCGGGCAGGACACCGACGGTTCCGTGACGCCGGCGGACGTCGGCATGGACTGGGCGGTGCGCCGCAACAAGGCGTACGGCTTCCTCGGCGACCGTTCGCTGACGCTGGCCGATCACCTGCGCGAGGACCGGTTCCAGCTCGTGGGTCTCGCCACAGCGGATCCCAAGATGGTACTGCCCGAAGGAGCGCAACTCGTCGAAGAACCCGGACACTCTACGCCTGTCGCTATGGAGGGACACGTCACGTCCAGCTACCACAGCGCGCGGCTGTCGCGCTCCATTGCGCTCGCGATGTTGAAGCGCGGCAGCAAGCGCACGGGGCAGATCCTCTACGCCCCGCTGGCGAACGGGCAGATAGTGTCCGCCACCGTCGTCAGCCCCGTTTTCTACGACCCCGAGGGAGCGCGCCAGAATGTCTGAAGTACGCGGCGTGGAATGGCGCGAAATCCCCGGACGGGGATGTCTGAATCTCCGGGGCAACGCGGACGACCCGACTTTTCTCGACGCGGTCCGGACTGCGGCGAGCGTGACCCTGCCGACGGAACCGCGGACCTGGAACACGGGATTGGAGTCCATCGCTTTTTGGTTGGGGCCGGACGAGTGGCTGCTGGTCGTGCCGGACGGCGACCAGCCGAGACTGGAGCGTCAATTGCGAGACGCGGCGCGGGGCCCGCACTCCGTCGTGGACGTGAGCGGTGGCTTCATGCACGTCAATCTCCGGGGCGAAGACGCCGGCAAGGTGCTGCAGAAATCGAGTCCCTATGACTTTCACCCCCGCAATTTCCCCCCGGGGCGTTGCGTGCAGACGGTGTTCGCGCAAGCCACCGCGCTGGTTGCCGCCAATGAGAGCGACAGCTTCGACCTCGTGTTTCAACGCAGTTACGCGCATTACCTGGCGCGCTGGATCGCCGACGCGGCCGAGGAATACGGGTTTGCGGTGCGTCATGTGGCGGATCCATAGGGTATCCGTCCGATCTACATTTGCGGTTTGTGCTCCGAATGAACCGCCGGCGGTTCGACGCCGTTGAGCCGCCAGTTGAGATAGTGGTCGAAATCCGCCACGACCCGCTCGACCGGTAGGAGCTGCCCCGGAGCGAAGTCGCCCGAGAAACCGCGCTGGATGCGCTCGCAGATCGCCTTGTCCTCCTTGAGGAAGTCCGGCCGCGTATCGCCGGCTCCAATGGCCCAGTTGAACCAGTTGCCGAGTCCGCCGAGCACACCGCCATCCCCCCGCGAGGCGACGCCGGTGCGGACGGCGCAACGGTCCACGCCGGCGGGATGCACGGCCTGCCAGACAAGGCTGTCCTTCGCGAAGACGCCGACGAAGCCCGGCGGCAGGCTGATCAGGAGATAGTCGTCCTCGTCCTTGTACGCACCACCTGTGGCGGTCGCGCGGGCGGAGCCCGCGACGTAGTACACGCCCCTCGTGGGCGTGTACGGCTCAAGGGTCGTCGGGTGAACCTTGAACAGGTGGTAGCTCTCCATCGCGTTGGTGATCGCGACCTTCCAGTTGCAATTCCACACATCCGCGGTCTGCCAATCGGACTGATGGCGCAACCTGTCGATGCCGCGTGTGGCGACATGGGGTTCGACTGCCGCGAAGCGCTCCGAGAGCGGCTCCACCTGTTGGCAGAGACTCACGAACACCAGTCCGTGCCAAGACTCCACCCGATACTTGGGGAGGCAATGGGATGACCTGTCGAGCATCTCGCGCGGCCCGAACGGCACGCCGATCAGGCGGCCAGCGTCGTCGTACGTCCAGGCATGGTATGGGCACTGGATCCGCTCCGCGTTGATGCGCTCCTCGACGAGCAGCGTGCCCCGATGCGCGCACAGGTTGGATAGCGCCGCCAGCTCGCCCGACTGGTTGCGCAACAGGAGCACGGGCTGGTCCCCGACCAGGACGGGAAGCTGGTCGCCGGGCGCACCGAGGGCGTCTTCCGTCGTCGCGAACACCCAGTCGCCGCGCCAGATGCGCTCCTTCTCGGCCGCCAGCCATGCCGGATCGCGGTACGCGACCGCCGGCAGCGCGCGCAGGGGATCCATGCCAGGAATCAATGGACGGGCCTTACTTGAGTGGGTTGCGCCATTCCAAACCGTCGAAGCGGGCAAAGTCGCCGTCGGCCGAACATAGAACGAGTCCATGCTCGATGGCCAGCGCTGCAAGATGGGCGTCGGGCACGAGATTCGCCCGCCCTTCAGTGCTCGCCACAAGGGGCGCCAGTATCTCCTGGTGGCGCTCCGTCGGAAGGGGAACCCAAACGGACTCCTCGGCGAGCCATGACTCCACTTGCCGCCATGCGGCGGATACCGAAGCAGGTCTGTCGAATATGCGCGGATTGCTGACGAGCCGAACGAAAGCCAGCAGACTGGGCTTCCTCATCGAAAAAAGTTCCCGGCTGTTGGGGTAGGTTTCGGCCTGTTACCGGCAGATTTGCGAACCAGCGGCAATACCGTATCCGGGGTTCGGATCGCGCCATGAAGATGCGACCCATCCGAATGCACAGGTCCCGCCCAATGTCCCCGCGAGAACGAGGAGGTCCTTGATCCGAATGACCTCCGCGACCGGGTCTACCAGCGTGCCCTGATCTCGACCCCCGCCCCGCGCTCGGGCGCCGCGCCCATGCCCTCGCGACGGGTCAGCATCAGGCCCAGAGAGAGGTCCGGACCGCCCGCCTCCGGCGCGGGCTCGAGGCGCCAGCCGACCCTATAGTCGCGCGACTGGGCGGCCAGCCCGCAGCCGAGCGTCGGGGTGCCGACGAAGCGGCCCCGGAAGGCGGACAAGCCCCAGCCCGCCTCCGCCGTCCAGCGGCTCTCCGCGATGCCGCCGCCGGCCCGCCGCGCCAGCGGGTCGGACGCGAACATGGCCTCCAGCCCGCCCGACGCCATGCCGCCGTAGTCCCGGCGCAGCGCCAGCGACGGGCCGCGTCCGGCGGCTTCGCCGGGCCGGTAGGTCAGCGCCGCGGAGAAGCCCATGTCGTCGAATTCGCTCGACTCGTGCGCGAGCAGCGCGCGGCCCGCCAGATCGAGCGCGATCCCCAGGCGCGGGTCCGCCCAGGCCAGGCCGCCGCCGAGTTCGACGCCGAAGCCCTCGTCGGCGTCGCCGCCGTCGCGGCGGACGCCGGTTTCGACCTTCGGCGTCAGCGTGCCGCCCCCCAGCGCCATCGCCCAGCTTCCCTCGATGCCGAGCCGGAGCCGCGTCGTGTCCGCTCGGGCCTGCGCGAGGCCGCGCGCCCGCCCGGACCGGGTGCTCGTCCAGAGCGCGTCGGAAACGAGCGCCAGCGCCAGTCCGCCGCCGATCGGCGCGAGCAGTTCGCTCCGCCCGCCGAGCGCCGCCATGCGCCAGCCGATGTCCGCCCGCATGGGGACGACCGTCGGACCCTTTGAAGGCACACCCATAAACTCCAGCGTCTCCACTGCCGAGTCGGCGTCCGCGGCAAAGTCCGCGCCGCCCGGAACCACGAAGACCCGGGCGTCCGCATACGGCGCGATGTCCCGCCGGCCCGCGACCGGTCCCGCCAGCGGGGACACCGCGAGCTCGCCGCTCCCGTAGCCCGCCGCGCCCCACAGGGTGAGACGCTCCGAGGCGCGCCAGGACGCCCAGGGAATCGCCGCGGTCAGCGTGGACTCGGCCGCGCCCGAATGCCCCTGCGGATGGTCGTAGTCGCCGCGCCCGACGCTCTGCGCCAGCGCCGCGCCCAGCAGCCAGCGACCGCGCGCGTAGTCCGCGCCCAGCATCCCGGTGGCGATTTCGCCGTCGATCCGGAGCGACTCGTCCGCGCCGTGGAAGTGGGAGCGGGCGCCGCGCCCCCAGAACGCCAGGGTGCCGCCGGCGCCGTCGGGCTTCCGGTTGAACGCGAAGGAACCGCCGGCGAGCAGGTCCGCGAGGGTCGATCGCTGGTCCCGGCCATGTGGCCCGCGGGCACCGTATACGCCGTAGCCGCCATGGCCCCCGCCCGCGCCGTGCGGGGCCCGACCGGGCACCGCGAAGCCGCCAGCCGCCGCCGCATGTACGCCCATCGGCGGACCGCCCGCGCCCGCGGGAAACGCGCCGTTCGACTCCGCCGACGCTCCCGCCGCCGGCCAAGCCCCGCGCGGCTGCGCGCGCGATGCGAAAGCGCCAGCCGACTGCACACATCCGCCCGCGGGGAGCGAGCGATGCTCGCCGCGGCTGTGTTCGGCGCGAACCTTCGGATCGCTCCGGTCCGACCCGGCACCCGCTTTCGTCGGGCGACGCGGGGTCGCGGAAACTCCGGCGCGGTCGCTTGGACCGGGCGGGTGCATGGCCGCTTCCGCCGGGCCGTGCGAGAATGCGGGGTCGTCGATACCGTCGTCCGGCGCGTGCCCGCGCGCGTCCGGATCATGCCGTTCCGCTCGTCCGCCCCGTCTTTCCGCGAACCCGACATCTTCGCAACCTTCCCCCCGCCCGGCGCCGAGCGGTTGCCCGGCGAAGCTGCCCCGGAACCCCTGCGCGCGCGGCGCCGCAATGCGCTCCGCGATGCCGTCGAGCGCCTGCTCGGCGACCGCCCGGCCAAAACGGCCCAGCCAAGCGCCGGGGATCGGATCGTCGTTGCGCACCGTGCCGATGGCCTCGCCGTCCGTGACGACGGCGCCCCGCACTCCGCTGGTCAGGATCCAGAACTGCTCGTCCGGGTCGTCGTGGGAATCGTCCACCGCCCACACCTCGATCGTCCCCCGGCTGGCGCCTTGGGGAATGCGCAGCACGCCGGTGGTCTCCTCCAGATCCTCCCTCACGATCACCTGGTTGGCGAGTTGCGTCGGCCCGTGGACGGTCGCGTACCAATGCAATTCGACCTTGACAGGAGCGGGCTTCGTCAGCGTCACCGGGAAGGCGATGTAGCTGCTCTCGGGGCCTTCGCCGTCGGCGATCGACAGGCCCGGTATCCCCTCGTCGTCGGCCACCACCGCGCTGGCCGCGTTCTTCGTGCCGTGCACCGTGTAGCCGGTCCCGGCGCTGACGGTCACGGTCACCGTCGCCTGCGACGGGGACTCCTCGTCGGTGTCGTCGTGGGTGGGCACGCTGTAGGTCGCCGTCCTGGCGTTCCTCGCGAGCGTCACGGTCTTCGCGCCCGCGTCCGCCGCGCGCACGAAGGCCGAGCCGCCGGGCTGCGCGACGACGATGTCGATGACGAGGTTCCACGTGGGCGCGATGTCGGCGCTCAGCCGGAAGCGCAGCGGCTCGCCCTCGAAGGCGGCGCGGTCCGCGGGCTGCAGGGGCGTGATGCTGTTCTCCGGCAGCGGGTCGTGGGTTTCGTCGGCCGGGACCGAGTCCGACGCGTTGGCGCTGT
>CAZWZH010000232.1:0-20237 GCA_964638775.1 uncultured Pseudomonadales bacterium
CAGGCCGCGGCGGCGCGCGTGCAGGGGCGGGTCGACGTTGAAGTTGTCGCCCGCCCGGTGCGGCCCGAAACCCTCGCGGCGCATCATCTCGTCGATCTCGTCCTGCCAGGGCGGGCGGCCGACGTTGTCGAGGCCCAGGCCATTGGACAGAACGTCAGTCATGCGCGCGGCCTGCTTGATGTCGTCGTGCCGCGTCACCAGCCAAGCGCCCGCGCGTTCGTCAAAATGTACCGGTTCCTCATGGCGCATCCGCTCGTAGTATTCGAAAGGCAGGCGGACCACATCCGGGTCGGTGAGAGATAACTCGGCGAGTGTTTTCATGGCTTTCTCAAGACGGGCGACTACACGCTGTTAATACCGAACAGCGTACATTAACTAGACATTAGGTGTATAGTTCAACACTATTCATCGCCGGCTGGGAGATTACCGAAACATGGCCGAAAAGCGCTCCTCACTGCGAACCCAACAGCGCGAGTTCACCCGTGCCCGCTTTATCGATGCGGGACTTGAAGTCTTCGCGGAGGTGGGTTTCCACAACGCGACCATCGACATGATCACGGAGCGCGCCGGGGCAAACCGGTCGACGTTCTACCTGCATTTCAAGGACAAGACCAGCCTGATGCTCGCCGCCCACGAACGGGTGGGACCGGAGCGAAAGGCGACCATCGGGATGATCAACGCCATGGACGATCCCGATCTCAAGGAATTCCGCGCCTGGATGGGGCGCCTCGCCGCGGACTGGGAGAGAGACCGCCGGCTTTACGAAGCGGTCATGCAGGCGCAATTGACCGAACCGAGCATCACGAAGAAGAACTACGAAGTCGTCTGCGAGGAGTTGAGCGGCTACCTCTCCCAATTCGAGGGCCGGCGGCGCGAAGCTGCCGAGTACCGGGTGATGATGTTCCTCATGCAGTTCGAGATGTACTTCTACACCACCATCTGCGAGAGCGGGGAGGAACCCTCGCCCAAGGCGCTGGACGCGCTGGCCGAATTGGGGCTGTACGCACTGTTCAACAAGACCGGATAGCCATGGCCGCCCTGCGGATTCCGGCACCATCCGGGTTCCTTCGCCTGTTGCGGTTTCATGCGGAGGCACGATCCGGTCCACTTTGACAAACATCAGTTTCCGGCGGGACCCATTTGCGATTGGGCCGGGCTGGACGACACGGAGGACTCATGCTCACCAAGTACGACGAGTACCCCATACACCAGGCGGTGCGGCCTTTCAGTGAGCTCCCGTCGACCGACCTCGGCTGGAATGACGGGTACTACTTCGCGATCTTCAACCCCGAGCTGAAAATCAAGCTGTTCTGGTGCTTGCGCGTGCACCCCAACTCCGATGTGGTGCACGCATGGGCCGGGTTCGTGCGCAACGACCGCCAGCGCACGGTGCGCTTCAGCCGCGCCTGGAGGCCGGATTGCGATACGGTGATCGGCCCGTACGGCATCGACTTCATCGAGGCGTACCGGCGCATCCGGTTGAGCCTGGATGCCAATGATTCAGGCTACAGTTTTGACCTCGAATGGCTGGGCATCGCCCCGCCTCACGAAGAGGACCGGCGGGTGTTTTCAGAGAACGGGCGCCGGGTGACGGACCAGTTGCGCTACGTTCAGGAAGGGACGGCCCGGGGCTGGTTCGAGATCGATGGGGTACGCATGGAAGTGAGCCCCGATGCGGGCTGGGGAGCGTTTCGGGATCACTCCTGGGGCATCTATTTCTCCAGCCCCCCGATTCAGCCGGACCCGAAGTGGTTTCCTCCCAAGGCGCGTACCCGCGCCTTCGAATCGAATGCGCACGTCGAGCCGGGGCGCCTAGCCTTCATGACCTGGAACAACATTCAGACGGATACGTTCTCGGGGATCTACTGGATCTACGAAGACGAGGACGGCGTCACCCACCCGGTGTGGACCTCACCGCAGGCCATGCAGATCGGGGGCGCCCTGGATTTCGGCTGGGAGGGGCCGCGCCTGCACATCGTCGATGTCAGGCACGACTTCCGCTTCAAGGAAGGAACCCGGGTATTCGCCGGTGGCACCACCACCCTCACCGACGAGAACGGAGGGCAATGGATCAACGAGTACGAACGGGGAGGGGCCCCCTGGCTGTTCTATCCCTGCGGCCCCTGGCCGGGGGCCTGGCACGACGGGGGTACCTGGGCGACCTGGCACGGAGAAGGCGTCGCCATGCAGTGGGACGACATCGACATCTCCAACCAGCCGATGGACTACCAGGCTTCTCCCGACATGCCCGTCGTTCGCGATCTGCTCGGTACGGAATACGAGTGCAAGCTGCGCGTGACCGATCCTTCCGGAAAGGTTCACCGGGGAACCGGCCACCTGGAGCTGATTACGTTCGGCCGGCACAAGCGCTATGGTTTCGGTGACGGCTACCCGCCGGGCGGCGGCAGCGGTGGCGGTAGCGGGGGAAGCGGTACGTTCGAGACTTGAGCGGCGGGAGCACGCCCGGTGTTTTCGCTGCTGTTGACGACCCCAGTAGATTGTTCATGAAAGTTCCCAACCTGCCCCGTCGGGACGCTGACGCGCAAGGAACAGACGACTGCTGGGAGAGAGTAGGTGTGCGGTACGGGGTCGCCACCGGTCGGGCGCAGCCCGAGCCGAAGCACCGCTTCGGCAGGTGGCGACGCCCCGCAACTGGTTGCGGGGCCGGGTGTCGAACAGTCTGCACCCTCGAATTCCACGACAATGCGTCCGCTTGGCGTGCAGGATGCCCGTACCGCACACCTGCTCTCGGTGCCGAGTTACCGATATCTTGACGAACAGAATATCTATTCAAATCAATGAGTTGAATTTTTTTTCATCCGAGGGAGCGGCTTGTGATCACCGGAATCTACCACGTCAACGTCAATTGCACCGACATCGAGCGCTCGCGGGCGTTCTACGAGTTGCTGGGCTTCCGCGTCGTCGCGGAGTTCGAGGAGAACGACAATCCGAGTCTCAACAAGGGCTTGGGCATACCCACTTCGCACACGCAAGCCCTGTTCCTGAAGGCGGGCAAGGGCAGGGACGCCACCCTGATCGACCTGGTGCAATGGCGCCGGCCTGTGAGCCCGCCCAAGGGGGAGGTGGAGAAGGACATTGCCGCCCTGGGCGTGCCGCGCATCGCATTGAAAGCGGAAAACCTGCTGCAGCTATACGAAGACCTGAAAGCCAAGGGCGTCGAGTTTGTCTCGGAACCCCAGCAACTGACGTTTCCGGAGTTCGGCACGGAACCCCTGTTCTGCGTGTGCCTGGACCCGGACGGCCTCCTGATCGAACTGGTCGAGGTCTGAGCCTTCCTCAGTCCGGCAGCGTGAAGGCGATCAGGTGGTCGCCCTTGGTCGTGCCGTAGTAGGGGTGCCCGCCCGCCATGATGACCAGGTACTGGCGTCCGCCCGCCGCGTAGGTCATGGGTGTGGACTGGCCCCCGGCCGGCAGTTCCGCCTCCCAGAGTTTCTGGCCCGTCTCGATGTCGAACGCCCGGATCCGGTCGTCGGCGGTGGCGGCGATGAAGGCGAGGCCGCCCGCGGTGACGATGGGGCCGCCGGCCATCGGCGTGCCCATTTCGAGCGGCATTGGCACACCGATCCGATCGGCGGCGAGTTGCTCAATGGAACCAAGCGGCACCTGCCAGAGCAGCTCGCCGGTCCCGAGGTCCACCGCGCTGAGCCTCGCCCATGGCGGTTCCGTGCAGGGTGTGCCCAGCGGCGATGTCAGGAAGTACAGTTCCATCACGTAATCGGTGCCCGCCATCGGGAAGTACAAGTGCGAGCCCGAACCGCGGTTTTCGGAGTCGATCCGGTCCCGGGGGACGAGACGGTGTACCTGGGCCATGTGCAGGGTCGGGGTGATCAGGATTCCGGTTCCGGGCACAACCGCGCCGCCGCCCCAGTTCATGCCGCCGGCGGAAGAGGGGAAAACAACCGTTCCCCGGGTGCTGGGCGGCGTGTACATTCCCTCGCTGCGAAGGTCCTCGATCCGCCGCCGGCACTGATTCCTGTCCCAGAACGTGAAACCCCAGGCATCTTCCGGCCGCAATCCCTGGCCGACGAGGCCGGGTTGCATCGCAAAGGGTTGGGTCGGCGACAGCCATTCTCCCTGAACGTCGGTGGTCTGCGGCACCGGGCGTTCCTCGATGGGCAACAGGGGTTCTCCGGTCAACCGGTTGAATACGAACACCATGCCCTGCTTGGTCAGCTGCACGACCGCGGGAACCCGTTCCCCGTCGCGCTCGATATCCGTCAGGATGGGTTGCGCCGGCAGGTCGTAGTCCCACAGGTCGTGGTGCACGATCTGGAAATGCCAGCGAACTTCACCGGTATTGCTGTCGAGCGCCACCAGCGAATCCGTATAGCGGTTCTCGCCCGGGCGATAGTTGCCCACCAGGTCGACGCTGGGACTCGTGGTGGGCACGAACACCAGTTCGTTCTCCGGGTCGGCCGACAGCAGGCTCCAGGCGTTGCCGGCGCCGACCGGCCCGGCGCCGTCCGGGCCCCAGGTCGCCGCTGCCGGGCTGGCGTCGCGGGGCACCGGGTCGAAAGTCCACAGCAGTTCGCCGCTCCTGGCATCCAGGGCGCGGACCATGCCGCTCGGCGCCTGCACCTGCAGGTTGTCCGCCAGGGTGGAGCCGAATACGGCAACGTGCCCCGCCATGGCGGGCGGTGCGTGAATCTGCACCTCGTCGTGGAACTGCAGGTTCGGGCCGGGGTCCAGTTGCACCTCGCCGGGGGTGCCGTCATCGGCGCCGAAGTCCGGGCAGCGCCGGCCGGTGCGGGCATCGACGGCGAAGACGCGCAGGTCTCCCGTGCCCCAGAGCAGCCGCGTTCTGCAAACGGCATCGGCAGCGGCCGAGTTGTCGACAAAGGTCGAAACGCCGCGGCACTTGACGAAGGTGTGGCCGAAGGGCGAGAACGCCACGCCGGGGTCGAAGGTCCACCGCTCCTCGCCGGTGACCGGGTCCAGGGCCAGCAGCCGCCCTGTGGGCGTGCAGGCGACCAGCGTGTCTTCCACCAGGATCGGCGTTGATTCCCAAGGGTTGAAAGGCTGTTCTCCGGCCAGGATGGCATCGAGTTCGCCGGCCTGGTAGACCCAGGCCTCTTCCAGGTGCCCGACGTTGCCGCGATTGATCTGGTCGAGCCCGGACCAGCGTTCCCCGCCCGCGTTGTTTCCGTATTGCGGCCACTCGGTGTCGGCGGGCGGCTTGCCGGGTTCGGCTGGTTCGTAGGGGAGCGTCTGCGGGCTGGTATTCCAGTACACCAGTACGCTGGCGAGAACGTAAATGCCCGCGGCGCCCAGGAGAACGACAATCAAGGCCGCTACGGCTTTTTTGACGTTGCTCATCGCCGCGCTACTGGGGACCGTGGATGCCCAGGGGCACGGATTTGCCGATCGTCAGGAACCGCCTCGATGCATCGTGAACCGGAGCCGGATTTCCCGTCCCCGCTCGGCAAAACAGAGGGCCTGGTCGTAGCTCCCGGGAATGATGACGTTTAGCGGCAGGCCGACCACATTGGGCAGCAGCCCGCCGACCTGGTCGAACGGCCCTGGCGCACAGGTCGTGGCCGTAATTTCGTCGCCCAGGTTGTTGCCGATGATCGCCAGTTCCCAGTTCCGGTCCGCGGGGTACAGGCGCAGGCTGACACTGGTTTTCCAGTAGCTGTCCAGGAAGGCCCGCGGCAGGTAGCTGACGTCCATGATCGTATCGTCGGTAAACGATGCGTTGGCCGAGAACCCGGCCATCATGCGGCTGCCGTTGATCGGGCGGTCGATATCGAAGCCGAAGCTGGCGGTGATTTTCGGCGAACGCGGGAGGTCTTCACCGGACAGGTCCTGGGCCGTGAATCCGCCTATGGCGAAACCCGGAGCCAGCTCGTTCGCACCCGGGTCGAAGTTGCGGTTGCAGCCCTGGTCGATGGTTTGACCGCCGTAGCAGGCGGCGTCCGGAAAATCGTCAAACTCGCCCGAGTTGTAGTTCAGCGCAGCGTATAGCGACAGGCCTTCCGCGCCGGGCGGCGCATAGGTCAGGTCGAGTTCCGCTCCGCTTACCGTGGCCTTGGCGGCATTCACCACCTTCAACAGGGTGCCTGTACCCCCTGGACGGGAAACGAACCGGCTGACCTGCATGTCCTTGTACTCGTACCGGTATGCCGCAACATTCAGGCGCAGGCTGTTGTCCAGCAGTATCGCCTTGAGGCCGAGTTCCCCGCCCCGGGCGTTTTCCGGCCCGAATGAGCGGTCATCGGGGGTCGGCTGGTCCACATTGAACGAGCCCGATTTCCAGCCGGTTCTGTAGGCGCCGAACAGGGAAATGTTGTCCTGCAGCCTCCAGTTCAACGTGACTTCGGGCAGGACCTTGTCGTTGTCGATATTGTTCACAGGCAGCGATACGGGTCCCGGACCGGGGAAGCCGAAATTGATGCCGTTGTCCACGGTGGTCAGGTCGCGTTCTTCCTTGAGATAGCGCAAGCCGGCGCCCAGTTCCAGCCGGTCGGTGATGTCGAAGAGCAGGTGCCCGAACACCGACCAGCTCTCGATGTCGACGATCTGGGTGTTGTTGTTGAAGACTGCAAAGAAAGGCACCTTCGAGGCGTGCAGGAAATCCTGTTCGCCGTCTTCGAAGAACAGGCCCAGCATGCCGTTGAGCGGCCCGTCGAGGCTGGTGGTCAGGCGCAGTTCCTGGGTGAAATAGTTCTGGTCATGCCCGTTGGGGGCGCTGACCAGTACGCTGCCCGGAAAACCCAGGAATGGGGAGGTCTGGTCGACGGTTCCCGGCTGAAAGGTACCGTTGATGTTGAAGTCATGGTTGTCGTCGGAGTACCCGGTGAGCGATGTCAGGGTCAGGTGGTCGTTGATGTCCAGGGTAAGTTCCAGGGTGGAGTAGAAGAACTGGGTGTCCTGGTAGGGAACGCCGTTCTTGGGGTCGTCCGGGAAGAACAGGGGGTCGAGGTCGGCAATGGCCACCTCGTCGTCGAGCCGGCACCGTTCAATGGGGTCGAACTGGTAATCGCAACCCACGATCTGGGCGGCGCCGCCGTCACCCAGCAGATAGCGGTCTTCGTAGTTCATCTTCAGCCGCGCCGAAAAGCGTTCGCTGGGTTCGAAGAGCAGCGTCAGCCTGCCGAACCACTTCTCGGCATTCGGAAACCTGTCGTATCTCGGCCCTGCGCCACCGAGGCCGGGGGTGGGTTGCGCGGTGTTGCTGAAATAGCCGTCCTCGTCGGAAAAGCTGAGCGCGATGCGTGCTTTCAGCGTATCGCTCAAGGCGCCCGAGGCAATAACCTGGGCGAGGATTTCCTTCGCTTCGAACTCATAGCCGAGCCGCCCGGTCAGTTCCGTCTCCTCACCGGGGTCGGCCGTTCTGAGGGCGATGATGCCGCCGGGGCTGTTCTTGCCGAAGAACAGCGACTGGGGGCCTTTGAGAACCTCGATGCGCTCGACATCGAAAAACGCCGTGCGCAGCACACCGCCATGGCTGAACTGCATGCCATCGACGTTAATGGATACGGCGCCGTCGGTGGATGGATTGAACGACTGAGTGCCGACACCGCGGATGGTGGCGTTGCCGCCGACGCTGCCGACGTTGTCGCCGATCACCAGTCCCGGTACACGCGTTGCCAGGTTGTAGAAACTCGTGGTCTGGAAGGTATCGAGCTGGGTTTCGTCGAACGTCGAGCTGACCACCGGCACGTCGAGGAAGCTCTCCTCCCGCTTGCGGGCCGTGACCGTGATTTCCTCGATCTGGGCGAACGCGCGCTCCAGGGGCAGGCCAAGCGACAGGGGCAGGCAGAGCGCCAGGGCAATGGCGGATAGCGTGATGGGTCGAATCGAAAGGCGTGAATCAGACATCGGCAAATCCCTCCCTCAACAAAAAAAACCCCGTTCCGAAGCCTTCCGGGGTGGTCAGTGTATTTTGACATCTCGCTGTCGGAGATAACAAGCAGTTGTCGTTTATTTCGCTAGTAATCGTGTCAAAGCATAGACATGCATTGAATATATATCTAAGGGGCGGTGTGTCAGGTAGATGACGGTGCCTGTGAAGAGCTCCAACCGATTGATTTTTTTGGGCATATTCCTATCTCAATCGGTGTTTCGGTATCCGAATTGGTGGCGTTCCGGCGAGTCCGGCGACGCTGTTGCCGGGCCGGTAACGGCAGGGCAGGTTGGGCTGGCTAGCCCCTACGAGTCGGGCTTTGTCGGTCGGGTCGCATCGCCGCCGGGTTCGGTTCCGATGTGAAGATGGACTGCATCATCGAAACAGAGCTGGTTGCCGTCCTGGCGGTCACTGCCACCTGGTAACTCGTGTGTCGCGGACTCTTCGCAGAAGATTTCCGGCGATGATTCGACGGACGTCCGGGCGTCGAGCAGGGCTTGCTTGCGCAGGTTCGGCAACTCGAATTTTGGGGGCAAAGCGGAGGACTCGCGCAGGTTCGCGCCGGGCTCGCGGAATACCGAGTCCGCCTTGGACAGAAAGATGTCCGTATCGACAGCGATTCCCTCCACGGGGACTGCAGGATCCGTCCCGGTCACCGGCGGCACGTACTGTTCATGACCGGTTACCAGGAATCCCAGTACCGCCAGGGCGGCAGTCGTCAAGGCGGCTGCAGCGATGAGGGGAAGGGTCCAACGCCGTGTCGTGCGGCGCGCGGCGGCAAGAACTCTCGCGTCCTCTTCTGCCGGTGACGACTTGCCCGATCGACGGGGGGGTTCTCTCCGATCGTGGCTCATGGTTTCTCAATTCCCTGCAGGAACCAGGGCCAGCACCCGCAACGGACTGCCGGAGCCACGCCTTATTTTCAGCGGGGCGGCGAGAACTACGCTGCCGGTGGGCGGCAGCAGGTCGAGGTTGGCTAGGCACTGCAGGCCGTACTTGCCGGCGCCGTGCATGTAGTAGTGGCAGGGGTAGGGGGGATTGAGGTGCTGGCCCTGGCCGGCGTCGGTGCCGATGGCTTCGGAGCCGAAGCCGAGCACGTTGCGCTCGTCGACCAGCAGGCGCACGGCATCCGGGTCGGGGCCGGGTGTGTGCTGACCTTCCTCGTCGAAATTCTGGAAGGCCGCGGGATCCGTGATCTTGCTCCAGTCCGTACGCATTAGCACCCAGGCGCCGGCGGGGATGCGGCCGTGTTCGGCTTCCCATTCAAGGATGTAATCCACCGTGAGCAGGAAGTCCGGGTTCTCCCGTGACTGTTCCGAGCAGTCGAGCACGCAGGCCGGGGCGATCATGTGCTCCACCGGGATGGTGTCCGTGGCGTTGTTCGGCAGGTTGCGGCCGGAGATCCAATGGATGGGTGCATCGAAGTGCGTGCCCGTATGCTCGCCGCAGGAAATGTTGTTCCAGTACCAGCCGGGGCCACGGTCGTCGTAGTGGGAGACTTCCTCGATTCGGAACGGCCAGCACTGGCCCATCTCGGGCGGCAGGCTGATCTGGGGAAATTCCGGATCGAGGGTCTGGGTAAGGTCGACAACGGTGAGGCCGCCGCCGGCAATGGATGCCGCGAATTGGGCGAGCAGGTCCGAACTCATTGTGGCTCCTTTAAATCCTTTGAGTAAGCACCGGTCAGGTAAAGCTCATGCCGCCGAGGGAGGTGCCGCCGCAGACGAACAGCGTCTGCCCGGTCACGAAGCCGGCGTCGTCGTCCAGGAAGAACGTTACCGCCCGGCTGACGTCCGCAGGCGTACCCAGGCGGCCGACGGGCACCCGGCCCGACACGGTGCGGCTCAGCTCGCTGCCCTTGGGGATCACGTCGTGGAACATCTCCGTATCCTCGACGGGGCCGGGGGCGATCATGTTCACGGTAATGCCGTCCCCGGCCAGTTCCAGTGCCCAGGTGCGGCCCATGCCGATCAGGCCGGCCTTGGTGGCCGAATAGACCGTTCGCTTCTCCAGGCCGACGACCGCGCGCGTCGACATCAGGACGATTCGCCCATACCGTTCCCGACGCATTTGCGGCAGCAGGGTCTGGACCAGTGCAACGGCGGTGCCGATGTGCAACTGGGTGAGTTGGTCCAGGTCCTCTCCGGTTACCTCCGCGAGGGGCTTTTCGCGGATTGCGCCGGCGTTGTGCACCAGGCGGGTGGCGGGCCAGGCCGCCGCGGCTTCTTCGGCGGCGGTGCGGGTGGCCGCAGGATCTGTCAGGTCCACGGCGACGGAATGCAGGTGCGCATGCGTGAATGGCGGATCGCGCCGGGCGAAACTCACCACTTGGGCGCCGTCGTCCAGCAGCCGCCGGCACAGGTCGGCGCCGATGCCGGAACTGCCGCCGGTTACCCAGACGACTCTTTCACCGCTCATTCGCAAAGCTCCCGTTCAAGTACCTTGGGGTCTTCCCGATAGCGCGAAAACCACTCCCTGGCGACGGCGCCGGGATAGACGTCCTCCACGCCGTCCTTCAGCGCAGCGACCACGTCCGCGGCGAGCCGCTCGGGCGCCAGCTTCGGTGGCGGTATCAGTTGGTTCCACTCATCGTCGACGGGGCCGGGGAACACGTTGATGACGCGGATGGCGTTCGGCTTGAACTCCGCGCGCATGCACTGGGTGAGGCTGAACGCTGCGGCCTTGGAAGCGGAATAGGTGCCGTGGGGCGGGAAGTTGGACAGGGCAAAGACCGACAGGATGTTCACCCAGGCCGCGGCGCTGTTCTGCCCGTCGGCGCCCCGGAACTGCATGGCGGGGCCGAATTCCTGGGCGAGGCGCAACAGGCCGAAGTAGTTGACGTCCATCTCCAGGCGGGCCACGTCGGTGCCGTAGCGCGAGGCCACACCGTGGGTGCGGTGGGCTTCGGCTGTGTTTATCAGGATGTCCACCCGCCCGCCCAGGGAACCGCCTGCCTCGCGCACGGCCCGGGCGTCGGTGAGGTCGAGCGGCACCAGCGTGACCTCGGGAATGGAGTCCAGTTCGCTGAAGCCCGGCGGCTGCTTCCAGGGTTCGGCATGGCCTACCCAGACCAGGCTTGCGCCGGCATCCGCCACGGCGCGCACCATGGCCTGGCCCACCGCGGACTTGCCGTCGGTGATCAGCACCTTGCGGAACTTGGGGTCGCAGGTCATCTCCCGCAATTGCTTGTCGTCTGCCATGTTCGGCGCCTCCTTGTCCGGAAAGGCGATCAGCACGCCGCGGCCGGCACGGTCCAGCCGCGCATCCACCCGCACCGTGCAGGGCGGTTCGGGAACGTCGCCATGCAGGTGGGTCATCACGCTCGGTCCACAGGCCAGTTTCACCAGCCCGAGCCGCCAGGGCAGGCGCTCCCGGAAGAACAGGTCGTGGCTGTGATTGAGTTCGGTTTCCGAGATCAGCTCACCCGTGCCGTCCACCGGGGCCCAGGACAGGTCCACCGACAGGCAGCCGCTGCACATTTCCCGGGGCGGGTACTGGATGCGGCCGCACTCGGAACACCGCTGCAGTTCGAAACTGCCCCGGGCGGCCGCCGCGGTCATGCCGAGCGCCACCCGGCTGCGCGTCCATGGCGGCACGACGGGGAGCCGGGTGCGCAGGATCGGGTTCTTGCGTTTCGGGCGGCGCAGGGGTTCGGTCATGCCCCGTTCCCTCCCGACAGGATCGCGGCGGCGCTGCACAGGCCGCGGTCGTAGTTGATCATGCCGAAGCCGCTGACCAGCCCGACGCGGGCGCCGGCGACCTGATGGCCGAGGGCGGCGCCCGTGAGCTGACGAACCGCCTCCACGAGACCCAGGTAGCCGCCGGCGGCGCCGGCCTGCCCCACAGACAACTGGCCGCCGGAAGGATTCAGCGGGAAATCGCCGTCCCAGGCGAATTCGTGATCGCGGATGAACGCCGGTGCTTCGCCGTCATTGCAGAAGCCGAGATTCTCGAACTGCAGCGCATTGATCACGGGATAGTCGTCGTAGGTGCACAGGAAATCGATATCGTCCGGCCCCTTGCCGGCGTTTGCATAAAGGGCGTCCGCATCCATGGCCCATCCGCCGCGCATCTGGATGGGGTCGTCCGGCCAGGCGTTGTGGCGCTCTATGGTGGCGAGCACCCGGGCATGGGGCAAACCGAGCGACTCGGCCCGTTCGGCCGTGGTCACCAGAAAACCCTCGCCGCCCGCGCAGGGCATCACGCAGTCGAACAGGTGCAGGGGCGCCGTGATGACCCGGGCGTTCAGGTATTCGTTCAGGGTCAGCGGCGTCTTGAAGAGCGCGTTCGGATTGGCCAGGGCGTTCTCGCGCTGGGCGACGCAGAGCTTGCCGAAATCTTCGCGCCGCGCGCCGTACTCGCGCATGTAGTGGTCGGTGAGAAAGGCGAAGTTGGCGTTGGGGCCGCCGGAACCGTAGGGATAGACCGCATCCTGGGCGTACTGGCTGAAGCTGCCGAGCATCTTGCGGAAGGTGTCCACGTGGTTGGTGTCACCGGCCAGGCAGGCCACCACTTCCGCATCGCCGCACTGCACCGCCCGTGCCGCGCGGCGCAACGCTACCACGCCGCAGGCGCCGCCCATGGGGATGTGGTCCAGCCAGCGCGGCGAGACGCCGAGGTGCTGGGTCAGCCCCACCGCGGTGTCCGGCACAAGCTGGAAGCTGGATACGCACAGGCCGTCCACTTCGTCCTTGTCGATACGGCTCTCGTCGAGCAGGCGGCGCAGCACCCGGGCCAGGAACCAGTGGGCGCTGCGGTTCGAATAGCGGCTGTAGTCGACGGTGACCGGGGCCGTAACGGCGATGCCGGTATAGGGCGTCTGGGCCCGCATGGAGTTCGATTCAGCCATGGCCGGCCTTCAGCGCCCGCGTGTCGATGCAGTCGCCTGTTGCCAGGCGCTCCGCAGCCAGGTCCTTGAGCGCGGCGCGCTGGATCTTCTCGGTGGCGGTCAGGGGCAGTTCATCGCAGCGCGCGATGTACCCGGGCGCCTTGAAATAGGCGAGCCTGTCCAGGCAATGGCGCACGATGCAAGCCGCGGTTTCCGGCCAGGCACCGGCGCCGCCGTCCACGATCACGCAGGCGAACACCTCGTCGCCCCGCACCTCGTCGGGCACGGCGGTGACGGCCGCGGCGATCACGCCGGGGTGCTCGATGAGGGTTTCCTCCACCTCGACGGCCGAGATGTTCTCGCCGCTGCGCCGGATCACGTTCTTCTTGCGGTCCACGAAGTGCAACAGGCGGTCGGCATCGAGGTAGACCAGGTCGCCGGTATGGAAATAGCCCCCGGCCCAGGCCGCTTCAGTGGCCGCGGTGTCTTTCAGATAGCCGCGGAACAGGCCGCGCCGCGGATCGTCACCGGAACGGCGAACCAGCAGTTCGCCGGGCCGGCCGGATGCGGCGTCCCGGCCGCTGTCGTCGACGATGCGGAAATCGACGAACGGAGGCGGGCGGCCGATGCAGCCGGTGCCGAGCTTGCGAGGTTCTTCCTGTGCCGCCACCGCCACACTGCAACCCGTCTCCGTCATGGCCCAGGCTTCGATCAGGGGAATGCCGAAGCGTTCCTCGAACGCGGCGTGCAGCTCGCCGCTAAGGCCCGCGCCGAAACCGAAGCGGACGCTGTGGTCCCGATCTGCCGGGGAGTGGGGCAGGTTCATGAGCATCGCCGGCATCACCCCCAGATAGTGCATGATCGTCGCGCCGGATTCCCGGACGCTGGCCCACCAGCTTCGCGGATGGAAACGGTCGATGGGCGCGATGCATCCGCCAGTCATCAGCATGGCCATCGTCGAGGTGGCCATGGCGTTCATGTGGTGCATGGGCAGTGGCGTGATCAGCCGGTCTGCTCCCGGATTCAGGGCGCAATAGCCGCCGAGGTTCCGGTACCAGGCGCCCGAACTGAGGAAGTAGTCGTTGTCGAGCAGGCATCCCTTGGGCCGGCCGGTGGTTCCCGATGTATACAGCAGGGCGCATTCGTCGCCGGTGCTCGCGCCTTCCGCAGGGGTATCGTCGCCTCCCCGGGTTGTCCAGGTGCCATTGCAGGCCAGCACCCGGCAATCCGCCGGCGCCGCTTGTCGAACCTGCTCCAGGCGGTCTGGAAGCGTTACCGCGAGACGTGCGTCGCTGTGCTCCAGCACGTATACCAGTTCGGCGGACCGCCAATGCGGGTTCAACGGTGCGACGCTCATACGGAGCGCGTTCAGGGCCAGCCAGTGGTAGAAGAACTCCGGGCGGTTGTCGAGCCCCAGCGCGACGCGGTTGCCCGGCTCGAGCCCGAGGCCGCGGTAGGCGGCGATCAATGGCCGGACCCGGGCGTCGGCATCCGAGTAGGTGACCGCCCCCGAACTCTGTGCGTAGCGTCGGGCCGTGTCTTCCACGAGGTAGAGCATGGGCCGTTCCCCGTGCGCCCGGACAGCGTTTTGAAACGCCTGGAATACAGAGGTGTCGGGCCGTGCGGCGGCTGGGCTTCGTGTCATGGTCAGGGGAACCGTTGTATCGACGGCAGCGCCGCCTCGCGGTTCAGCAGCTCGATGCGCTTGCGCCGGATTTGCAGCGCGCTGCCGACTACCACCAGTTCGTGGTGGGCGACTCCCGCTAGCACGAACTGGTCGTCGAGCCGGCTTTCCACGTAGATGAACGGAGTATGGGTCGTGAATCGGCCCGCATCTGCGTCGAATTCGACGACCTGGGGGCGCTGCAGCACGTGCTGGCAGTGGCTTGGCGGCGATTGGGAGAATGCGTTGGGGTCCTTCAGCCGCTCGATGCGCACCTTGAGCATGAGCTTGTCCTCGAAGAACAGGGAGTTGTGAACTTCTTCTTCGCGCTGACCGCGCTTCAGGGGCATCCAGTACAGGGCATCCTCGGTGAAAAGGTCGTACCAGTCGTCCAGGGCGCCCTCGTCGATGAATTGCGCTTCCCGGTAGATCAGGGTGCGCAGGTCCGCGCGGGTGGGGGGCTTCACTGAGGATTCGCCTCGGTCTTTCCGCCGCGGGGCGTGCCCTCTCGCGCTCCCATCGACTCCACCATCCGGTCCCGCCAGGCGCGGAACTGGCCGCGCATGGACACTTCGCTGGTGCCGTTGTATTCGCCGGCGATGTCGCTCTCCACGGCGGGGTCGTGGTTGCGGTGCAGGCTGACCCAGTCGTTGCCGGAAGCGGCAAGGCCCTGCTGGATGGAGCGATAGCAGTGCAGGTCGTCGTGCCCCACCACCGAGGTGGGTGCGTTGATCAGGCGGCTGTAGGTCAGGGTGCGCTCGAGCAGGTGGTCGGTGGCGCCGGCCAGGCGGAACGTCCAGCTCTCGAGGACGGTCCTGTTCGCTGCCAGGGGCCGGGCCACCCGAATCGCCTGGATGGCGCCCTTGATGGTGAGGCTCGGGAAATAGACGGTGTTGTGCCGGTTGATCGAGAGGATCTCCCTGGCACGTTCCTCGCCGTACGCGCTCGTCAGGGCTTCGAAATAGCCTGGAATCTGCGAGTAGGCGGAGTGAATGGAGAAGTGCACGCCGCTGTAGCTGTGCCCGTTCGGGTAGATCTTCACGCCCATGTCGTCGAAGAATCCGTAGTTGGACACGAACGGCTCGAACTGCTCCACCACCATGGGCTTGGGCGTGCCTTCAGGCATGTCCATGGCTGCCCAGACGTCCCGGGCGGTGCCCGCCGAGGACTGGTGCGCCACCATCGGGTGCATGGTGTCGTTCAGGTTCTCGACGAACATCTTCCAGTTGCAGTCGTGCATGTAGCGCAGCACGCCGCCAGCCACCTCGAGCCGGCCCTCCGGCGAGCGGTCGGCCATGTTGTTGATGGATGACAGGGACTCCCCGAAATAGTCGCGAAAGGAAAGGCCCCGGTCGCTCAGCTTTGCGAATACGAACCCGCGGTAGTTCTCGACGTTGGCGACGCGCACCACGCCCGAGTACGCCTCGGATTGCTTGAGCCCGGTGCCTTCGTAGCCGTCCGCAACGGGAATTGCCCGTACGCTGCCGTCGAAACGGTAGGTCCAGCCGTGGTAGGGGCAGCGGATGGCGGACTTCAGGTTGCCGGCCGGCGCGCTCAACAGCCTCGTGCCCTTGTGCGCGCAGCGGTTCATCAGCACGATCGGCTCGCCGCCGGTGTCGCGGATGAGGATGACGGGCTGCAGCCCGATGTCCGCGGTGATGTAGTCCCCCGGGTTCGGCACCTGCGAGTCGTGGCCGACGTAGATCCAGGTGGTGGGCCACAGGTGCCGCATCTCCAGTTCGAAAATCTCCTGGTCGATGTACAGGTCCCGGTGCACCGCATCGTCGCGCACCAGGGCGGCGACGGCATCGGGATTATCGGTATAGCCCATCGGAAGGCCTCCGGCTCATCGGCAAATCCTTGCGTATCGGTATTTCATGGCGAATCGCGGCAAACATCAACCGGGGGCGGCATCCGTGCGGCCAGGGATCATTGCGCGCCTTGTGCGGGCTGCGATGGCGCCGACACGGGGGCCGTGGGCGTTTCCGTTCCCATGTAATCCGCCAGGGCGGCCAGAACCGCTTCGTTCTCGTGATCCAGGCCGACCGTTATGCGCAGCAGTTCGTCGTTGGCGGCGGCGGGGCGGGGGATGATGCCGCGCTGCATCAGGAAGGCGGCGGCGCCGGCGCCGGACCTGCCGCTCTGCTTCGGAAACCGGATGAGGTAGAAATTGGCGACGCTCGGGGCCATGGTCAGGCCCATGGCGGCGGTGGCATGGGCGATGCGCTTGAGCCAGGCGCTGTTGTGCTGCCGTGCCCGTTCGACGTGGCCGGTGTCGCGGATTGCCGCGGCCGCGGCCACCAGGGCGGGGCCGTTGGTGTTGAACGGCGTTCGGATGCGCTGCACCGTATCCACCACGCCTGGCGGGCAGTAGGCCCAGCCGATGCGCAGCGAGGCAAGGCCGTGAATCTTCGAGAAGGTGCGGGTCATGACGGTGTTGTCGCCGGCATCGACCAGCGATGCGCCGCTGTCGTAGTCCTCCCGGTCGACGTATTCGGCATAGGCGCCGTCGATCACCAGCAGGCAATCCGGGGGCAGGCCACTGCGCAGCCGGCGCATTTCCCGGCCGGTTATGCAGGTACCCGTGGGGTTGTTCGGATTGGCGATGACGCAGAGCCGCGATTTTTCCGTCGCCGCCTCGATGAGGGCCTGCACATCGATGCGCCACTCCCGCTCCGGGGCGACGACGGGATTTCCACCCTGGGCGAGGCAGTGAATCTGCACCATCTCGAAGCTGTTCTCGCTGATCAGGAACTCATCGCCGGGTTGCAGGTAGGCGCGGGCCATCAGCAGAATCAGCTCATCCGAACCGTTGCCGCAGACGATGCGCTCGGGGTCGAGGCCATGAACCTCACCGATGGCGCGGCGCAGGTCCGACTGCGACCCGTCCGGATACCGGTTGATCTGCCCCACCGCCTCACGGAAAGCCGCCAGCGCCGCCGGGCTCGGCCCATGGGAGGACTCGTTCGCCGACAGCTTGGTGGGGTTCTCCATGCCCGAAATTGCGCGCTGCCCCTGTTTGTAGGGCCTGAGTCTGGAAATACCCGGAGCCGGTTTGAGCATCTCGATGCGGTCCTTTTCCTGTTTGGCCGATCGGGCACGGCAACCCCGGGCGGGTCGGCAGGGACGATTCGTGCCTGGCCCCGGCTATGCAAGGGCCGTCCGATCGAATATCTTAGGCCGCTGTATTTTACACGTAAAGTATAGGTGCGGGCATGGAAGACAGGGCCATCCAGCCGCCCGGCTGGGCGCGGCCGAAGGGGTATGCGAATGGCATGGTGGCCGAGGGCCGGCTGCTGGTTACCGGGGGGCTGGTGGGCTGGGACGAGCAGGAACGGTTCACGAGCGACGACTTCATCGACCAGGTTCGCCAGACGCTTTCCAACACGGTGCAGGTGCTTGCCAGCGGCGGCGCCGAACCCGAGCATGTCGTGCGCATGACCTGGTACATCACCGACAAGCGCGAATACCTCCGGCGCCGGCGGGAACTCGGGGCCGTCTACCGGGAGACCATGGGGCGGCATTTTCCGGCCATGGCGGTGGTGGAGGTGGCGGCGCTGCTGGAGGACCGAGCCAAGGTGGAGATCGAAACGACCGCGGTGATCCCCGCGTGAACGCGGGTCTCAACGAGCCGGAGGACAGCAAGCAGGCCTTGCGGGCCTGGGTGCAGTTGCTGAAGACCGCCAAGCGCATCGAGAGCGAGGTGGCCAGCCACTTCACCAACCAGCACAATACCTCGCTCTCGAGGTTCGATGTGCTGGCCAACCTGGAGCGCTCGCCGGGCCATGCCACCGGCACCTCGCAACTCTCGAAAATGCTGCTGGCTTCCCGGGGCAACATCACACGGCTTTTGGACCGGATGGAGAACGATGCGCTCATTCGCCGCGAACCCCACCCCGGCGACCGGCGCATCAGCGAAGTGCGCATGACCGCCGCCGGCGAGGCGCTGTTCGCCCGCCTGGCGCCGGATCACGAAGGCTGGGCCCACGAGATATTCGGCGCGCTGAGCGAGGCGGAACTGGACGACCTGATCGCCATGCTCCGCAGATTGAGGGTGCGCCTGGACGAGATGCCGAAATCCCGGGCCGGGATCGCCCGCCGTCCCGAACCGCGACAGGAGGATTGAACATGCTGGTGTACTACCGCGAGCGAACCGTAGCCTGGGGCGAATCCGATCCGTTCGGGCTCGTCTATTTCCCGCGCATGCTGGCCTGGTTCAACGATGCGGAACACGAGTTCTTTGCGCAGGCCGGTTATCCGGTGACCCGAATGGTGGCGGAGGATCGCACGGCGTTCGTGATGGGGCGGGTGAACTTCGAGTTCGTCGGCCCCGCGGGCTACGGCGAAAAGATCGTCACCCGGCTCGCGGCAAAGGAAATCACCCGGTCGACGGTGACCTGGGACTGCAGCGCGCGCCGGGCGGACAAGGCGCTCGTGACCCGGGGGACCGCGACGAGGGTCTACGCCCGCATCCAGGAGAACGGCGAACTGAAGGCGAAGCCGATTCCCGACAGCATCCGCGCGCTGCTCGGCGGGTCGGCCAACGATGAGTGACTCATGCATGAGATGAGCGGAGCCGATGCGCTGCTGGCCCAGATCCTGGCCAACGGCGTAGACACCGTCTACGGGCTCCCCGGCGGGCAACTCGATCATTTTTTCGACTCCATGCACCGAGCCGGCAACCGCATCCGTTTCATCGGCAGCCGGCACGAGCAGGGGGCCGCATACATGGCCCTGGGTCATGCGCGATCCACCGGCAATCCGGGCGTCTACTGCGTGGTTCCCGGGCCGGGCGTGCTGAATACGGCCGCCGCACTCTGCACCGCCTACGCCACCAACGCGCCGGTGCTGTGCCTGACCGGCCAGATCCCGAGCGAGGGCCTCGGGCGAGGCATCGGCTACCTGCACGAACTGCCGGACCAGTTGGCGACGCTGTCGACACTGACGCGGGGATCGGAGCGCATCATGACGCCGGAAGCGGCCCCGGATGCCGTCAACGCGGCGTTCCGGCAGATGCTGGGCGGCCGGCAGGGACCGGTATCGCTCGAGATGCCGATGGACATCATGGCGCGGAAGGGCCAGGTGAAGGTGATGCCTCCGGCTTCCGTGCCTCTTGCCGGCGACGTGGATCCGGAAGCGGCTGCCGCCGCCGCGCGCATGATGGCGGAATCCAGGGCGCCGATGATCGTCGCCGGCGGCGGCGCCATTGGCGCACGAGACGAACTCAACGAACTGGCGGAACGCCTGCAGGCGCCGGTGGTGACCTTCCGCAACGGGCGCGGAATCGTTTCCGACCGCAGTTGCCTCTCACAGAACCTGGTGGCCGGGTACGAACTCTGGCGAACGGCCGACCTGGTCATTGGTATCGGCAGCCGCATGGAGCAGCAGTACCTGCACTGGGGCATGCCCGAGGGCAGGGGCGTGATCCGCATCGACATCGACCCGGAGGAAATCGCCCGTCACGCGGCCCCGGATGTGGCGCTGAACTGCGATGCGGGAGTAGCCGTCGCGGCAATCCTGGATGCTTTCGACGCAATCGCCGGAACGCGGCCGTCCCGCGAAGCCGAGTTGGTCGCCCTGAAGGAATCTGTGCGCAGGCGAATCGAGCACGTGCAGCCCCAGGTCGCCTATCTGGATGCGATCCGCGATGCGCTTCCGGACGATGGCTTCCTGGTCGATGAGATCACCCAGGTGGGCTACGCTTCATGGTACGCCTTCCCCGTGTACGAACCCCGGCGCCTGTTGACGAGCGGTTACCAGGGTACTCTGGGTTACGGCTACGCAACGGCACTCGGGGTGAAGGCCGCCAACCCGGACAAGCCCGTGGTCAACCTTGCCGGCGACGGGGGCTTTCTCTACACCTCGAACGAGATGGCCAC
>CAZWZH010000233.1:0-7950 GCA_964638775.1 uncultured Pseudomonadales bacterium
CCCGGACAGCGCCAGCCGTGCCGCATGGGTGTGGGCGAAGCCGGACTGGGGAAACTTGATGAAGCTGACCGACAGGTTGACGATCCGTCCGAAGCCACGCTCGCACATCCCCGGCGCCACCTCCTGGATCATGGTGATCGACGAAAGGAAGTGGTCGTTCAACCATCGGTTCCAATCCGCTTCGGTGATGGCGGCGTAGTCCATCGGCACCTGGCGCACCCCCGGATTGTTGACCAGGATATCCGGTTCCGGGCAGGCGTCGAGCAATGCCGCCCGGTCCGCGGCGACGTTGAAATCTCCGGCTACGGGCTGCACCGAGGCGCCGGTGGCCGAAGCGATTTCATCGGCCGTTTGCAGGAGGTCCGCCTCGGTGCGCGCCATGATCGTCACATCGACGCCTTCCCCGGCCAGCGAGGCGGCGCAGGCCTTGCCGAGCCCCTTGCTGGCGCCGCTCACGATTGCCTTGCGTCCCCGCAGTCCGAGATCCATGCAACGATTGCTCCACGCAGCTCCGCTTCGGCGGTATTGCCTACCGTACGAAGGAAGCTGCCAGCAGCCGCGGCGGCACCCGGAAGCGCCCGGCGATGTCCTGAAGCTGTTCCCGTGCGGTGGTGACTTCAGCCTGGTCGCCGCAAACCAGTACCGTAGCCGGCAGCAACTGGGCGTTGTAGCGCGCCGCGCAGGGCTCCGTGTAACCGCCGGTGTCGAGAAAGGCCACGTAGTCGCCGCGCTGCAGGGGCGGCATGCGCACATGGGGCCCGAGTTCGTCGGAGTTGCACAACGGCCCGACCAGGTCCACGGTCTCGGTCCGGTCTGCCCTGGCGTCGGCCACGGGAACCGGATGGTAGTACCAGTCCAGCGCCGACGACCAGGACAGGTGATTGGTGGACAGATCCAGGTTGACCCATTTCTTCTTGTCGCCCTGTTTGACCGCGCCGACCGTTCCGACGGCCACCCCGGAGGGCCCGGACAGCGAGCGGCCCGGTTCCAGGCGCAGTTTGGGTAGCGGTAATCCAAGCCTCTCGGCTTCGGCCTGGATCTCCTGGCTGCACAGGCGCGCGTAGTCGTCGGCCGTGGGCGCCGAGTCGTCGTCGATCTGGCCGCGCGGGCCGGTGCCGTACCACTTGCCGAATGTCCAGCCACCGCCGATGTCGATGCAGGGCGGCGTCCAGCCGGTGTGGTCGCGAATGTGCCCGGACCAGGTGACCATCTCCCGGGCCATGATGGCGAAGTCCATGGCCACGTTGGACATGCGGCTCAGGTGGAAATGGGTCTCGCGCAAGTGAATGTGCGGCAACAGTTGCGCCTGCTTTACGATCGCGACGGTCTGCTCCCGGGACATGCCCCACTTGGTGCTGTCGCTCTGTTCCTTCAGGGTGCCGGGGCCGTGCATGGCTACACCAGTGCGCTCCGCGAGCGGGTCGAGGTCGAGCTTGAGGCGGATGCCGATGTCGGCCTCCCGGTTCTGCCGGCGGCAGACGGCATCGATGCGGTCGAGTTCGTCGGTGGCGTCGATGTTGATGCACAGGCCGTTGGCGACGGCCATCTCCAGTTCCTCGTCCTCCTTGTTGGAGCCGTTCAGCACCAGGGTGCTCGCATCGGTGCCGGCCAGCAGGGACAGGTACATCTCGTTCACCCCGAAGCAGTCGCCGCCGGCGCCCTCCTGGTTCATGATGTGGCGGTAGGCGAGGCCGTTGTTGGACTTGTTGGCGAAGAGGATCTGGGACTCGGCGGGATAGTGCTTGCGGAACGCATCGCGAAACTGCCGATAGGTATAGCGGAACTGGCTTTCACTGACGATGAACAGCGGCGTTCCGAATTCGCCCGCCAGATCGGCGACATCGCAGTCCTCCACCCACAGGTTGCCGTTCTCCCCGACGCCGATGAAGTCGCCGTAATTCTCCCGGTACTGTCTGGGTTGCAATTCGGGTGGGGACAGTTCGTTAGCCATCTTCCTTCCTCCAGTGTGACGGGTCAGCCAATATTCAGGGCGGCAAGGCCGGCGTGCAACTCGTCGAGCGAGTCTCCGGTAACCGGACGCAGCGGCGGCCGGGGGTCGCCGGCGGCAAAGCCGAGGCGGGCCATGGCGGCCTTGGTGGCCGGGTACAGGGACCGGCCCCCGCTGGTAAACAGGTCGGTCAGCAACCGGCCGGTTTCCTGCAGCGCGTGGGCTTCTTCGAGCCGGCCCGCCCTGGCGGCGTGAAACAGGTCGACGGCGCCGGGCAGCCACAGGTTCGGGAACAGGTCGATGAAGCCATCGGCGCCGGCCGCGACGGCCGGTACGCCGTAAACCGAGGATGGCCCGCAGAACACCCGCAGCTCATCGCCCACGGCAAGCAGTGTCGCATAGAAGTTGTTCCAGTCGCCGGCGCTTTCCTTGATGGCGACCACGTTGTCGAGTTCCGCAAGGCGCAGTGCCAGTTCAGGCGTGATGGCGTTGCCTGCATTGCCCGGAATGTTGTAGAGCACGATGGGGAACGACAGCGCCGCGTCCACCTCGCGGAAGTGCTCGAAGATCTCGTCGTCGTTCAGGCGGATGAAGTAGGGCGGCAGGATGAGGGCCGCATCGCAGCCTGCCTGTTCGGCTTCCCTGGCCAGGCTAACGGTTTCGGCTACCGTCACCGAGCCGGCGCCGGCGATCACCGTTCCCCGTCCCGCGGCACTCCGGGCGCCGATCTGGAACAACCGGCAGCGCTCGTCGTGGGAGAGCGACCAGAATTCGCCGGTACAGCCCCCGACCAGCACGCCGGTGCCGCCGGCGGCAAGCGTCCGTTCGATGTTTTCCTGCAGCGCCCCGGCATCGATAGCGCCCTCGTCGTCGAACGGCGTGATGACGGCCGACATCGGCCCCCACCAGTCCACACTGTCTCTGTTCATGTTCCCTTCCTCTTCATCCGGCCGAACCGTCCAGGTTGAGCCGCCTGCCGTCGTCAGCGGCGAACAGGTGCAGCTTTTCCACCCGGAAAGACAGCCTCACGCTGTCGTCGGGCTCAAGCGAGACTTCCCCGTCCATGCGGGCGACGATTTCGTTGCCTGAATAGTCGAACACCAGGATCGTCTCGTGTCCAGTGGGTTCCACCAGGATCACCCGCGCAGGCTCTCCCTGGGCGTCGAGCCGGACGTGCTCGGGACGAATGCCAAGCCTGACCCCCCGGTCCGGGTCGGGGTGTTCGTCGGCGAGCGGCAGGGCTCCAATCGGCCGCGACCAATCGCCGCTGCGGAACACCCGGTCCGCACCGGTGCCTTCCAATCTGCCGTCCAGGAAGTTCATGGACGGCGTACCGATGAATCCCGCCACGAAATCGTTGCTCGGCCGGGCGTAGATGTCCTGGGGCGACGCAAACTGCTGCAGCCTGCCCTCATTCAAGACCGCGATGCGCTGCGACATGGTCATCGCCTCGAGCTGATCGTGGGTCACGTACACCATGGTCCGGCCGATGCGGCGGTGCAGGCGGATCAGCTCGGCGCGCATGTGGGTGCGCAGCTTGGCGTCGAGATTGGACAGGGGCTCGTCGAGCAGGAAGGCGGCCGGGTCCCGTACCAGCGCCCGGCCCAGCGCCACGCGCTGCTGCTGGCCCCCGGAAAGCTCCCGGGGCTTGCGCCCGAGCAGCGCCTCGAGTTCCAGTACACGGGCCGCCTCGCGCACACGGCCGGCCCTTTCCGTCTTCGGCACCCGGCGTTTCTTCAGCGGGTACTCGATGTTGCCGGCGACGGTCATGTGCGGATAGAGGGCGTAGGTCTGGAACACCATGGCGACGTTGCGTTCCGCCGGGGCAAGCTCGTTGACCGCGGTCCCGCCGATGGAGATCGTGCCCGCGGAAGGCCGCTCCAGGCCGGCCAGCATGCGCAAGAGGGTGGTCTTGCCGCAGCCGCTCGGCCCGAGGATGCTGACGAATTCCCCCGCTTCGATCTCCATGCTGAGCGCATCGACGGCGGTGACGCCGCCGAACCGCTTGCTGACCTGATCGAACCGGATTGCAGCCATGGATTTCGCCTCAGCCCTTGATTGCGCCGGCGCTGAAGCCGCGCGTCAGATAGCGCTGCAGGAAGGCGAACACGACGATGAGCGGCACGCTCATCATCACCGAGGCGGCCATCAACAGTGACCATTCGATGTTGAACGAGGTGACCAGCATGTTGATCACCCCGGTGGTCAACGGCCGGGCCGCATCGCTGTTGACCAGCACCAGCGCATAAAGATATTCGTTCCACGCGAGAATCGCGGTGAACATGGCCGTCGAGATGATGCCCGGCATGGCCTGGGGCAGGATGACGTCCACGAACGCCTGCATGCGCGAGGCCCCGTCCACCAGGGCGGCGCTCTCGAGGTCCTCGGGAATCGCCTTCATGAAAGAGCGCAGGAGCCAGAGCGCATAGGGCAGGGCGAAGGTGGTGTAGGCGATGATCAGGCTGGTGAGGGTGTTGGCTAGCCCGAGCCCCGCCATCAGCAGGTACAGGGGGATGACCAGTACCACGGAGGGCAGCAGGTAGGTGAACAGCACCAGCGTGGCGAGGCGTTCCCGGCCCGGGTAGGAGAAGCGCACCAGGCTGTGGGCGCCCAGGGTGGCGATCACGATCACCACCAGCGTGGTGCCGCCGGCGAGCCAGGCGGAGTTTTTCAGGTAGGTGAGAAACGGCGTTTCGGTCAGGAGCCGCCGGTAGTGCTCGAAGGTGATCTCCCCGGGCAAGAGGGCCGGCGGTATCAGGAACAGTTCCGACTGCGGCTTGATCGAGGTGAGCAGCATCCACAAGAGCGGGAAGGCAATGACCAGCACCACCGTCCAGGCGAACAGGTTGAACAGGTAGCGCCGGGATTTCCGGGCCGGGGCGCTCACGGCGTCAGTCCCGCGCCCGGCTGAGATAGAGGATCATGAACAGCAGCATGACCAGCATCATCAACACGGCCACCGCGGAGGCGCCGCCCATCTGGTTCAGCGCGAATGCCTCCTTGTACACCATCAGCGGCAGGGTCTGGGTGCCGATGATGGGTCCGCCGCCGGTCAGGAGGTAGATGAGGTCGAATTCCTTGAAGTCCCAGATGGTGCGCAGCAGCACCACCACGATCAGCACGTCGCGAAGCTGCGGCAGGGTCACGTCGACGAATCGCCCCCAGGCGCCGGCGCCGTCGATGGAGGCGGCTTCGTAGAGTTCGTCCGGAATGCTCTGCAGCCTGGCGAGCACGGCGATCACCACGAAGGGGAAATACTTCCAGGCGCCCACCAGGATGAGGCTGACCATGGCATTGGGCATGGTCCCCAGCCAGTCGACCGGCATATCGACGATGCCGGCCCACATCAGCAGGTGGTTCAGCACGCCGTAGAGATCGTTGAACAGCCAGCGCCACACCAGCACCGCGACCACGGTGGACAGGAAGTAGGGGAACAGCACCAGGCTGCGCGCGAACGCCCGGAACACCAGGTTCCGGTGCAGCATCAGTGCCACCAGGATGCCGAAGATGAGCTGCAGGGCCAGGGTGCCCACGGTCCAGATCACGTTGTTGAGCAGGGATCGCCAGAACTCGCCGGAAGCGAGCAGCTGCCGGTAGTTGTCCAGCCCCACCCAGTCCCCCTCCATGGTCGGGGTATAGATCGAGAAGAGACCCAAATAGATCGCCGAGATCAGGGGATAGACGATGACGGCGCAAAATACGAGTACGGTGGGCGCGATCAGCAGAACGCCAAGAAGCCCGTACCGGGCATCAAGGGATGCCAGCGCCCCGCGATTTTCGGCCGGTGGCTCTGCGGGCGTGTTCGCAACAGGCTGCATCGGCCCGTTACGCCTTCATGATCGCTTCGATCCGTTTCGCCGTATCGGCCAGCACGGCCCGGGGAGTTTCCTGGTTCAGCACGACTCGCTGCACCATTTCCGCGAGAATGCCGCTGTTGACCAGGGCTCCGGCCTTCACGTTGATGCGGTGCGCGGGGGATTCCCAGCCCAGGTTGTGTCCGGAGGCCGCCGCCGTCGACATCAGGGTGATCTCGCTGCTGTAGCGCCGCACCAGTTCGTGGTCGAGGTAGCGTTCGTCCTGTGCGGCGGTCTTGAGGACCGGCAGGATGTGGCCAGGGGTGGCGTGCAACTGGCGGATGTATCCCTCGCCCTCGTACAGCCAGGCCGCAAACTGCCGGGTCAGTTCCTGGTCTGGCGCGTCCGCCGGAATGAAGACGCTCGGGTAGTCGTTGAACGTCCAGGCCGGGACATCGGCAGACATCGTCGGGAACGTGGCGCAGGTGATGTGTTCCTTCAGGCGCGGGTTCCGGTTGCTCACGTTGACGAGCACGCGGCCGGCATACAGGCCCGTGGCCGCGGCGCCGCTGACGAAGGCGCCCAGGCTTTCGCCCCAACTGTAGCCGGTGGCGCCCGGCGGGCAGAATTCCCGCATCGAGCGGTAGAACTCGAGGGCATTGACCGCTTCCGGGCTGTCGATGGCCACCTCCAGTTCCGGCGACAGGATCTGCCCACCGGCGCCGTGAATGAAGCAGATGATGACGAGGCTGGTGGCGCTGTTTCGCGCGTAGGGGAACTGTGCGCCGTAGACCCCCCGGCCCTGCATCCGGCGACAGGCCGCGCGGAGTTCGTCCCAGGTGGCGGGGGCTCGTTCGATGCCTGCCTTTTGCATCAGGTCGGTGCGCAGCCACAGCATGTTGGCGGCGGTATTGCCGATGCCGGCGGCCGCGTGCACGCCGGGCTCGATCTCGTAGACCCTGTTGGTACCAGCAAAGAAACGGCCGGCTCCGACCGCCTCGATGACCGCATCGAAGGGCGAGAGCAGCCCGGCGTTCCAGTAGTCGGCGACGGCGAACGACGGCAGGTGGGTGACCAGGTTGGGCACGTTGCCGCCCGCGAAGGCGGCGGCGAGCTGGGCCGGATAACCTTCGTCGGAGGTCTTCTCGAAGAGGACCTCGACGCCGGGGTTCTGCGCTTGGAAAGCGGCGATCTGGTAGCGGTACGCCGCGAGCTGTTCAGGCGAGGACTGGGTGGACCACCAGCGGAGAGTCGCAGTCGCTCGCCCGGTGGCCGGGCGCAGCCCGGCGGCGCCCGCACTGAGGGCCAATGCCCCCTGCAGGGCCCTGCGCCGCGTCACTCCTCCCTTGGTCTGAAGACCGTTCATCTGGCTGCAAGCCCACTGTACGGATGCCGGTGAGCCTCATGGCCACCCTCGTCGATGGTCACGCAAATGCCCCAATGGCGCAAGTTGGGCTGCGGGGCACATATGTAGATTCCGCTGTAGAGTCCGCTTTGAGGACAGATGAACCGGCCGGTTGCCGAAGCGGGGACGGGCAGGCATGGCGAGCGGGTTCCGGATACGCATGCGGGGAGCGGTGAGGAGGTCGGTCCCGGTTCCGAGGCAGCCCGGATCATCGAAAACGGTCGGGTGAAAACGCCTGCAAGGGAAAGTCGGGCGACCGGCCGAGCATTTCATCGACGACCAGTCGCGCACAATACGGCCCCAGGGTGAATCCGGCATCGCCGGGGACCGCGAAGTAGAGTCCTGGCATGGATTCGACCGGGCCCAGTACCGAGACCAGGTCGACGAGGGTATTGACGCCCGCCCAGGTCCGCTGCAACCGTAGATTGCCCAGGTCCGGAACCAGGTGCCGGGCCAGTCTCAGGTTACCCGCAAGGCTCTGGGAAACGACCACCGGGGGAAGGTCGTCGCGCTCCCGTGCCGCAGGCCAGCCGCCGCCGATCAGCACCTGCCCGGTGGCGAGCTGCTTGATGGTGATCGCCTGCTCGGCGTGCTGGATGAGGTGGTACATCAGGGGCTCGGCGGGCTCGGTGATGCACATCTGCAGGAGTTCCGCCCTGCACGGCAACTCGAGGCCGAGCGTTGCGGCCAGCCTGCCGGATCCGGCCCCGGCGGCGATCAGCACCCGTCCGGCCCGAACCTGGCCGCGACCGGTAGTGACGAGGTAGCCGGCTGGGGCTGGAAAGCACCCCACCCGGCTACCT
>CAZWZH010000234.1:0-4612 GCA_964638775.1 uncultured Pseudomonadales bacterium
GTCCGGCTGGGCCTCTCTGACCTGGTCCACATCGCTCATGGGAATGTGTGCATCGAGTTCGCCGAAGTGCATGATCACAGGGCAACCCGGTGTCCGCCCGGCCTCTCCCGCAATGCCGCCCCCGTAGTAGCAGGATGCGGCCGCCACCCCGTCGAGTTCGCAGGCCGACAGCCAGGTCAGCAGCCCGCCGAAACAGTAGCCGACCACACCGACCTTTCCGTGCTGCGATGCCTGGTTGATTGCGGCCTGCAGATCCGCCAGCGTGTTCTGCATCTGGAGTTCCTGAAACGCGAGTTCAATGCCCCGCCCCATGTCCGCTTCGGTATAGCCGAGTTCCACATCGGGCTCGGCCCGGTCGAATATCTGGGGAGCAACCACCGCGTAGCCTTCCCCGGCATAGCCGTCCGCCACCTCACGGATGTGGCCGTTGACTCCGAATATTTCCTGTATGACCACCAGCCCCGCCCTCGGCCGACCTTCAGGCATGGCCTCGTACGCGGCGAATTCAAAGCCGTCCGCGGAATTCAAGCGTGTTTTCGTACCCATCCTTGCACCTCCTTCTATCGGCGCACTTTGTATCACACACGGCAGTCGTCTACCACGGCCGGCGGCAGCGGGCGCGCTGTGCGTTCCGCGCCGCCGGCAATCTTCCGTCACGGCTCGCGCAATCGGTGTTGCCGCATTCATGAAACTGTAATAATCGGCTCTCAAACTGTCGCTGCCCCAACAGACGAGGCCAGCCCGGGAGTCCGTCGCACGCATGACATCAAGACGTGGTCAAATCATTCGAACGCGACGTGACAATTAGAGGTGACCAAGCCCCGCACCCGCCCGGCGACCGCCATGAACAATTCGGTACTGATCGTAGAGGACGAGCAGGAAATCAGGGAGATGCTCGGCTTTGCCCTGTCTCGAAACGGCTTCGAGGTCGGTGAGGCCGCAAGCGCGGAGGAAGCGCTCGAACAACTCGAGGGGCCCCTGCCCTCGCTCCTGATCATCGACTGGATGCTGCCCCGCATGAGCGGCATCGACCTGGCCCGCCGCCTGCGCAACGACGAGCACACCGCCGGGCTGCCCATGATCATGCTGACCGCCCGCGGCGAGGAGACCGACAAGCTCAAGAGCTTCGACTCCGGCATCGACGACTACATCACCAAGCCGTTTTCGCCCAGGGAGCTCGTGGCCCGCATGCGCGCCCTCCTGCGCCGGGCGGGAACCCCGGACGACGGCATCCTGCGCGCCGGGGACCTGGAACTGGACCTCAACTCGCACAAGCTTGTGGTGCGCGGCGCCACGGTAAAGATCGGGCCAACCGACTTCCGCCTGCTGGAACTCTTCATGCGCATTCCCGACAGGGCTTTCGGCAGGTCCCAGTTGCTCGACCGGGTCTGGGGCCGCAGCATCTATGTCGAGGAACGTACCGTCGACGTCCATGTGCTGCGTCTGCGCAACACCTTGAAGCCCTACGGCCACGACACCCTCATTCAGACCGTGCGGGGGGTCGGCTACCGGTTCAGTCCCCCCGATTGACCTGGAACCGGCCGGACCCGGTCAATACCAGCCCTGGCTGCGGGCGGAGCGAATCAGCGCCGCGCAAAAGGCGTCTGGATGAGGTGATGCCCGCCGTCCAGCAACATCGTCTCGCCGGTCACGATGCTCGCTCCGTTCAGGAAATAGACGATTGCCTCGGCGACCGTGTCGGCGGTTGCGGTCTGGCGCAGCGGGACGTTGTTCTCCAGAAACGACTTGGTGCGCTCATAGGTCTCGGCGCCGAGCCCCGCCGCCAGCCATTCGCCCTGAATGAACCCCGGGCACACGGTGTTGACCCGAATCTCCGGGCCGAGCACCCGGGCCAGCGACAACCCGAGCGTGATCAGCGCCCCCTTTGACGCGGCATAGGCAATGGAACTGCCGATACCCATGACCCCCGCGATGGACGCGACATTGACGATGCTGCCATGCCCTCCCCGCCGCATCAGCGGCGCGGCCGCGCGGCTCATCTGGTATGGGCCCACCAGGTTGACGCTGTAGATGTCCAGGAAGTCCTGCCCGCTCAGGCCGTCCAGATCCTCGTGCGCGCAGAACTTCGTCGTGCCCGCGTTATTGACCAGCCCGTCCAGCCGGCCCCAGCGGGACTCAGCCGCGGCCACCAGGGCTCGGCAGTCTTCGTCCACCGAAACGTCCGCGCGCACCACCTCGGTCTCCACTCCGAGTTCGCGGCAGGCCGCCGCGGCGGCTTCCGCCCCGTCGGCGTTGCGGGAGTAGTTGACCACGACGTTGCAACCTGCTTCCGCCAACTGGCGCACACAAGCCGCCCCGACACCGGAAGACGACCCCGTGACGACCACTACGCTGTCCTGCAAGTCCATCATCGCGCTATCTCTCCGATCTGCTCTCCGATCTGCTGCAAACGCGCCCGAGTCCCGACGCGGCTAAAGACCTGTTTTCAAAAAAAGGGGTGCCTGCCGACGGCGGTCGCGGACCCGGTGGGCCGGTTTTCAGACCGGTTACCGGTTCGTTAGTATTCGCGGCTTTTGCGCAGGCGTCAAAGATGAACCCGATCCAGGCCGTAATCTGGGACTTCGGCGGAGTTCTGACCAGTTCGCCGTTCGATGCCTTCAATCGCTTCGAAGCCGAACACGGGCTCCCGAAGGATTTCATCCGTACCATCAACGCCACCAATCCCGAATCGAACGCCTGGGCACAATTCGAGTCCTCGGCAGTCAGCCTTGAGGAGTTCGACCGGCTGTTCGAAGAAGAGTCGCGCGACCGCGGCTACCCGGTGCCCGGCAGGCGCGTCATCGAAATGCTGAGCGGAGAGGTACGGCCGCGGATGGTGGAGGCGCTCCGGCGCTGCAAGGCCGCCTTTGCCGTGGCGTGCATCACCAACAACATGAAGACCGGGCTCGGCCCCTCGATGGCAGGGTCTTTTGCCCGCCAGACGGAAACCGACCGTGTCATGGCCCTGTTCGACCTGATTGTCGAATCGAGCGTCGAAGGCATCCGCAAGCCCGACCCCCGCATCTACCAACTCACCTGCAAAAGGCTCGGCGTACCGCCACGCGCCTGCGTGTTCCTCGATGACCTCGGCATCAACCTCAAGCCGGCCCGCGCCCTCGGCATGCATACCATCAAGGTGCTTACCGAGGATCAGGCCATCGCGGACTTGCAAGCGGCGACGGGGCTTTCTTTCGATTGAGCTCAACGGTCCTCGCCGCGAAACTCAAAAGAATCTTCACTTGGCGCGCCGGGGCGCTGACGCGCGAGTAACAGATGACCGCTGGGAGAGAGTAGGTGTGCGGTACGGGTATCCGGCACCTTTAAAGCACCCCGGCGCCCTCGAATTCCACGACAACGCGTCCGCTTGGCGTGCAGGATACCCGTACCGCATACCTGCTCTCGGTGCCCGATCGAAGAGGCTGTTCCAAATACAGACAAATCAAAAAATAGAATAAAACAATACGTCCAAAATTAGTTCCACGAAAGCCCGGTCAACCGCCCTCGATACGCGCCATGAAGAAGACTTCGCTCCCCGCCTCGATCGGTTCGAGAAAGGCATCCTGATAGATCTGGCCATCGATGGCGACAGCCGATTTCGACAGCCGCTCACCAATGCCCGGCCACCGCGCCTCCAGTTTCTCGACGAGTTCGCGGTAGTTCTCCGCCATCACCGCCACCTCCCGCTGCCCGCCGGTAGCGCTCAGCAGGTGTTCCGGAAAAACGACCCTCGCCATCCGGGTTCAGGTCGGCCGCGCGCTCAATTGCCCTCAAGGGCCGCCACGATGCGCGGCGGCGACAGCGGCAGATCGTTGATGCGCACACCCGTCGCATCCCGCACCGCGTTCGCCGCAACCGCAAGCGGCGCCACGATCGGCGTCTCGCCCACGCCCCGCACACCGTACGGATGGCTGGGATTGGGCACCTCGACAATGTGCGTATCGATCATCGGCAGGTCGGAGGCCACCGGCATGCGGTAGTCGAGGAACCCGGCGTTTTCCATCACGCCGTCGGCATCGTAGATGTACTCCTCGTTCAGCGCCCAGCCCAGGCCCTGCGATGCGCCGCCCTGCATTTGCCCTTCGACGTAGTCGGGGTGAATGGCGCGGCCGGCATCCTGTACCGCCGTGAACGACAGCACATCCACCTTGCCGGTTTCACGGTCAACCCGGAGGTCGGCGAAATTGACGGAGAAGCTCGCCCCGGCGCCCTGGGCATTCAGCGAGGCACGGCCCAGCATCGGGCCCCCGGTTTTGGGCATGCTGGCCGCAATGTCCGCCAGGCTCATGGGCGTTACCTCCGCATTGACACCGGGAGCGGGGACCGCCTGGCCGTCCTGCCACTCGACCTGGTCTTCATCGACGCCCCAGGTGGCCGCGACGCGCGCCTTGCACTGGCCGATGATGTCCTCGCAGGCGCGCACCACGGCAAGCCCCGTGGCGAACGTGGTGCGGCTGCCGCCGGTGACGTTGCAGAAACCCGTGCTTTCCGTATCGCCCACGAAAGCATTGATGCGTTCGTACGGGACGCCCAGGGTCTCCGCGGCCATCAGGCACATCGAGGCCCGCGAGCCGCCGATATCGGGATTGCCTTCCATGACGATGACGGTGCCGTC
>CAZWZH010000235.1:0-9090 GCA_964638775.1 uncultured Pseudomonadales bacterium
GCGGTCCCGGTATGCGAGACGGCCGACCGGCTGTTCGTCGCCGGGCTTCCAGCGGAGGCTGACCTGTAGCGGCGAGCCTTGCGGAATCTTCACGTGATGCGGCCTCTCCGGCGCGTCCGGGGCGGGTCGAGAACATCTTCCAGGCTCTCGAATTCAGGTTCCGTCAGCAGCCCGTCGAGCCCTGCTTCTTCTCTGAGCGCGACCAGCAGCCGGACAAAGGAGACCAGCGCGATCGCCCCGGAGTTTTCGAACTTCTTCAGAGTGCCCAGGGGAACGCCCGAACGCAACGACAGACCCTGCTGACTCAGGTTCATGATCAGCCGTCGGGACTTCAGCCGCTCGCCAAGCGTTTTCGCGATGTCTTGTGGTGATCTCTTAGTAGATATTAACTTAGCCATAAATTCCAAAATAGAGGATTTATAGCTCTAATTATAGCTACTATAAAACTCGAATTCCTCCTTTCCGGCGTTTGTCAACCCGGCGCTCGAATGTCGAATGGCGGCGCCCGGGGCAGGCCGTCAGGCTTCGATCAGGCCAATCACCTCGTCGGTGGAATAGACGTCGCCGAACCCGAGCAGGATGTTGGCGAGGCTTGCCCAGTGTTCCTCGTCGTCGCGGCCGGCGTTGGCGTCGGTGATCATGACGGTCTTGAAGTTGCGCATGGCGGCTTCCCGGGCGGTGGACTCGCAGCAGACGCTGGTGACCGTGCCGGTGACGAGCACCGTGTCGATGCCGCGCTCGCGCAGCAGCTCTTCGAGCCCACCGCCGCTGCCGACGAAGGCGCTGAACCGGTTCTTGCTGACGGTGATGTCGTCGGCGTGCTGTTCGAGGGGCCCGTAGATCGAGTGGCCGGGCGCCCCCGTGCTGAGCGAGGCGCGGAAGGCCTTGCCCTGTTCCTCACCGAAGACGTGGTCGTACATGATGGGCCAGCGGTTTTCTTCGTCGGGGCCGTAGGTGGATACGATCCATACCACCAGCCCGCCGGCCCGGCGGAGCGCCGTGTTGATGCGGTTGATGTTGGGCACCACGCCTTGTGCCGAGGGGATCTGGGCGGTCGCGCCATCGGCCACGAAGGCGTTCTGCATGTCGACCACCAGCATGGCCGTACGTGCCGGGTCGATGGATTCGAAAGTGTGCAGCCGGCCGCGCCGGGCCATGCAGCGATTGATTACGTCTTCAGGTATTCCGCCTGCGTGCATTTGCCGTTCTCCCCTTTGTTCCTGTCAGATGCTGATTCTCGCAACTTGGAAGAATCGAGTCCAACGCCACGTGGTCTTCCGTTATGCAATTCCATTGGCCTGGCGTAGGATTGCGCGATTCACAACGGGTCATGAGCGCGGCGGGAGAAACCGACCACAGATGAACGCTGACAAGATTGTTCTGGCCTATTCCGGGGGGCTCGACACGTCCGTCATCTGCCGATGGCTGCAGGACACCTACAACGCCGAGGTGGTGACCTTCACCGCCGACATCGGCCAGGGTGAGGAGGTCGAGCCGGCCCGCGCCAAGGCAGAGGCCATGGGCGTGCGGGAAATCCACATCGAGGACCTTACGGAGACCTTCGCTCGCGACTACGTGTTCCCCATGTTCCGCGCCAACACGCTCTATGAGGGCGAATACCTGCTCGGCACCAGCATCGCCCGCCCGCTGATCGCGCGGCGCCTGGTGGAGATCGCCGCGTCAACCGGGGCGGACGCCATCGCCCACGGCGCCACCGGCAAGGGCAACGACCAGGTGCGCTTCGAACTCGGGGCGTACGCGCTCAATCCCGATATCAAGGTAATTGCACCCTGGCGGGAATGGGACCTGAATTCCCGGGAGGCGCTGCTGAGTTACTGCCGCGAACGGCAGATTCCGGTCGACTACGAGCGCAAGGGCGAGTCGCCCTACTCCATGGACGCCAACCTGCTGCACATCTCCTATGAGGGCGGCGGGCTGGAGGACCCGTGGCAGGAACCGGGCGAGGACATCTGGCGCTGGACCGTGGCTCCGGAAGCGGCGCCGGATGAACCCGGAATCCTCGAAATCGAATTTGCCGGCGGCGATGCGGCGGCCCTCGACGGCGAACCCCTGAGCCCCGCGGACCTGCTTGCCCGCCTGAACGCCCTGGGCGGCGCCCACGGCATCGGCCGCCAGGACCTGGTCGAGAACCGCTACGTGGGCATGAAGTCACGGGGATGTTACGAAACCCCGGGCGGCACGATTCTGCTGAAGGCGCACCGGGCCATGGAATCGCTGACCCTCGACCGTGAGGTTGCGCACCTCAAGGACGAGCTGATGCCCCGCTACGCCAAGCTGATCTACAACGGCTATTGGTGGTCTCCGGAACGCAGGGCGCTGCAGGCGCTGATCGACGAAACCCAGAAGCCGGTGAACGGGGTTGTGCGGCTCAAGCTCTTCAAGGGCGCCGTCACCGTGCTCGGCCGGCGTTCGCCCGACAGCCTGTACGACGAGGATGTCGCCACTTTCGAAGACGACAGCGGGGCTTATCGCCAGGAGGACGCGGCGGGTTTCATTCGGCTGAACGCGCTGCGGTTGCGCACGGGGGCGAAACGGGGGCGCGGGCTTTAGTTCCCGGGAATCATGGCCGAAAACTCCGAAGACCGCGGTGTCATTTACGAACCGGACGCCGAAGACCGCGGCGTCATCTACGAACCGGACGAGGCGCCGCCGGCGGCGCAGAGCGCCGGCCTCGGCCTGCAGTACGCGCTGCTGTCGCTGAGCGGGACGATCCTGTTCCCAATGGTGATTTTCCGCGCCGCGGATGCGCCGGAGACCCTGCTGGTGTGGGCGGTGTTCGCGTCCATTGTCATCAGCGGCCTGGTCACCGCCATGCACAGCTTTCCGCTCGGGCGGGTCGGGGCCGGATACGTGCTGGTTACCGGGCCGACGGGCACCGCCATTGCGGTCAGCGCCGATGCGCTCCAGGCCGGGGGCATCGCTCTCCTGGCTTCACTGATGCTGGTTGCATCGCTGTTCCAGTTTGCGTTCTCGCTCAAGCTTTCGATGTTCCGCCGCGTTCTGACGCCAACCGTTTCCGGCGTGGTGCTGATGCTCATTCCGGTGACGATAATGCCCGTCGCCTTCGGGATGCTGGACGATCTGCCGGAGGGGTTGCCGCTCAGCGCCTCCCTGATTCCAGCGCTGGCAACGCTGCTGGTGCTGGGCGGTGTCATGGTCAAGGGTACACCCAAACTGCGTCCCTGGGCGCCGGTGGTCGGCATGGCCGCGGGGTCGCTGGTAGCGTCGATCGACGGGCTTTACGATGTCGAGCGCGTTCTCGAAGCGGGCTGGATCGGAATTCCCTTAGACAGGCCCGCCTTCGGGCTCGACTTCGGGCCGGACTTCCTGCGGCTGCTGCCCGCGTTCGTATTGGTGTTCCTGGTCTGCACGGTTCGAACCGTAAGCGGCACCCTGGGCATTCAGGGGGTGTCCTGGCGAAAGCGTCGGGCGGTGGATTTTCGCTCCGTGCAGGGTGCGGTGGCCGCGGACGCGCTCAGCAACCTGTTATCCGGCCTGGCCGGTACGGTGGCCAACTGCGTTCGCGCCACCACCGTTGCGCTGACCGAGTTCAGCGGCGTTGCCGCCCGCCGCGTGGGCATCGTATTCGGGTTTGCCCTTGCAGCCCTGGCGTTCTTTCCCAAGATCCTGGCGCTGGTGCTGGCGGTGCCGGGGCCCGTGATTGCCGGTTACATCGTCGTGATCCTTTCCGGGATTTTCACGCTGGGCATGAAGATGGTCGTCTCGGACGGGCTGGACCGCCGCCAGGTGCTGGTGGCGGGAATCTCGTTCTGGGTCGGCGTCGGCTGTCAGTACGGGTTCATCTTTCCGGAAGTGGTGCCCGATCTCGCGGGCGGTCTGCTGGACAGTGGCCTCACCGCGGGCGGGCTCACAGCCATCGTACTGAGCCTCATGATGGAACTGATGGCGCCGCGGCGCAGGAAAATGGAAACCCGCCTGGGCGTCGGCGCCCTCCCGGTGATCCGGCAGTTCGTTGCCGACTTCAGCGCCAGGCGCGGCTGGGGCGAAGCGATGGCGAACCGGCTCGATGCGGCGAGCGAGGAGACCCTGCTCTCACTGCTGGCGGACGATGAGGGGGCTGCGACCGGCGAGCGGCGATTGCTGGTTACGGCGCGCCGGGAAGGCAAGGACGCGGTGTTGGAGTTCATCGCCTCCGGCGGCGAGGAGAACATCGAAGACCGGCTTGCCCTGCTCGCCGAAGGAGCCGCCGAAGAGGTGATGGAGCGGCAGGTCTCGCTCCGGCTGTTGCGGCACCACGCCTCGGAGGTCCGCCATCGCCAGTATCATGATGCGGATTTCATTACGGTGCGCGTATCGGCGCCGACCCTGCGCTCCGCGGCGCCGGACGGTTGAACGGCGGAAACTACCCGGATTCCGTCTGCCAGAACGGCGTTCCCACCACCGGTGTCGACGGTTGTGCCGTCTCGCTTTCGGCCATGGCGCCGGCCTCGAAGGCCAGGCGGCCCGCCGCCACGGCCTTGCCGAATGCCGCGGCCATGCGTACCGGGTCGTCGGCGCGCGCAACCGCCGTATTCAGCAGTACCCCGTCGAAACCCATTTCCAGCACCCGGGCGGCATGGGAAGGCAGGCCCAGGCCCGCGTCGACGATGAGCACCGCATCGGGCAAACGCGCGCGCAGCGTCTCGAGCGCGTAGGGGTCGGTGATGCCCTTGCCGGTGCCGATGGGCGCACCCCATGGCATGATCGCTTCGCAGCCGAGGTCGCGCAGCCGCGTGCAGACCACCAGGTCGTCGGTGGTATAGGCGAACACCTTGAACTCGGCCTTGACCAGTTCCCGGGTGGCTTCGATCAACTCGTAGGGGTCGGGCTGCAGGTTGTAGTCGTCGCCGGTGACTTCGAGCTTGATCCAGCTTGTGCCGAAGATCTCGCGGCTCATGCGGGCGAGGGTGACGGCCTCCCGGGCCGTGTGGCAGCCCGCGGTGTTGGGCAGAAGCCGGCAGCCGAGCTTGGCGATGTGGTCCCAGACCGAACCGCCGCCCAGTTTTTCCGGCGACTGGCGGCGCAACCCCAGCGTCAGCACCTCCGCACCGGAGGCGGCCACCGCCTTGGTCATGACGGCGAGCGACGGGTACCTGGCCGTGCCGAGCAGCAGGCGGCTCTTCAGCGGCTCGCCGTACAGCGACCATCCATCCGGCGCCGTCGGCGCGATTGGCGCTTCGCTCATGCTCATCCCCCTTCTATCGCCGAGAGGATATCGAGACGATCGCCGGCGCGTACCCGGTAAGAGGGCCACTCTTCCATCGCAACGAAGGTCTCGTTGACGGCGACCACCACGCGGCGGTCGCCGAACCCGAGAGTTTCAAGGGCTTCGGCAAGCCGCTCCACGTCGAGGCTCACCCGGTCGCCGTTGCAGAAGATGTCCACGACTAACGGTTCGATGCGCCGGTGGGTGGAGACGGCGGTAACGGCGTGCGAACTCGAGTCATCGGACGACAGTTTTCCGCGCATAGGGGATCTGTTCGATCTCGGCGATGACGTGTTCGACCAGGGCCGGGGCGATCAGGAAACCGTGCCGGTAGAGTCCGTTTACACGCAGCACGCCGGCGTCCCACTCGATGCGTGGCAGGTTGTCCGCGAAGGCGGGCCGCAGGCCGACGCAGAGTTCCAGGATTTCCGCCTCGGCGAAGCCGGCGTGCAGCGCGAACGCGGCGGACAGCAGTTCCAGGGCGCTGCGCACCGTGACGCCCTGCAGGGAATCGCTTTCGATCTGGGTGGCGCCGATCACGACTTCGCCGCCGGGGCGGGGCGCCGCGTAGAGCTGGTAGCGCGGATGCATCAGCCGCACCGGCCGGGACAGTTCCACCTCCGGCGCTCGCACGCGAATCGCCTCGCCGCGCACGCCCCGCAAGCCCTCCAGGCCGGCCCCGACGCCGCGGCAGTCGATGACGATGTCGGCCCGCAGGTCGTGCGGATCAACCGCAACACCGTAGCGGATCTCACCGCACCGGGATTCCAGCGCATCGATCAGGGCACGGTTGTCCAGCCAGCCCTCGTTCGGCAGGTACAGGCCGCGCTGAAAGCGGCCGGCCAATGCGGGTTCGAGGGCCCCGATACCGTCGCCGTCCAGCCAGCGCGCCTCGGTCGCGCCTTCGACGCCCAGGGAGCGGTGGAACTTGTCGAGCAATGGTCCGTCCGGGCCGTGGGCTACCAGCAGCGAGCCGTCGATGGCGTAGGGCACGGCCAGCGCATCGAGCAGGCTCGGCCAGAGTTCGAGGCTTCGCCTGCCCATCGCGAAGACTGCCGGGTCCGCGTCGGGATACTCGCTCACCGGCGCCAGCATCGCCGCCGCCGCGTGTGCGGCGCTTTGCGGCGCTGCTCGGGGTGCGCTCTCGTGCAAGGTGACTTCGGCACCGCCTTCGGAAAGGCGCCAGCCGATCATTCGCCCCATCAGGCCCGCGCCGGCGATTTCAACTTTCATGGAGCCTGCTTCTCGATACGGGTTTTCCAAATGTCCCGTGGGCATGAAGTACGATCCACCGGCGCGCCGGGTCCTGCACTCGCATGGGCGTTCGCTCCTGGCCGCGGCTAGCTGTAGATCTCGCTTCCCTGGTCGCGGAACTCCCGGGCCTTGCGTTTCATCTCGGCTTCCACATCGACCATGCGCACGGTGTCGTCGGTGACGCCGGCGGCGTCGCGGACCTCCTGGCTGATCTTCATGGAGCAGAACTTCGGCCCGCACATCGAGCAGAAGTGGGCGACCTTGGCGGAGTCCTTGGGTAGCGTCTCGTCGTGGAACTGCTGTGCGCGGTCCGGGTCCAGGCCCAGGTTGAACTGGTCTTCCCAGCGGAACTCGAAGCGCGCCTTGGAGAGCGCGTTGTCGCGGATCTGCGCGCCCGGGTGGCCCTTGGCCAGGTCCGCGGCGTGGGCGGCCACCTTGTAGGCGATGATGCCGTCGCGCACGTCCTGCTTGTCGGGCAGGCCGAGGTGTTCCTTCGGCGTCACGTAGCACAGCATCGCGCAGCCGTACCAGCCGATCATCGCCGCGCCGATGGCGGAGGTGATGTGGTCGTAGCCGGGGGCGATATCGGTGGTGAGCGGGCCCAGGGTATAGAAGGGCGCCTCGTCGCAGCATTCGAGCTGCTTTTCCATGTTCTCCTTGATGAGCTGCATGGGAACGTGCCCGGGCCCCTCGATCATGGTCTGCACATCGTGCTTCCAGGCGATTTGCGTGAGTTCGCCCAGGGTCTCGAGTTCCGCGAACTGGGCCTCGTCGTTGGCGTCGGCGATGGAGCCGGGCCGCAGCCCGTCGCCCAGGGAGTAGGCCACGTCGTAGGCCTTCATGATTTCGCAGATCTCCTCGAAGTGCTCGTAAAGGAAGCTCTCGCGGTGGTGGGCGAGGCACCACTTGGCCATGATCGAGCCGCCGCGGCTGACGATGCCGGTGGTGCGGCGGGCGGTGAGCGGCACGTAGCGCAGCAGCACGCCGGCGTGGATGGTGAAGTAGTCGACGCCCTGTTCCGCCTGCTCGATGAGCGTGTCGCGGTAAAGCTCCCAGGTAAGTTCCTCGGCGACGCCGCCGACCTTCTCGAGCGCCTGGTAGATCGGCACCGTGCCGATGGGTACCGGCGAGTTGCGTACGATCCACTCGCGCGTTTCGTGGATGTTCTTGCCTGTGGAGAGGTCCATGACGGTGTCGGCGCCCCATCGGGTTGCCCACACCATCTTCTCCACCTCTTCCTCGATGCTTGACGTAACCGCGGAGTTGCCGATGTTCGCGTTCACCTTCACCAGGAAGTTGCGCCCGATGATCATGGGTTCGGATTCGGGGTGGTTGATGTTGCTGGGGATGATGGCGCGCCCCGCGGCCACCTCGTCGCGCACGAACTCCGGGGTTATCTCGCGCGGCGTGCGTGCGCCGAAGTTTTCGCCGGGGTGCTGTTCGGGGTTGTAGTCGGGGTTGGCGCGTGCCAGGTTTTCCCGAATGGCGATGTACTCCATCTCTGGCGTCACGATGCCGGCGCGGGCGTAGTGGAGCTGGGTGACGTTCCTGCCCGGCAGCGCGCGCCGGGGCGTTCTCAGGTGCGCGAACCGGAGCTTTTCGAGGCGCGCGTCCGAGTTTCTCGACTGGGTATAGGAGGAACTGAAGGCCGGCAGCGGCTCGGTGTCGCTGCGCGCCAGGATCCAGGGCTCGCGCAGGCGCGGGATTCCGGTGCGGACGTCGACCTCGATTTCCGGGTCGGTGTACGGGCCGGAGGTGTCGTAGACGCGGAAGTGCGGATTGGGTATCAGCCGGCGCGAGCCGGCATCCCCGGTGGCCTGCACCGTGGTGGGAGAGAGCGCGATCTCGCGCATGCCCACCCGGATGCCGCCGTTGCTTGAGACGTGCACCTTCTGGGAACGAGGCAGTGGCTTGACCATCTCGGCGTCGAGTTGGGCCGCTTCGGAAAGAATGGGTTGCTCGGACATGGGACCCCCCGATTGTGTGTTTCCGGTGGCGTTACGCCGCCGGGTTTTTCGGTCGGGGGCTGTTCCCTACGCCGGAATTAACCGGATCAGGTTCTACGGGTTCGCTAAGCGTCTCAGCCGTTCGGCACCCCGACAATCGAACGGCAAGTATAGGGTTGTTGGGTGGTTCTTTACCAGTTCGGCGTTGTTCCTTCCACGTCCTCATCCCGGCGCGCCGGGTTTCCGACATTCATTGCTCGAATGTCAGGTTTCGTTCGGGCAGCAACGCAGCGAGGTAGCGAGTAGTTGAGGCAACTGGGTCGGCGGCTATTCCGGACAGAACGGCGACGCCGTGGGCGCCGGCTGCGAGGCATTCGCTTGCCTGGTCGGGACCGATTCCGCCCAGGGCGTAGACGGGCAGGGGTGAAACCTTGGCGCAATGGCGCAGGGCTGCGAGGCCCACCGGTTCGGCGTGTTTCCACGTGGGGGCGAACACGGGCCCGTAGACCACGGCCGTGGCGCCGGCGCGGTGAGCGCGGCGCACCGCCTTGATGGAGTGGGCCGCGGAGGTACGGATTGCAAAGTTGTGGGACACTTCCGGTGCGCCGGGGATTCGGGCTTCCGGCCAGTGCACGCCGTCGTAGCCGAGTTCGGCGGCCAGGG
>CAZWZH010000236.1:0-13530 GCA_964638775.1 uncultured Pseudomonadales bacterium
CAAGACAACGCGTCCGCTTGGCGTGCCGGATACCCGTACCGCATACCTGCTCTCGGAGCCGAATCGAAGGAACTGTTAAAAATCCGGTGAAAAAAAATATCCATTCAAAACAATGAGTTGAAGATTTGTTCCATGCGAGCCGGCCATGGTTGTACCGTCGGACCGGCGCGTTGCCCCGCCAAGTCATCCGAGCTCCCGCTCCGCCAGGGCGATGGCCTCGAATTCCTCTTCCGGAGCGTTGGCAACCAGGTGATGGCGGCTGTAGAAGAAGAAGTAGCCGATCATCACCAGATAGAAGACGGCGCTCCATGTAGCCGCCTCCAGGCTGGCCAGAAACGTGGAGATGAACGCCACTATCGCCAGCACGAACGCGATCCCGGATGTCAGGACTCCTCCCGGCGTCCGGTAAGGCCGCTCCAGGTCCGGCTCCGTCCGCCGCAGCACGATATGCGACAGCGTCATCAGCGCATACGAGATGGTGGCGCCGAACACCGCCGTGGTGATCATCAGGTCGCCCTCCCCCGTCAACGACAGGCAGAACCCCACCGCACCCGGCACCACCAGGGCCAGCACGGGCACCTTGCGCCGGTTGGTCACCGACAGGGCGCGCGGCAGGTAGCCGGCGCGCGACAGCGCGAACACCTGCCTGGAATAGGCGTAGATGATGGAGAAGAAACTGGCGATGAGGCCGGACAGGCCCACCCAGTTGACGAACGACGCCGCCAGCGAGTCCTCGCCGTAGACGGCCTGCAGCGCGCCGACCAGGGGCGCGCCGTGACCGGCCATGAATTCCGCGCCCGCTCCGCCCGGCGCCAGCACCAGCACAAGGCCCGCGAACACGAGCAGGATGAGCATGGCGGTGATGATGCCCCGCGGCATGTCCCGCGCCGGGTTGCCCGCTTCCTCCGCCGCCAGGGGCACGCCCTCGACAGCCAGAAAGAACCAGATGGCGAACGGAAAGGCCGCCCAGACGCCGAGGTAGCCTTGCGGCAGGAAGGCGCCGGCACCCGCGGCGCTTTCGTCCACCGCGATATCGAACAGGTTGGCCACATCGAAGTGAGGCAGCATGCCGGCAACGAATACGCCGATGGCCAGCACCGCAAGCACGGTGATGACGAACATGGTCTTCAGCGCCTCGCCGGCGCCCCACAGGTGTACGCCGACGAACACCAGGTAACTTCCCAGGTAGACCACCCAGCCGTCGATGCCCACCAGGGAATTGACGTAGCCGCCGATGAATATGGCGATGGCCGCCGGCGCCAGGGCGTATTCGAGCAGGATCGCCATGCCGGTCAGGTACCCGCCCCAGGGGCCCAGGGCCCGTCTGGCGAAGCTGTAACCGCCCCCGGCCGTCGGCAGCGATGCCGAGAGTTCCGCCAGGCTCAGCACCATGCACAGGTACATGACGGCCATGATCGCCGTGGCGATCAGCAGGCCCCCGAATCCGCCGTGGGCGAGGCCGAAGTTCCAGCCGGCGAAGTCCCCCGAGATCACGTAGGCGACCCCCAGGCCCGCCAGCAGCATCCAGCCGGCCGCGCCCTTCCTGAGCTGCCGGGCAGCCAGGTAGTCGCCGGAGACCGATTCGTACTCGACGCTGCGTCCGGGGGTGGATGTTGCCATGAGGGGCTCCTTTTCGTGGTTGCCTGACGTTGCGCCCGAGGTCCGGGCTTCGGGCCATTCGCCCGGCTGCATCGCGACGGGCTGTCCGTCGAACGGCCGCAGAACGGAGCTATTGAGTAACACCGCTCGGCCCGGATTGCCAGCGGCTCTCGCCTGCGCCCGCCAACGCAGCTCGCGCAAGCGCCCAGCGCCGCGAATTCGCCAACGGTGCCTGCCTGAACCCGGGTACCCGACGACGGCTGGCCGACCAGGCGCGCATTTCCCGAATCGCCGCTTCCTGTTATACGCCGCTTCCTGTTAAAAAAGACAGATGGAACCGCGTAGTCGCGCAATCGTCTCACTCGGCGCAGCGTCGTTCGCCGGATTACTTGCACTACTCCAAGTGCCCCCTGTCTCCCTGGAGGCGGACGTCGGCAGCCCGGGACCGTTGGCTTGGGGTGCGGCTTCCGCCTCGTCAGCTTCATCCGCCGGAGCCGCATCAGGCAACACCGACGGGCATCTCGTGCCGCTGTTTCCGCCTGAATCCGATGAGTTTCGCCAAGGCTTCGTACGGGTGATCAACCGGACCGATGCCTCGGGCGAAGTGACGATCACGGCGGTCGACGACAGCGGCCTTCGCTCGGATTCCGTACAACTCGCGATCGAAGCGCGCGAGACCGTGCACTTCAACTCGGAAGACCTGGAAAACGGCGCGCCGGACAAGGGCCTGCCCATCGGCACCGGTGCTGCCGAGGGCAACCGGCGCCTGGAACTCTCAAGCGAACTGGACATTGAAGTGCTGGCCTACATCCGCACCGGCGACGGGTTCCTCACCGCTATGCACGATGTCGTCGAACCCGCAACGGACGGGCATCGCGTGGCCATATTCAACCCGGGCCGCAACGACGAGCAGGTCAGCGTACTTCGGCTGATCAACTCCGGCTCGTCGGATTCCCGCGTGACCATCTCGGGAATCGACGATTCGGGGGAGCCGGGAAGCCTCGCCTCGGAAGGTACGGATGGCACCCTAACGATCACCCTGCCCCCCGGAGAAGCGCGGGAAGTTTCGGCGGCGGAACTGGAATCGGTGGAAGGCAGGGGCAGTACCGGCGGGCAGAACGAGGATGCGGCGCCGTTGCAGGGCGCGCTGGGCACGGGAACCGGCAAGTGGCAACTGCAGGTTGCTGCGAATCAACCCGTGGTAGTGATGAGCCTGCTACGGAGCCCCACCGGGCATCTGACGAACCTGTCCACGGCCCCGTCGTCCAGGGCGCCTGCCCCCGTCGTGGCCCGGGACCCCGAGCTGGAACCGCTTGTCCTCCCGCCGGGATTCGACATACACCTGGTCTCAAAGGAAGTCGACAACGCCCGGCAGATGGCCCTGGCCGCCGACGGCACGCTCTATGTCGGTTCGCTGCGCGAAGGCAGGGGCAGGGTCTACGCGTTGCCGGATGCGCTGGGCGGGCCGCCGCCCGAAGTGATCGTGCTGGCCGAGGGATTGACGATGCCGAGCGGTGTGGCCGCAAGTGACGGCGACCTGTACGTCGCGGCCCTGAACCGGGTGTTGCGCTTCGCGGGCATAGGCCGGCGCCTCGAGCCGAACGCCGCCTACGAGGTGGTGACGGACCGGTTGCCGAGGGAAACCCACCACGGCTGGAAGTACATCAAGTTCGGCCCCGACGGATTGCTTTACGTTCCGGTTGGCGCACCCTGCAACATCTGCGAGTCCGACGATCCCCGGTTCGCATCGCTCATGAGGATGGACCCGGCGACCGGAGAGACCGAAATCGTCGCCCACGGCATCCGCAATACCGTCGGTTTCGCCTGGCATCCGGGCACCGGGCAACTCTGGTTCTCGGACAACGGCGGCGACTGGATGGGTGACGACATTCCGCCGGAAGAATTCAACGTCATCACCGGCCCGGGCCAGCACTTCGGCTTTCCATTCGTTCACGCAACCGACATTCTCGATCCTCGGCACGGAAGCGGCAGAGACCCGTCGGACTACACCCCGCCGGCCCTCGAAATCCAGGCCCATTCCGCCGCCCTGGGAGTTGACTTCTACGCCGGCTCGCAGTTTCCGGTGCGCTATCGGAATGCACTCTTCGTTGCCGAACACGGTTCCTGGAACCGGTCGAGCAAGGTGGGTTATCAGGTGGGAGTCATCGTTTTCGAAGACGGAGAACCACGCTACGAACCGTTCGTCACCGGTTGGCTGGAAGGGCAGCGCAACTGGGGGCGCCCGAACGACGTGCTGGTCGCACCCGACGGCAGCCTGCTCATCTCCGATGATCAGTTCGGGGCGATCTACCGTGTGACTTACTCGGGCACTTGAAACCGTTGCGGGCGTCGCTACCTGCCGCTTCGCCACCTGCCGAAGCGGTGCGTCGGCTCGGGCTTCGCCCAGTCGGTGGCGAGGTCAAAGGTCGGCGCTGACCTGCCGGGCCGGTCCGTGCCGGCTGCGCAGCCACCAGGCGTCATCCCGCCGGAAGGCGACCAGTGCGTCGAGGTACTCGATTTCGGGACCCTCCACGGATTCTCCGAGCAGGCGGTCGCGCACCAGGTGCAGGGTGATGTCGTGGGTGACCAGGAGATCGAGCTGGGGTTTCGCGACGGGCGTCTCCAGCTTTCCCGTCATCACTCGGAACACCAGCCTCGCCGCCAGGTCCGCCGGCACCATGGCGTCCCCGGGCGCCGCGCCCTCGAACCAGGCCCGCAGCAAGCCGACCATGCCCCCGGCCTGCTGCATCGCCTGCCACATCTTCATCTGGTCGAGCACGTAGAACACGCCGAGCCCCTCCACCGGCCGGCAGCGGGTGGCCCCGCCGCCCTGCGCGCGGTGCGTTTCCAGGATCAACGCCGCCGTTTCCGCGCAGCGCTCGGCCGGGCTGGCGTAGCCGCGCAGCGTCAGTGACTTGTCGAGCCTTGCGCCGAACCGTTCGCACAGTTCCCGTCCTTCGTCTGTCAGCGGGTTCAGCAGGTCGTGAATGTCCGGGTCGTACTCCCTGGCGGAGTGGCGCAGTAGCACGGCCGCATGGTCCACCCCGGCAGCGAACACCTCCTCGATCAACTCGACGGAACCGTCGCCCGCCATCCTCGTCGCCAGCGCGCTTTTCCGGGAGATTTCCGCTGTCATCGGGCTCCGTTTTCCTACATCGCTCTATTGAAGCGCCCGATCATACTGTGAATTCCGCCGGACTAGGCATGGACCAGGCATCATCCTCATGCCGGTGGGATGTGCAACCAGGGGCGATCGGTTGACCGCCGACTACGGAGACATTAGAGTGACTACAATTGCATTGAGATACATTGACATGGACACGATTCAGGTAACTGCGCGGTTCCCCGGCGAGCTTGTCACCGGCCTGGACGCCGCCGCCAGGCAGCTCAGCCGCAGCCGGGCGGAAATCCTCCGGCAGGCCGTGGAACGCTATCTGGAAGACTTCAACGACCTGTCGATGGCCATCGAGCGATTGCGCGACCCGAACGATCCGGTCCTGGATTGGGAGCAGGTTCGGGATGAGCTACTCGATACGGATTAAGCGAAGTGCACGCAAGGAACTGCTTCGCATAGCTCGCCCCGAGCGCCACAAGATCGTCGCGGCAATCGACGCGCTGGCCGGGAACCCCTTTGTCGGCTCCGCGCTCAAGGGCCAACTGCGGGGCTTGCGACGCGTTCGCGTTGGCGAATACCGGGTAGTGTATGAAATCCAGCAAGGCCAACTGGTCGTTCTGGTGATCGCTGTAGCGCATCGCCGCGAAGTCTATCGTCGCTGACACCCGCACAGCGGCTCGCGCTACCGGCAACATGCCGTGATCCTCCCGGCCGACGGCTGTTCTGCCCGCTTCGGAACGTTAAACTATGCGCGCTTTCACGGATCGGGCACGGCAATGGGACGACTTGACGACAAGGTGGCGGTGGTGACGGGCGCCGGCCGATGCCCCGGCCGGGCGATCGCGCTCATGATGGCCCGGGAAGGGGCGAGCATCGTCGTCAACGACCTCGGCGGCGCCACCGACGGTACCGGCGGCGGGCACATCGCCGACGAGGTGGCGGCGGAAATCGAGGCGCAGGGCGGCAGGGCCGTGGCCAATACCGAGTCGGTCGCCGAAGTGGCCGGCGGCGAGAGCCTGCTGCAGACCGCGCTCGACGCCTTCGGCGGCATGGACATTCTGGTCAACAACGCCGGCATTCTCCGCGACAGGTCGATCTTCAACCTGCAGGAAGCCGATTGGGACGCGGTGATCGCCGTACACCTCAAGGGCCACTACTGCTGCTCGCGGCCATTTGCCAGGTACGTCCGCGAGACCGGACGCACCGGCTGCCGCATCGTCAATTTTTCCAGCGTCTCCGGCCTGCTGGGCAATTTCGGGCAATCCAACTACGGCGCCGCCAAGGCCGGTATCGCCGGTTTCTCGCGGGTGCTCGCCCTGGAGATGGCCAAGTACGGTTGCACGGTGAACACCATCTCGCCCGGCGCGCTCACGCGCATGACGATTCCGTTGCGGGAGAACCGGGGCGAGAGCGTCGCGGAGCCGGAACTCGAACAGGGCGGCCCGCAGCACGTGGCGCCGATGGTCGTGTGGCTTTGCTGCGAAGAAGCGGCCGGCATCACCGGCGAGATTTTCCACACCGGCGGCGGCAGCGTGGCCATCATGCAGCAACCGGCGGTCATCAAGCGGTTCGACAAGCCCGACGGCCGCTGGACCCTGGACGAACTCGACCGGCTCGGCCCCCAACTCGTGGAAGCGCGCCGGGCCAACGTGGCGGTCGCGGACGAGTCCGGCGGGGCCGATGTCTTTTGACCGGTAGCGCCATGATTGCAGCGTTGCTGTTGCTTGCGTTTGCCGATGCAGCGTCGGCGCAGCCCATCGAGATTCAGGCGGACCAGTTCGAAATGCTGCTGGAGGAGCGGACGACGACGTACACCGGGAACGTCGTGGCAACCCAGGGCAGCCGCGCCATCACGGGCCGCGAACTGGTGGTTCGCTTCAACGAAGACAACGAGATCTTGGCCATGCGCGCCAGCGGCGAACCCGCACGGCTGACCGATGCCGAAGACGAGGCGCCGATATCGCTGGCGGGAGCATCGCTCGACTACGACTTCGACGAGTCGGTGGTTCGTGCCGAGGGCGGCGGCGTTTTGACCCGGGGCGGCGACACCATCGCCGCGCAACGAATCGTCTACGACCTGGAAGCGGAAAACGCCCGGGCGGTCGGCGACGATACGCACCGGGTGACCCTCACACTGGCGCCCGCCGCAGACAGGTCAAAGCTCCTCGCGAACCCTTAGGTAGCTAGCAAATCGCGGAGTTCCGTTGGCCGTTCTCCCACGGTATCGAAAGGTCACCGTCGCGCCCAATACCGGCGGATGCCTGCGTTCGGCATCGGTGAACCCCGTGCCCAATCTGAATCGGCGGCCCGCGGGCGTCTCGACGAGCAGCGACCCGAGCATCCCCTGGAACTTGCCCTTGCCGGGCAGGTGAGCAACAACCACCGCTTCCGCGTCCTGGTGGGGTTTCACTTTCAGCAGGTCGTCCGAGCGCCCGGCCCGGTGCCGGGAGTCGGCCCGGCGCAGCATGAGCCCTTCGCCGCCCTGGGCGACGACACGCTCCATTTCCGCCATCAACTCCTCGTGGCTCTCGACCCGAAACTGGACAACCAACTCCAGGTACGGCGCGTCGATGCCCTGAATCAACTCCAGCAAACGATGCAGGCGCTCATTAAAGGTTCCGTCATGATCCGGCAGATCGAACACCATGTAGCGTACCCTGCGCCAGGCCCGCACATCCGGTACTTCGCGCCGGACGGTGCCGGACAACACTTCGAAGGCGCCGCGCCCGATCCACAACTCGCCATCGAGCGGTGTCGCCGGGAACCCGCGCAGAAACCACGAGGGCACGGCAAAACGGTTGCCCCGGCGTGAGTAAAGCGCCTCGCCGTCCCACAGGGCGCGAACGCCGTCGAGTTTTTCGCTCACCCAGTACGCAGATACGTCAACGCCCTCTTCGTAAACGCTGGCCAGCGCCACCGGCGGCGCTTTCGAATAAGCCAGGCCCGCCCAGCAGCCGACAACTGCGGCAGCAACAAGATTGATGAATCGGCACACGTCAATGACTCCGGCATCGTCGGACACACAACCTTAAGGACCTGCAACACCGTCCGATGTCGGACAACGTACTCAATGCGATTGGGAATCTGGATTCACCGCCTGTACGAGGTTTTCCATCCAGGTGCAGTCCATCGGGAAGATGCCGCGTCGGGCCGGATTCGCCATGCCCCGATTGGGGCAGCGGCGCCGCGCGCGCCCGGTTCAGAGTTGAGAGCAGGCCGCAGGTTGCGGGCGGCCCCGGCCTCGAGCCGGGGAATGCAGCAGATCGGCTTGCCGGTAAACCACGCCGCCCTTGACGACACGGAAAATTCGATGGACGTTGCCAATGTCGGCCAGAGGATCTCCATCCAGGATCACCAGGTCCGCAAGCTTGCCGGCCTCGACCGATCCGAGGTCGTGCTCCCGTCCCACCATCCGCGCCGCATTGATTGTCGCGATACCCAATACCTGCCGGGGAGACAGGCCGGATTCGACCAGCAATTGCAATTCAAGCTGAGCCGTCAGGCCGTTCAGCAGGCCCGCGCCGGCATTGCCCGTGTCAGACCCGGAAACCACAAGCAGGCCCGCGTCGAAAACCTTCCTGGTGTTCGCCTGCAAGACCGGGAGGCGTTCTTCCATGTAGGAATGATTGTCCCAAAGCGATTCCCACTCCTGGACGAACGCCGGAGTCATGCCCGTTTCGAATTCCGTTCGCGGTACCAGGCCACGCCGGTCGAACGCGGCGCCCCGCCTGGCCCAGCCCGCAATGTCGCCGGCGGCTTCGAAGATCGAGTGTGTTGTCTGGTAGACCGCCCGGTTCTTCTTCATCAACGCGATGAACTCTGCATCGACGGGGTCGGAAACGATGCCGTGAACGAGGCCGTCGGCACCCGCCCGCAGCGCTTCCTTGGCGAAACTCAGAATCGGCGCGTGCACATAAGCCTTCAACCCCTGACGATGCGCCTCATCGATGACCGCCCGCATTACCGCCGTTTCGAGTACGGGCAGCCCGGCCTTGATGGCATAGATGACCGGGCTGTAAACCAGCTTGACTGCATCGACCCCGGCCGCCGCCAGTTCGCGCACGGATGCCCTTGCCTGTTCCGGCGTCTCCGATTCGTAGCCACCGACCACATGCCCGCCCGCCGCGCTGAACTGCCTGCCGACACCAAGGAAATGCGGGTAGGGAGCGGAGGGTTCAAGAGACCGGCGCTTGAGATCGGCAAAGGCATCCAGATCGTTGATGCCCGGCGAGAAGACGAGCGTGACGCCCCAGCCGAGCAGATCGGCCAGATGCTGCCGGTGGTCCGTGGTTGTCTGGTCAAAACCAAAGCTTCCCCGGGCAAGGTGATTGTGCATGTCGGCAAGCCCCGGTATTACGAACTTGCCCGCCGCATCGATGACCTCGGCGCCCTTCGGGATATCGATGTCCTGCACCGGACCGACATCGTCGATTCGGTTGCCGGCAATGACGATCACCGCATTTCGGATCGGGGCGCGGGACGTTCCATCGATCAGCGTGGCGCCGGTGATGGCTTTCATGCCGCCAGGCTCCGGCGATTGCCGCGCACCCCCGGCACTCGGGGCCGAGGCGAGGGAACAGGCAATCAGACAGGCAATCAACCGTTGCATTGCGTGGTTCCCGCCCTCCTATTCACGACAGGCGCTGAGTCTGTCATATTGCGCACCGAATTTCGGCACCCGGGCCGGCGGTGTTCATCCGCGTTCGACAAACAAGGAGCCTGCCAATGAAATCAGCAATTCGCCTCTCCAATTGGGTTGCACTGGCCGCGGGCGCAGTACTTTCATCCGCGGCCTTCTCCGCGGAGGTTGGGGAAGCCGCTCCGGAATTCACCCTGGCCGGCAGCGACGGGCACGCACACGCACTGGCCGAATACCGCGGGCGTCACGTGGTACTGGCCTTCTTTCCGAAAGCGTTTACCGGCGGCTGAACCATGCAGTGCAAGGCGCTGCGTGACAGTGCGTTGGAAATCGGCAATTTCGACGTCGCCTATTTCATGGTGAGCGTCGACTCGCTGGAGGACAACACGGCCTTTGCGGAGCAGAACCGGGCCAATTTTCCCGTATTGGCCGATCCCGACCGCACGGTATCGGAGGCTTACGGCGTACTGTCCGAACGCGGCTACGCGAATCGCTGGACTTACTTCATCGACCCGGCCGGCATGATCGTGCGGGTCGACCGGGAAGTCGACCCGCGCACCGCCGGAGCGGACCTGGTGGCCCATCTCGATGAACTGGATGTGCCGCGAACCGGCGATTCAGGCGCAACCGAAGGATAGGAGAACCGGGCTGGAGCGGCCGTCCGGACGGGGGCCGTACTTTCCGCACATGACTTGCGGGCACAAGGATTCGGACCATGGAAACTGGTGAAAAGGTTGTACTGGTTACCGGAGCCGCCGGCGGCATCGGCCTGGCATGCGCGGAAGCCTTCGCCGGCGAGGGTTGCCGGGTCATGCTCGTCGATATCAAGGAGTCGGTGTCGGGCGCCGCGCGGGCCCTGTCCGAATCGTCCGGCTCCGATGCCGCCGCGATCGTCGCGGATCTGGGCGACAGCGGCCAATCGCGGACACTTGTCGAAAAGACAGTGTCGCGATTCGGGCGCATCGACGTACTCGTCAACAACGCGGGCATCATCATCACCGGGGACATTCTCGACCTCGACGAGGCGGATTTCGACAAGGTAATCGATGTCAACCTGAAGGCGTATTTCATCCTGGGGCAGGCCGCCGCCAGGCAGATGATCCGTCAGGGCACGCCGGGAAGCATCATCAACATGTCGTCTGTCAATGCGGTGCTGGCCATTCCCAATCAACTGGCCTACACGGTCAGCAAGGGCGGCGTAAACCAGTTGACCCGCGCGATGGCGATTGCCCTCGCTCCAAACAACATACGGGTCAACGCCATAGGCCCCGGTTCCATACAGACCGACGTGCTCAAAGCAGTGATGACGGACGAGGAAAAGCGCAGGGCGATCCTGGCACGCACCCCGATCGGACGGATAGGAAATCCGGACGAAGTGGCAAGCGTCGCCGTTTTTCTGGCCAGCGAAGCCGCGTCCTATGTAACGGGGCAGACGATTTACCCCGACGGTGGCCGATCCGTACTGAACTACACCGTACCCGTGCCGGACGACGCATAGCAAAGCGTCACTGAATGTCGGTCGTCTGTTCCTTGAGCGTCAGCGTCCCGGCGGGGCGGGTTGGGAACTTTCATGAAACGGTCGCCGCGGCCGTCAACAGCCGCGAATTCAATGCGCGTGCTCCCGCCGCAGGTCAGAAATAGTAGACCCAGCGTGCGAAGAGCGTACTTGCGCCACCCCGGGTAACGGCATCGCCGGCCAGCGGCACGCCTCCGTATTCCTTGCCCGCACCGCCCAGCATTTCGAGCCATCCCACCTGTACTCTCTGGTGATCGCCCGGTTCATAGGTCAATGACGTCTGCAGTAACGCACTGCCGTCCTGCAGATTGCCGATCAGCACAACGGACTGTGTCCACAGCGGGTGCCAGATCACGTTTGCTCCCACGGCCGCGTAGTCGCGCATCAGGTTGAATACCTCTCCGCGCCCGAGCCTCGCCACCAGGTCCGGGGGCAATGCCAGGGGCGTTTCCGGCAGATCGTGAACTCCGAAGCCGTTGTGAAAATACTCCGCGAACACATGCGCGGTTCTTTGAAGAAAAGCGAGTGTGTAGTCGACGTTGACAATTCCGGAAAGCTTCCATCCCGACCCGTGCACATGGGTCGCGACGACATCGCTGCGCGCCAGCGCACCACCGACGGGAATTCTCGCCCCGATTGCCAGAACCTCGTCGCGGTAATGCCTGGCCGCGACCAGTTCCAGTTCTCCCTGGCCGATGAATCCGTGCCACTTCACGGCGGCACTCGATGAATCCCAGTCGAGATCACCGGACTCGTCCCTGCGCCCAACCAGCAGAAGGTTGACGTCGCTGCCGTCCGCAAACAGCCGCTCGATCATCAGCAGGTCGTCCCCCGGCTTGTATTCCTGGTCGACGGTTGTCGGCGCGAAAGGCGTGAACAGTCCCAACGGCTGGAACACCAGGCCGTTCCCCCAGCTCACGGCCTGCCTGCCCAGCGTTACCGACCAGTCTCCGCGCCGGTATCGAATCGCCAGCCGGTCGAAACGCTGCCAACTGCGGTGCCGCGAGCCGTCCTCCATTTCCCAGCTCAGATCGAACGCGCGGCCCGCATCCCCGGCCGGCGTCTGGTCGAGGGTCGCTCCCGGCGCATTGAGGAAGGCGAAAGAGTCCCCTGAGACCATGCTGGTGGAATGGTCGACGATGAGTTCGAAGGGGCCGGCGCTCTCCCGGAACATAAGCCTCAAATCGAAGCTCGCATCCAGTGCCGGGGATTCGTCCAGAATCCGTTGCACGTCGTGTTTCGGCGGTGCCGCAACCGTGCCGAACGCCTTGATGCGGGCGTCGAATTCCAGTGAAGCAGCCGGCGGCGCCGCCAACAGCGCGCCGAGCACCGCCGCCAGCCAATGCGCCGCCCTGCCCAGACCTGCCGGTGAATGAACGTAGCGACGCCGACTGGCCCGACCTGTTCGTGAATGAACGTAGCGAGGCAGGCAAGAGTAGTGAAAACGCAGGGTGGCGCGGACCAGAGCGCGCACAGGCGTGCTTACAGCACGTTGAGCACGCGGCGGGAGCACGCCCAGTGCTTTCGCTGCTATTGACGGCCGTTCACACGCCGTCAGCGGCCGAATCCTCGACAATGGCGCCATCCCGCAGGTTCACCCGGCGATGGGCATATTTCATGACCATGGGATCGTGGGTTGCGGTCAGTACGGAGACGCCGCGCTCCTCGTTGAGCCGCCGCAGCAGCCGCAGAAGGTCCTCGGTGGTGGCGGAATCGAGGTTGGCGCTCGGTTCGTCGGCAAGTAACAGAACCGGGTCGGTGACGATGGCGCGGGCGATGGCGACCCGCTGTTGCTGGCCGCCCGAAAGCTCGCCGGGGCGACGGTGCGCGAGGTCCGCCATGTCCAGCGCAGCCAGCGTGGCCACGGCGCGCTCGGCGCGCTCGGCGGGCGCGACGCCCTGCAGTTGCATGATGAACTCGACGTTCTCCTGGGCGGAGAGCACCGGTATCAGGTTGTAGGACTGGAAGACGAAGCCCATCTTGGCCAGCCGCAGGTCGGAGAGTTGGGTCTCGTTGAGGTCGTTCAGCGCCACCCCGTCTACCGACACCGTTCCGGCATCGGGCCGGTCAAGCCCGCCGAGGATGTTGAGCAGGGTCGACTTGCCCGAGCCTGAAGGCCCCGCGAGGCTCACGAAGTCGCCCCGCGAGAACGTGAAGTCCACGCCGCGCAACGCGTGCACCGGCACCGAGTCCTCCTGATAGGTGCGGGTTATGCCCGAACAGACCGCCACCGCGTCGTTGTTCATCGCCTGAGCGCCTCCAATGGTTTGATCCTGACAATGCGCAGCGCGGGGTAGAGGCTCGCAACCACCCCCAGCACCACGCTCATCAGACCGATCAGAACGATATCGTCAGCAAGCGGTACAGGCACCAGCTTGCCACGCATCCCGAATGCTTCAATTCCCTCGGCCCATTGCGTCAGGTCGATGCCGTCGCCCATCGACAGCACGGCCAGCAACCCCGTTGCGATGCCGATGGCCACGCCGACCAGCATCAGCACGCTCGACTCCAGCACCACCTGCGCCACCACGCCCCGGGCCCGCATGCCCAGCGCGCGCAGCATGCCCAGTTCGCGCACCCGCTCCATCACGGAAGTGACCAGTGTGTTCACCAGCCCGAACACCAGTGCGCCCATCATGATGAAATACCAGATGAAAAAGG
>CAZWZH010000237.1:0-16514 GCA_964638775.1 uncultured Pseudomonadales bacterium
GGCCCTGGAGATGACCTCGATGTTCTTGCCGAGCTGGGCGATGGGGCGGCCGAACGCCTCCCGGCTCAGGCCCCGCCGCACCATCAGGTCCAGCGCCTTTTCCGCCTGGCCGATGGAACGCATGCAGTGGTGGATGCGGCCGGGGCCCAGGCGTACCTGGGAGATCTCGAAACCGCGGCCCTCACCGAGCAGGATGTTCTCCTCGGGAACGCGCACGTTGTCGAACACGATGTGCATGTGCCCATGGGGTGCATCGTCATGACCGAAGACTTCCATGCCCTCGAGAATCTGCACGCCGGGGGTGTCGATGGGCACCAGAATCTGCGACTGCTGGCGGTGGGGCGCCGCGTCGGGGCTGGTTTTCACCATGGTGATCATGATCTTGCAGCGCGGGTCGCCGGCGCCGGAAATATAGTACTTCTCGCCGTTGATGACCCACTCGCCGTTCTCGAGCACCGCCCGGGTGCCGATGTTCTTGGCGTCGGAGGAGGCGAGGTTCGGCTCGGTCATGGCGTAGGCGGAGCGGATCTCGCCGTTCAGCAGGGGCTTCAGCCATTTTTCCTTCTGTTCGGGGGTACCGACCCGTTCGAGCACCTCCATGTTGCCGGTGTCTGGGGCGCTGCAATTCAGGGTTTCGGAGGCCAGCGGCGTCTTGCCGAGTTCCGCGGCGATATAGGCGTAGTCGAGGTTCTTCAGGCCCTCGCCGGTGTCCGCGTCCGGCAGGAAGAAGTTCCACAGGCCCGATTCCTTGGCCTTGTCCTTCGCACCCTCCAGCAGTTCCAATTGCCCGGGCGCCCAGCTCCACCGGTCCTCGCGGCCTTCGCCGAGGCGGTAGAACTCCTCGACGATCGGTTCGACGTTTTCGGCGATGTGTTTCTTCACTGCGTCCAGCAGCGGCATTGCCTCTTCGGACATGGTGAGGTTGTACAGGTCGGCATTCAGGCCGTTTTCTTCGGACATGGGTTCCCCCGTGAAAGTGCGAAATTGGAATACGCGGCATTTTAGCCTGCATGCCCCGCCGAGGGCCACGCGGTGCAGTTTGCGGGGCGTCGCCACCTGCCGAAGCGGTGCTTCGGCTCGGGCTGCGCCCCGAACGGTGGCGACGAGTCAATCCGGTCTTGGGGCGGCGGTGCCGCGGGTAATGGTGACGCTGGCCGGTGTGTGCCTTTCCGGCAGCGCCAGGAAGGCGCCGTCGTGGCGGCGCGTGAGCTCGCGCATCAGCATGCCGAAATTCAGGGGCGAGGTGGCGATGTTCTCGTTCGAGAAACCGATGGCGTGGATGCGGAAGGTGCCGCGTCCGGTGCGGGCCGATGCGACTGCGCGGTCGATCCGATTCAGAAAGCCATCGAAATCGCTGCCCGCGTAGTCGTCGCCGAACACGAAGACGGCCATCTTGCGATCCTTGTCGTACAGGTCGCGCACCGCCGCGGCGATTCCCGGTGCGGGGTTGCTCGCCGAGTAGGGCAGCCACAGCCAACCGCGCATTCTATCCAGCACGGCGCGCCGGTTGGCGGGGCTGTCGGGTATCCATCTGCGCTGGTTGCCGCCGTACAGGTAGTGGCCCTGGTCGTTCAGAACCTGGAATCCCCGCACGCTCGGATAGATGGACAGCACGTTGGTGATTTCCTCCAGCACATAGTCCCAGATCTGCAGCATGCTTCCGGACGTGTCCACGACAAAGGCGATGTACTCGGAGTCCACCGGGATGCCCGCCAACTCGGTGTCGAGGATCATTTCCTCTTCCTTGGGTGGCGGCGGCCGTTCGAGAATGCTCACCCCGGCGGCTACGGCAGCGCTGCGTTCGCGGATTTGCCTTGCCTGGTCGCGCGTACGGTCGATCAGGTCCTGGAGGTAAGCGGCCTTGTCTGCCGAGCTGGTCAGTTCGGCGCCCAGCACGGCCGCGAGTTCGTCGTTTTCGGCCACTTCCCGCTCAATGGCCGCCGCCTCTTCCCGCAGGCTGGAAAGCGCCCACAACGAGTGGCCGTACTCGGCTGCCTGTGGCGTGGGCTTCTCGATGCCGAACTCGCCGATCGGCAGTATCAGCACCAGCAGCGCGATGGCGCCGAAAGCGCAGGCGATCACGTCCAGGAAACTGACGGACGTGTCGGTGTCGCCGGTGCGTTCCCGTTTCATGGATACGGCCAGCCCCTGGCGGGAGTGAGCATGCGGCCGCCGCTCAGTGCGCTCAACAGCCAGTAGCCGCGCACGGCGTTCGCATCGCCCTCGAGCGGAAAGAGGATCACGTCGACCGGCACCCCGGCCAGGCGTTTGTTGACCACTTCCACGGCGTCCAGGTACACCGCCTCGCGGCACTGGGGCGAAAGTACGGGCGTTGCGCCCTTTTTGGGTGTGGGGCAGCCCCTCAAGCCGCCGAGCCGCCTGTTGCCGGGCACCGTCGGATAGCCGTCCGTCAGTATCAGAAGCTGTCGAGGCCTCGGCACCAGCCTGGCCGCGGTCTCGAAAACCTGTTTGAGGTTGGTGGGCCCGTCGGGTAACGCTCCGGCCAGGGCTTCGTCCAGGGCATTCGCGTCCGCGCCGGAGCTCCCCTTGACTTGCCAGGAGATCCGTTGCCGGGCCGATGGCGTCGCGCCGGCAATGTCCTTGAGGTCTCCGGCGTAGGTAAAGAACCGGAATCGGGTGCCGTCGGGCAGTTGCCGATACGCCCAACGGGCCGCCTCGCGGGCTGCCGCCCACTTCCCTGCGCTGCGTTTCAACTCGGGAGACGAAACCCGTAGCCGCACGATCTCCACCAGCGACGAATGCAGCATGCTGGCTGAACGGTCCAGGAATATGGCAACGCGGTCGTCGGCAATGTTGATGCCGGTAAGCTGTTTTCCATAAGGACGGCTTTCCGGTTCTTCCGGTTGCTTGACGGTGCTTTGCAGCGCCTGCAGGCTCGCCGCGTTTTCCCTGAGCGTGGCGCGTTCGGAACGCAGTTGGTCGAGCAGGCCGGCGTACCGGGCCGCCTGGGCTTTTCGTTGCGCCGACAGCGACTCCAGCGCTGCCGCATCGCGAGCCAGAGCCCTTTCCTGTTCGGCCAGCCTAGCCAGCAACCCGTCCCGATGTGACTCCTCGGCCGCCAGGCGTTCCTGTACATCGCGAGTCTGGGCGTCGATGGTTGCCTGGTCGATGGTCCCGGCGTCAGCCGGACCGTGCTTGACGATCAGCAGCAACAGCACCGCCGACCCGAGGCCGCAGCAGAGCACGTCGAGAAAGGCCAGCCCGAACCCGGGCGCCGGGCGCGTAGTGAACGGGCGCTTCACACCGAACCGCCCTCGATGGCGGGCGATTGCCCGGGGGCGGCGCTTGCGTCCGCCCCGGACGACTTGGCCAGCGCGCTGAGCCGCGCGATGAGCTGCGATGAAACAAAGTGCTTGCAGTTGGCCGCCAGGCGCTCCTCGCGCCCCTGCAGCATGCTGGAAAACAGCATGAGCACCAGGCTGACGAACAGCGCCACGAACGTCGAGTTGAACGCGATGCCGAGACTCGCCGCCACGCCGGAGATGTCCCCCGCCATGGCCTCGCCGGCCCTGGTGAGCGCCTCGCCGATGCCGCGCACGGTGCCGAGGAAGCCGATCGACGGTATGGCCCACAGCACGTAGCGGTTGATGGCCAGTTTCGAGTGGAGCATCTCCAGGTGCAGGTCGCAGGCTTCGGCGGCCACCTCGTTGGCCTCGTGGAAGGCGCCGTTCAGGCGGATGCGGTCCAGTGCCAGGCCGGTGCTCGACAGCAGCAGGGAGCCGGGCACGTGTGCGGAGGCATCGTCGACCTTGCGCTGCAGGCCGGCCAGCACGGGCTGGCTGTATTCGGTGACCTTGCCGAGCTCGAGGAAGTCCACTTCCAGCAGGTAGCCTTCGTTTTCGAACAGCCGGTACCGGAACGCCACCAGCCAGGCGCTCCACAGGCCGAGAACGATGCAGATCTCCTGCTCGATGTCCTTGAGTATCACGGCCAGGGTGCGCTCCGGCACGGTGGCCGTGGCGGCCGCGGTGCGCATGGCATCGCCGGCCAGCGGATCGATATAGAGGACGTAGAACCCGTGCACGATCAGGGCGCAGAGCGTCAGCCCGATGATGTCGAGAACGAGGCTGTGCCCGGCCGACCAGGCCATCAGGCGTCTGCGCAGCGATGCGGAAGCGGTGTTTTCGTTCACGGTATTTTCGTTCACGGTGTTTTCGCCCTGGGCCCGCGCCGGTTCGGTCCGCGGGCGCGGATTGGATCAGATGTCCTGGGGAAGGCTGACATTTGCGTTGACTCGTATTGAACTCTGCGTCTCGATGGGAGCCAGCGGCTCCGTTTCCGCCGGCTCGGATTCCTGCCCGACGGCGCTGAACGGTTCGGTGCCGGCCGGTCCGGTTTCACCTGGCCCGGCCTGGTCCGACCCGTTTTCATCCGTCACCGTCGTACCCGGCTCCCGAGCGGCCGCCTGCCCGTCGCGTTCCGGCTCTGCGACGGCCGACACTGTCGCGAACAGGACGAACGCCAGGCAGAACCAACCCGGGCGGCCCATCAGTAGATCCACCGCGCTATGCGGAAGCCGACGGCATCGCTCTTGCCCGCCACGAAGGTGCGGTGGGCGACGGCCAGCCCGGACAGCTCGCTGGAGCGGAAGCTCGACCCTTTGACCACGTGGTCGATGCCACTCGCCGGTCCCAATGGGTCGACCAGTGGCCCTGCCGTTTGCTGCGGGAGCGGCGCATGGTAATCGGTGACCCACTCGGCGACGTTGCCCGCGAGATCGTACAGGCCGTTGAAATTGGCCGGATAGGATGAAACGGGCGCCGCGCCGGTGTGGTTGTCCACGTGCTCGACAAGAAAGTTGCCACGTCCCCGGCCATCGATCTCCCGGCCGGCGAAATTGCCGAAAGCCCTCGGTATTGACGCAGCCGGGCCCCAGGGAAAGGGGCCGACCAGCCGGCTCCCGGCGAAGTCGTATCCAGTGACCGCCTCCCACTCGGCTTCGGTCGGGAGCCGGTAGCCCAGCGACCCGGTCGCGATGCGGCGCAATTCGCCGGCGGGGTCGAAATCATAGACGGGCGGGTAGCCTTCCCGGCCGCTCAGCCAGTTGCAATACCTGGCCGCTTCAGCCCAGGTGAGGTTCGTTACCGGGTGCTCCGGCGACAACCCCCGCGGAACCGGCTGTGCATCGAAGACGAGATACTCCTTGTAGGCCACCTCCCGCAAGCCCATGTAGAACGGCCGGGTCAACGCCTTTTCGATCGAGCGCGCCTGGCTGTTCAACGGCTCCAGGACGAAACGCACGGGCGGAAACTTGCGCAACGCGATGCCATTGGCAAGGGAAACCTCCGCTTCCGCCTGGACAAAAGCGTATTCGTTGGGGCGCATCATCCTGAAGACGTAGGCGCGCTCATCGCCGCCAACGGGATCGACTATCACCCGTTGGGGCTCAAAACCCTCGCGGGACACCTCGATGCGGTCGCCTTCGCGAACGGTGACGGCGGCCGGCGTGACGCCCCTGTCGACGCCGTTTACGGTCACCCTGGCCTCGATATCTGACGTCACGCTGGCGCGCCAGGTATGGCTGCCCAGCCGGAATGCCCGTTCGATGGTCTCGCCGGGCTTTGGTTCGAATTGGGCCTCAAGCGGCTCGAAACCGGTCTTCCTGATGACCAGCCGCTGCGTCACCAATGGCTGGAGGGATATGCGCAAAGGTGTGCTGCCCACGAATTTTCCGTCCACCAGCACCGCGGCGCCGCTCGGGGTGGACGCAGCGGCCAGGGTTGCGGCCTTTGGCAACAGTTCGACCGAGCCAAGGTCGATGCGTTGCTCCGGCTCGGCGGTAAAGCGCCTGCGCTGGTCGTGATACCCATCGAGCCTGACGGCGATCTCGTGGTCTCCCAGGTCGACGTAGCCCTCGAATCCACCCCTGCCCACCGGAGCCCCGTCCAGGAAAACCTGTGCGGCGGCGGGAATGGCCTTGACCGTCAGCGCGCTGTTGCCGGGCTCGGTTGCAAAGGCGAAACGCTCAATTTCGCCGTAGCCGCCGATGTCGATTTCCTCCGTCACCGGCTTGATCCGGCCGCCGCGGATGCGCACCGTATGGGGGCCGCGTTCGAGTTCCACCTCGACCCTGGCGGAGGCGCCGAACGACACCTCGTCCACCGACAGGTCGAAATCGACGGGTGATTCGACGGTGATGACGGCAATGCCCGGCAGGGGTTCGAGTCTCACCTGTATCTGCTGGCGATCGCTGTTCTTTTCGATCTCGACCGTTCGGGGCGCGAATCCCTCGGCTTCGAGCGCCACGGTTCCCTTCCGGGAGAACAGCATCACCCTGGAGCCCAGGATCAGCAAACGGCCTTCAACGCGGCTCCAGGCGGCGGTCGCCGCCGCTTTTGGGGGCGACACCGCGATATCGAAGGCGCGGCTCGACACCAGTAAGGCGATGGGCAGGGCGGCCGCCAGCAGCACGAGCAGAATGCCGGCCATGCGCCGCCGCCGGCGGCGACTGATGTAGGTGTCGAGGCTAGCCCGCATATCTCACCAAGCCGCTTGTCCTAATCGCGAATTTCATTGGTTTTTTCCGATGGCATGCATTTTCACGGAGGTTTTGCCGGGTACACGCTACGCTGGCCGCGCCCTCGCTTGTCTTTTGCCCTTTTGCGCGCACATGCTCCCTCCACCATAGGCGTGGCTATGCTTGCGGTCGCGAGCACGCGCAAAAGGGCAAAATCCTGCGCGACCATCGCGGCCCTTGGTGAGATATGCGGGCCAGGGCCGCCCTCAGAACCGCTCATGGCAAACGACCTCGAAGGAGACGGCGTCGGCGCCCGGCGCAACGGCAACCTGCAGCGACACCTCCCGGTAGCCGACCCGGCGGCCGCTCAGGACGTAGTCGCCGGGAAACACCTCCAGGCGGCGCTCCCTGAATCTGCCGAGCACGCGTCCGGGGCGAATGCGCACCTCCGTCCTGTCGTCGGAACGGATGGTCAGCTCGACCGGTGTTGTCCAGGTGGCGAGCGACTGCAGCAGCCTCTCCCGTTTGCCCATTATCCTGGCACCGTAGACGTCCGCGTCTGCTGTGGTGTGCAGAAGCGCCGTGACCCGGTCCCTGACGCCCTTCGCCGAGAGCCGTTGCGGCCGGCTCAGGTAGCCGTCAATGCGCCTCTCGACATCGGCGAGATGGCCGACGCGGGAGAGTTCGACGGCGGTAGCGGCGTCGTCCGGGTCTAGTTCCCGCATTCGTTCCAGGAGGGCGAGCGCTTCCGCCCAGTTTTCCAGTTCAACCTGACCCTGCAACCGGTCCCGGTGGGCGGCGAGTTCGGCGCCGGCTCGGCGGCGGCGCAGATCCTCGAGGGCATCCCTGGCCGCGGCGGAGGCGGGGTCGGCCCGGAGCGCCTCGGTAAAGGCGGCTTCCGCCTCCTGCCATTCGGCCCGGTCGAGATGCCGGAAGCCCCGTGACATGCTGCGGCTCAGGCGGTCCTGCTGCCGAGATGCCCGGATCTGGCGGCGTGCCTGGGCGACGCCGTCGCTCAACAGCCCCGGCGGGATGGATTCGAGCCGGCTTTCCGCCGTTGCAAAGTCTCCCTGACCGATGGCATGGCTCGCCTGTTCGAGCGCCTCGCGCGCCGCCATGCCACGGTTGGCGGTCGACAGGCCGAGGGAGGCTGCGCCGGACTCGGGCAGCACGACCAGAACGGCATCGTATCCGGCCGCGGCGGCTTCGAATTCCTCTTCGCGCAAGGCGGCATCGGCCGCGGCAAGCCGTTCTGCGACGAATGCCTGAAACTCCTGCTCGATGCCGATGAGCCGGTCTGTCGCCGATTGGAACCTTGACGCCGCATCGCCAAAATACTCGTCACGGTAGAGTGCCATGCCCTCCCGGTAGAGGGTCTCGCCGCTTTCGAATTCGGCCGGGTCCCAGGGCGGCTCCGCCAGGTCCGGCAGGCGCTCGAGCAGGGCTTCGGCCCTGGCCCTCGCGTCCACCGCGGCCTGACGTTCCCTACAGATGGGAGAATTGGCCCATTCACCGTCACAGCCCACCCCGGCCCCGTTTGCCGGAAGGGGTATGCCGATCAGAAAGACGAAGCCGATTGCAGAAATTGCGGAAAAGGCTGCGAGAACCACCCGGTTCGCCGGGAGCGGCGCGAATGGCGGGCGGACCGGATCGATCTCAGGCGCCAGGCACGATTCAGGTCTCGACGCCGGCATCGGTCTCGACAACGGTGACGGCCTCGAAGTCTTCGGCGTCGTTGGCGTAGAGGTCCCGAAGCAGGCTGCGCCACTGCTGGAACTGCTCGCGGGCGGTGCCGCGCAGCGTCACGGTGGACTCGCGCATTTCGACGACGGACGGCGCCAGCTCGGCCTGCAGGGACCTGCCGAGTTCGTTCAATTGACGCACCTGGTCCTTTCTCTTGTTATTGGTGCGGAAGGCCGAGACGATCAGCGCGGTGCTGGCAACGCCGGCGGCCACCGTGGGCAGGGTTCCCACATCGCCGTCCGCGGCGGCGGCGACGGTCGCCACGGCGGCCAGTGCGCCCAGCACGCCCTGTGCCGTCGCCCGTTCCTTGAGAATGCGCTGCTCCCGGGCGTACGGGAAGGAATCCTGCTGCCAGAGGGCATAGGAGCCCTGCATCTTTTCGGCGAAGGCGGCGTACTCGCCGGACAGATGGCCGCCGAAGGCGTCGTCCCTGGCGCTGACGCTCTGGATGCGGCTCCAGTCCTCGTCCCCGGTGTAAGGCACGTACTGGATCTTCATGCGGCCGCCCGATTGCTTCAGCGCATCGCCGTACCGGTCCGGAGCAAAATAACCGGCCAGGACGAGGTCGCGGGTGAGCGCCACTTTGTCCAGGTCGCTCATCCTGGGGCTCTTCCCCTTGGCGATGCGCTTGGTGTTCTGCCTGGCCGTGGAGGCATGACGCCGGGCCTGGGCCGCCAGGCTTTTCTCCACATCCCTGGCGATAGCCGAATACACGGCATCGAAGGGGTCCGCCCGCCGGTCGGTGTTGTTCTCGTGCCAGCCCAGCGGTACGCGGTGCCTGGCGGTTTTCTTCTGAATCCAGGTTTTGCCGGTGGCGTCGAGAAGTCGATACCCGATCTTGAGGTCCTCGCCGTTCGATGCGGCGATTTCGCCGAGCAGGTACAGATCTGCGCTGACGGAAGTGTCCGGGGCGACGATGACGGATTCGAAATGCCCCAGTTCCCTGATCGCCTCGGCGATCCGCTGGGCGCAGCGCACGCTCTCGGCGCGGCGCAACTCGGGCCAGATGCCGCGCTCTTCCCACACCGCCTGGTTTTCGGGCAGGCCCGGGTCCAGGACCGGAATCGCAAGGCGCAACGGTGGGATATCCAGTGCCGGGCGCGGCGCGGCCCGGGCGGCCTGGACTTCGTTTTCACGCTCGATGCGGGGGCCGAGTTCAACGTCGGCGGCTGCGGCGCGCATGGGCGCAGCCGCAAGTAGCAGGGCGCCGGATATCGCGGTCAGCGCCAGGCTCATCGCGCGCCGCGAGTGCCACGATCCGTAGATATTCATAACTGGTAACCGGTTGATTTCATAAATTCTTCACGTAGTTCTCGTATTCCTTCCACAGCGCCGCCCGACGGGTCGGGTCGGTTTCCCGTTCCGCCGCCTCCCGCAGGATGCGGGCGACGTCGTCCTCCACTACGCTGTCCGGGACCCCCGCGCTTCCGCCCGGCCTCCCGAGCCCTTCCGTTCGGGCCGCTCCACCCGAAGCTGCGACCGGGTCCGAGGATGCGGGACCGGTTGGAAGACCCCGGCTCTGGCCGCCACGGCCCGTACCGGCCGCATCGCTGACAGCGATAACGGGGTCGCCCGCCTGCTCAGGCGTACTGCCACCAGGGCTGCTTCGCTCGGCGCCATTGCCCGGATTCTGCCCGCCGTGGCCGCTGCTGGCAACGCCCGTGCGCCCGCCTTCGGCTGCCTGGGATGCGGCGCCGCCGGCCGCTGTTGCTGCGGTAGTCTTTTGCCGATCGAGGCACCGGTCGAACTGCCGCAACTTGATGGCCAGTTCCCGAACGAGTTCCTCCTTGGCTTCGTCTTTCGTTTGACCCTGCCTGTTCCCGACATCGCTGGTCACCAGGAAGTCGCAATCGTCAAGATCGCCGAATACGTTCGGCGAACCGATCGCGCAGCAAAGCGCTGCTAGAGCGATTGCATGAATGACGCGCAGCCCTGCGACGGGTAGACGCGGGCAATGTTTGCGCCGGGACGGTCGCCGGGGCAGGTACGCCACCATCAAATTACCCTCCGATCTGCCTGCTGACGTCAACGTCTCGGCCGTTTGGGCCGCGCCGGTCGCCGGGCGAGTTCCGCCACCATCGAACTACCCTTCGACCTGCCCGCTGACGCCGCTGTTCCGGCCGCCGGCCCGTGCGAGTGCCTGCAGGTGAACCTGATTGCGCAGATGGACCTCTATCCTGAGCAGAACGACAATCAGGACAAGCGAGACCAGGAGGCCGAGCCCGCTCAGCCCGAGATAGATGCTCCTCTGCGCGGCTTCCGCCCGCTTTGCCGCGGCCGCGGCGTTGGCGCCGGCGGCGCGGCTTTCAGCCTGTTCGAGTTGCGCCAGAAAGGCCAGGCGAAAGGCGTCGAGAGCCTCCATGATGACCCGGGCGCGATCGTCGATGGACCCGATCCGGTTGATCTGCTGATCTTTTCCGATCGTTTCGGAAACGGCGATCAATCGGTCCGTGTACTCGGCCAGGTAGGTTCCGGGAATTCCGGACTCGTCGAATACCCACGCCTCCAGCAGGCGCCTTGGATAGCGATCGGTGAACCCGGCTTCATCGCCGGCGTTGCGGCTGAACTGGACGTTGAGATTGTCCGCGATCCTGGTGATCCGCTCGTCAACGGGCGGACGGCTCCGGGCCGGATCTTCGACCGGGCTCGACGGGCTCTCGCCCGGCACCCGTTGTTCCGGGAACGTGGGCAGTACGCGGTGCCGGATCGATTCCCAGGCGGGGCTGTCGAAGTAGTCCGACGGGCTGTGCGTTTCGGAAGTGGCCATGTGCGCCAGGACATACCAGAGAATGGCCCCGCCGACCGCAAGAACGCCCAGAACGACGGAAATCGCCAATGTGACCCGAACGATGTTGAGATATCCGGTCTCGATACCGTGCACGCGGCCCATGACGCCGCCCGCGGTTCCTGGGTGTGTGTTGCCCGGCTGAACTTCACTCATTGATGACCATTCCCGAGCGCATTGGAACATTCAAGGCTCGTAAATGATGGTATCACGCACCCTTGATTGGGGACCTTGTTCAAGGACGACCGCCGCAATGCCGCGCGTTCTGGTTGGGGGGTGCCGAGTTTGGCGCGAGCCGCTACATTCCGCTGGCTCGCACCGCGGCCATCCGTTCGATCCTGGGGTAGAGCGCCGCGAGCAGTACCGCGCGCGACGCCATGAATACCGTCATGGAGAGCCAGATGCCGTGGTTCTGCAAGGGCTCGAGCGACAGCCAGACAGCCAGCAGGTAGACGATGGCGGCCACGAACATGCTGTTGCGCAGTTCCCGGGTGCGCGTGGTGCCGATGAATACGCCGTCGAGCATGAAGGCCCAGACGGCGACGAGGGGCGCTGCCGCGATCCAGGGTAGGTACTCGGCCGCCACCGCGCGTACTTCCGGCAGCAGGGTGAGCATCGCGACGAGGTCCGTACCCCAGATCATGTAGGCCAGGCTCAGCATGCCGGCGATCAACCCGGCCCAGATGGAGCAGTAGACCGCCGACCGGCGTAACCGACGCGGGTCGTTGGCGCCGAAGGCGTGGCCGGTGAGCGTCTCGGTGGTGTGGGCGAAGCCGTCCAGGCCGTAGGCCATGATGTGGAAGAACTGCATCAGCACTGCGTTGGCGGCCAGCACGAGGTCGCCGAGCCAGGCGGAGAGCGCCGTCAGCATGAAGAACGGCAATTGCACGAAGAAGGTGCGCACGATCAGATTTGTGCTCACGTTGGTCAGGCCGGCCAGGCGGTCGCGGTTCCACAGGCCCGGCGGCCGGGCTCCCCGCCAGCCGCTACGCCTGAGGGCGCGGAAGGTCATGATCAGGCTCAGGACCGCAGCCAGCCACTCGCTGATCAATGTCCCCGCGGCCACGCCATTCACGCCCCAGCCGAGCCCGAGCACGAACCACAGGTCGAGCACGATGTTGGTGCCGTTGAACACCACGCTGACCAGGAGTGCCGAACCCATCCGCTGCAGGCCGAACAGGACGCCGATCGCCACGATATAGATCAGTACGGCCGGCGTGCTCCAGACCCGGATGTCGAAATAGCCCGCCGCCTGGCTCTCCACCGCCTCGCTCGCCTCGAAGAGCCAGAACATGAAACTCCGAATCGGCCACTGCAGCAGGATGAGCATGACGCCGAGCGCGGCGGCGGCGCAGAAGGCGCGGACCGCGATTGCCGCCAGTTCATCGGTCTTCCCGGCACCGAGCGCCTGGGCGGTGAGCCCGGTGCTGCTCATGCGCAGGAACCCGTACATCCAGTAGATGGCATTGAAGATGGTGCTGCCGAGCGCCACCGCGCCGACATAGGTGGCATCGGGTTGCCGCCCCATGACGGCGGTATCCACGACGCCCACCAGGGGCAGGGTGAGATTGGCGAGGATCATGGGCCACGACAGCGACCAGACCCTCAAGTGCCACTCGCCGGGGGTTTTGGGTACAGTGACGGACATGCGAACGATGCACTTTAGCAGCCCGTGGAAAAAGTCCCACGGCGCGTCCCGTTCTTTCCGGTGCGGCGTGGGGTGTCTACGACGGGCCGCCAATGGGAGGCCGGAGTGAAAACCAGCCTGTTCTACCTGCCCTGTGTCGGCACCCGGCGGCAGATGGAAGCGGGCAACGCCGGGCTGAACGGCGAGTACTACGACACCATGCTGCGCGAGGTGCTCGGCCAGTGCCAGTTGGCTGATGAGCTGGGGTACGACTCGGTCAGCTTTACGGAACACCACTTCCACAGCGAAGGGTTCGAGCTGTCGAACAACCCGGTGCTGCTGGACCTGTATGTCGGGCTGCAGACAAAGCACCTGCGGGTCGGGCAACTGGGTATCGTGCTGCCCGCCCAGAACCCGCTGCGCGTGGCCGAAGACATCGCCATGCTCGACCGCATGACTGGCGGCCGGGCCAATGCCGGTTTCGCACGGGGCTACCAGCGCCGCTGGGTGGATGTCATGGCCCAGCAGATGCACGGCATCCACGGCGCCCGCCCGTACGAGCACGACAAGATCGACTCGGCGAACCGCGCGGCCTTCGAAGAGTGTTTCCGGATTGTCAAGATGGCCTGGACACAGGATTACATGGACTACTCGGGCCGTTACTGGAAAGTGCCCGTGGCGGGCACCCCCTGGCCCATCGAAGCGACGAAAAAGTGGGGGCGGGGCGTGGTGGATGATGTGGTCACCCAAGTGGCGGTGGTGCCCAAACCCGTCCAGAAACCACATCCGCCGCTTTTTCAGCCGTTCGCAAGTTCCGAGCGCACCATCCGTTTCTGTGCGGAGGAGGGGATTACACCCATCCTGCCGCCGCTGCATCCCAGGCTGGAAAGGCGCCTCGTCGACCTCTACGCCGAGTATTCCGGCAAGCCTCCCGGAACCGGTATCGGCGTATTGCGCGACGTCGTCGTCGCGGGATCCGATGACGAGGCGCAGCGCATCTGGAGTTCCGGGCCCAGGTTCTGCGGCGCTGCCTGGTTCGCGCCCTTCGGGTTCGACAGGGGCACCCGCGACCCGGATACCGGGGCCGAGTTCGATGGCGACTACCTCGGCGAAGGCCTGGCCATGGTGGGCACCGTCGCAACGGTCACCCGACAGCTCGAGCGCTTGCGGGAACGCCTCGGTGTGGAGTGGATGTTCACGTGGCAGTACAACGGGCTGGTGTCAGACCGGCAGAACCGCCTCTCCATCGAGCGCTGGGCTACAGAGGTGGTGCCGAGGGTGACGGCCTGGCAAAGCAGCGTCCCGCAGGGCTCATCGAGGTAGAATGCGCCGTTGGTCCGGTCGCATCCTGACAGGTCGACATTGAAGAAGCCGACAGGCGGGGGGGAATGGCCCGATGCCCGAGTTGACGCTGGACGGCGCGCGCATCGCGTACATGGAGGCGGGGAGTGGCCCGCCGCTTGTCTTTTGCCACGAGTTCGCCGGCAGCATGGAAAGCTGGGAGCCGCAGGCCGGCTACTTCTCCCGCTTCTACCGTGTAATCGCCTATAACGCCAAGGGCTATCCGCCGTCGCAGGTTCCCGATTCCTGGCGGGAGTACACCTGGGATCGCCAGGTGGCGGTATTGCTCGAATTGCTCGAGGCACTGTCGATCGATCGGGCGCATGTCTGCGGGCTGTCCATGGGGGCCTACACGGCGGTGCAGTTTGCGCTGGCGCATCCCGATCGTTGCCGGGCGGTCGTGGCCGCCGGAGTGGGCACCGGCAGCGAAGACCCGGATGCCTTTCTCGACGACATGGACAGGCGGGCGGCGTTGCTGGAGGTTGAGGGCATGGCTTCGATGGAGCCTTATCTTGCCGGTGCGAACCGCGTCCGCTTCCGGGAGAAAGACCCGAGGGGGTGGGAGCGATTCGCAACATTGTTCCGCGCCCATTCCGCCAGGGGTTCCGCCAACACGCTGCGCGGATTCCAGGGCCGGCGCCCGAGCATCTATACGAGGGCGGCGGACCTTTCGCGCCTCGGTGTGCCGCTCCTCGTTATCTGCGGCGATGAGGACGACCCATGCATCGAACCCTCCCTATTCCTCAAGCGTACCGTTCCCGGGTGCGGACTCACCGTGCTGCCTCACACCGGACATGCCTGCAACCTGGAAGAGCCGGCGGCGTTCAACCAGGCCGTTGCCGAATTTCTGGCCCGGGCGGAAGCCGGACGCTGGACACCGCGGCCTGAAGACAGCGGCGACATCCTTGGCACCCTTCGGCGCTAGCCCGCAGCAGGAATTTGGTGACGGATGCGGGCTGGCGGCACCCGCTGACCCGGAGTCGGCCGCGGCGGGAGATGACGGGCCTACCCCGTCGGCAGAGGGGGTCGAAAACCTTGATGTTGGTTAATCTACCGGGCCGGATTGCCAAGCAGTACCGGGAAATGTAGCGTGGTGTCCCTCTTGCAGCCGGGAGCAGCCTCCATTGTCCAAGCCACGCCTTGTCCCCCTGACGCCACAGCGCCTCGATGACGAGCAGCGGGAACTCTACGATGCGATCGTCGGCAGCCGCCAGTCGAAGAGTCCGCTGTTCCGGAAGTTCGCGGTCCGCGAAGACGGCTCCCTGGCCGGCCCCTTCGATGCCTGGCTGCATACCCCGGCTCTGGGCAGCCTTCTGGAGCGTGTCGGTACGGGTTTGCGGGAATTGACGGAGGTGCCGGCGGTGGCCCGGGAAGTCTCCATTCTCGTGGTGGCCGCCGCCTGGCGCGCGCCCTTCGAATGGTTCGCGCATGTCAGGATGGCCCGCGCCGCGGGTGTGCCCGACGCGGTCGTCGATGCGATCGGACGACAGCGGACGCCGGAACTGGACGACCCCGTCATGCAGGCAGCCCACGACGTGGCCCGGGAACTCGTCCATCGACGCGGCATCGCAGACGACACCTTCGCGCGGGCGGTTGAGATACTCGGTGAACGGGGCCTGGTGGAACTGGTCTGCAACATCGGTTACTACCAGATGATCTCCGGCATGCTCGAGAGCTTTCTGCCGCCGCTGCATCCGGAAATTGCAGGGCCGCCGCCGGTCGATGAAGCCTAAAACGCCGATGCGCCGAGAAGCGGCCCGGACTCCATCTGGATCAGCGCCACGATGGCGAGGTCCGGGGACACCCGCGGCGCGGGTAGTGCCATCGCTACTTGCTGTCCAGCCCCAGAAGCGCCTTGGAGCAAAGAGACTGAACGGTCTCGGTCAGACGCTGCCTGTGCCAACGGGCGCCCACGGTGTTGGCGGCCAACCGTTCCGGCAGAAATCTCCTGAGCGTGTCCTGGAATCCCGTGGACTCTATGACTTCGCCCACCTGTTCCATGGCCTGACCCAACGCAATCACGTACTGTTCCCCTATGCCGCGCGAGACCGCCTTCCTTGCCGCTTCTGCCACCAAGCCATCGACATCGCCCGTTCTCTCGACAATCCAGCCAAGATCCCAAACGTCGCGGTGGCGCGGGTTGTTCCGCGTCATCACCGACATGGGCAGCGCGATCAGCTTGTCCGAGCCAATGTCCGTCATCGAAGCCGCGCGTATGGGAGATCCCGGGTCGTTGGCCTGCAGCATGGCGTAGCGCTGCTGGAGCGGCAGCGTCATCGAAGGACGCTCCGCCGGAAAAGTCCAAGTCCTCGCTCAAGCGCAGCCCTCCGTGGCACAAGCGCAGGCAGGTGCCTCCCTTGAATACCAGGCGGTGCAGAAAGCCGGCCTCGCTCATGGCGCCTAGCCCGGATTATTCCTGAACAGATAAAACAAAAGCCCGTCGTTGTGCGAAAATGATGTTTGCCAACAACCACTTACTCGCACCGAGGGCTTTTGCATGGCACACCATACCACCAAACAGAGTGTTCTGTTCGAGAATC
>CAZWZH010000238.1:0-12153 GCA_964638775.1 uncultured Pseudomonadales bacterium
CCCGAGATCGCCGATGTGCACTTCTGGGCGCAATTCCCCGGCGAATCGGTGGAAAGCGGCAGCCGGCGTATCGAATACCTGGCGTCCGAGGTGCTGCCGAACGTCCGGAACGACCTGGAGCTGAAGCGATAAGGGAACCGACCACCCCATGGAGTCGCGGACGCCCGCCGGGACACTGACGCGCAAGGAACAAACGACCGCTGGGAGAGAGCAGGTGTGCGGTACGGGTATCCGGCACCTTTAAAGCACCCCTGCGCCCTCGAATTCCACGAAAACGCGTCCGCTTGGCGTGCCGGATACCCGTACCGCATACCTGCTCTCGGTACCTGATCGAAGCAATCTATTGGTACGCTTGTTCCAAAAATGATATTTAATTCAATCGCTTGAGAAACTGTTCCATGCAAGTTCGCTGCTCCGTGCTTGCAGTCGTTCCATGGCGTCGGCATTGGCCCGGCCGAGTGACGGGTTGCGAAGGTTTCGCTATAGTCGAATTTCGACCGTCAGGAAGGGGATCATGCGGCCGGAATCGCCATGCTTGTACATTTCGAGCCTGGCCCACACGGCTGCACTTTCGCTGGTTTGGTCGCTTTCCGGTTTGGTCCACGCCATCGATGTTCCCGTTACCACACCGCTGCCGGTGGTTCCCGGCGACGAAGAGACCCGCTCGGCCCCCTTTATCGCCTGGTACGAGGATCTCGGGCAATACGGTTACATCGAGGAGGAGTTCCTCGTTTCCGGTGACGCCAACATCTACGAATTCGAGCACGACGAGGCGCAGAGCAGCGCGGTACGCGTGCGTGACGAGGGCATTCCCTACACCTCCCGCCTGCTGGTCCGCAGGCCTGCGGATGCAGGGCGCTTCAACGGCACCCTGTATCTGGAGGTGCTCAACCCGACCGCCGGCTGGGACGGCGATCCGATCTGGCAGAACACCCACGACTACGTAATGCGGGCCGGCGCTGTCTATGCGGGGCTCACCAGCAAGCCCGTGGCGCTGGACTTCCTGCGCGACAAATGGGGGAGGGACCCGTATCCGGCGCGCAACAGCAGCCGCTACGCGCACCTGGAAATGCCGAATTTCGGCCAGGTGTGGGACATGTTGAGCGAGGTTGCGGCCCTGCTGAAGTCACCGGGCGCCGTAGGCAATCCCCTGGCCGGTTTCGCGGTGGAGCGCACCATCCTCACGGGCTACTCCCAGTCTGTGGCCTACCAGGTCACCTACGCCAATTCCTTTCACGACCGCGAGCGGATGCCCGATGGCGCCCCCCTGATCGACGGTTACTTCCTGTCGGCCGGCGGTTCGGCAAAAAACGTCAATCGGCCTACACCGGAAACCGAGGGTCTGCCCCCGGGGGACCGGCGCAACCTGATCCATGTCGATGTGCCGGTAGTGCGATTCCAGACAGAGACGGAGGTTCCCCGTTCGCACCGGTTGCGCCAGCGTCCGCCGGAACATCCCCTCGTACGCATCTACGAGATGGCCGGCGGTGCGCACGTGGACCAGGCCACCGTCGATGAAGGCGGCAGGGCACTCGCCCGCGATCTCGGCCTGCCCGATTTCGCTGCCGGTTGCGATAATCCGGTCAACCCGGTCCCGATCGGCTACGTGCAGTCGGCGTTGCTGGAGGTCATCGACCTGTGGGTGCGCGGTGCCGTCGAGCCGCCGCCGAGCCGGGTAATCGACCTGGTCGACGGCGCGGACGGGGCCAGGGAGATTGCACGGGATGCCGCGGGCAATGCCGTGGGCGGAGTGCGCCTGCCCAGCCTGGAGGCGCCGCTCGGCAGCTATCTGCCCAACAACACCGGGGCGGGATTCTGCTTTCTGATCGGATCCTTCGTGCCGTTCGGAAAGAGCGAACTCGCGCGCCGCTACCCGACCCATCAGGCATACGTGCAGCAGGTCGCCAAGTCTGCCGGCCGCGCGGCGGCCGATCGTTTCCTGCTCGAAGCCGATGCGCAGCGCCTGCGCGCCGAAGCAGCGGCTTCCGGCATCGGCAAATAGAAGAGCGCCAGCAAGAGCATGGCTCAGGGGGCAGGCATTGGCGGCAGGGCACCGCTGCGGGAGTTCGGGCGCTTCCTGACACGGCGCGCACTTATCCGGGGTGGGCTGACCGCAATCCTGGGGTGGTGCATCGGGTCAATGACCACGCGTGCCGCCCGGGCGGGCGAAGCGGGGCCCTGTGTCGATCCCGACCTGTTGAGCGTCGCCGACGCGAGCCTGCGTTCGGCGATGGAATACGTGCCGCTCTCGGACGACCCGGCAACCCGGTGTTCCGGATGTGCGTTTTTCACTGCCGAAGACGAGGACGCGCGTTGCGGGCAATGCGCGATCCTGAGCGGTCCCGTCGAAGGTGTTGGAAATTGCGCATCCTTTAGCCCGCGTGAATGAATCTGGGTCGATCCAGATCCGCTTTCGATCGGCGGGCAGTACCGCGAAGATCGGCCGTTTCGACCCTGCCCGAAACCGGGCGTCATTGTTGAGAATGCCGGGGCGACACGGTATAACTCATCCGAGGTATAGGGGAGCAGCATGAACAAGAAGCTATTGTCTGCCAGTGGTATTTCCGGCGTCCTGGCCGTTTGCGCCGGTCTGCTTTCGTTCCCGGGTTTTCTGAGCGCAGAAGAACCCCAGGAAGCCGCGGCACTCGAGGAGATTGTCGTCACGGGAACCCGGCTGCGGACCGACGGGTTCGAGGCGCCGACGCCGGTCACCATTACGCCGATCGACGATCTCAGGCAATCCAATCCCACCAACATCGTCGATGCGCTGCAGGAGTTGCCGCAGTTCATCGGCTCGCGCAGCTTCAACTCCGGGAGCAAGGCTGGCATCTCCTCCGGGCGGGGGCAGACGCTGGACCTGCGCAACTTCGGCTCCCAGCGCACCCTGATCATGCTCGACGGCGTGCGCCTGCCGCCCACCACCTACACCGGTTTCGTGAACTCGGAAATCATTCCGCAGATGCTCCTCGACCGGGTTGACGTGGTGACCGCCGGCGCTTCGGCGGCGTATGGATCCGACGCGGTCGCTGGGGCGGTGAATTACATCCTGGACCACGACTTCACCGGGATGAAGGTGGAAAGCTCCGCCGGCATCTCCAGGCATGGGGATTCCTTCGACTACCGGGCAGGCGTGGCGGGCGGCTTTCAGCTTGGCGAGCGCGGCCACTTCATGTTCAGTCTCGAGCGGTTCGAGACCGAAGGCATCAAGATGAAGGACCGGGGCTCCCAGGGCACGATCTCCTATATCGCGGCAGGCAAGACCCCGGGCGGCGGCCCACCGGGCACCGCCGGCAATCCCCTGGTCATCTACGAGAACGCCCGCTGGGTGATCATCAGCGACGGCGGCCATGCGCTGGGCGGGCCCCTGTTCGGAACCTATTTCCCTCGCGCCGGCGAATACCGGTTCTTCGATTTCGGCACCCCCACCGGCTCCGGCGCCAGCGTGGTGGGCGGCGACGGTACCGCGCTGCAGATCGATCAGACCATCACCGAGGACGCCGCCTCCAATCAGGCCTTCTTCCGACTCGACTATGATTTCGGCGCAGTGCGGGCCAATGTCATGGGCGTGTACTCGATCGCCGACGTGGATGTGACCTCGGGTTTCAACTACTTCGACTTCGGCCAGGCGGTGTACAGCGGTAACCCGTTCATTCCCGCGGGGCTGCAGGAGCGGATGACCGCCGAGGGCATCGACGTGTTCTTCATCAACAAGTATGTCACCGACTCTCCCCTCTCCCCGGCCAAGGACGATACCGACCACTTCACCATCGTGCTGGGCCTGGAAGGCGATATCGGCGAGCGGTTCACCTGGAACCTGAACTATGCGCGAGGTGAGAGCGATCAGTTCGCAGAGGAGATCAACACGCCCGAGTTGCGCAAGTTCCACGCGGCGGCCGACGCGGTGGTCGACCCGGCGACCGGGCAGACCGTCTGCCGGGTAACGCTGACGCATCCGGACCTGTACCCGGGCTGCGTGCCCTTCAACGTCATGGGCGTCAACGCGGCATCGCCGGAAGCGGTGGACTACATCCACGGCACAGGGCGCTACGATGCGGACACCACGCTGGACCAGATAACGGTGGCGCTGAACGGCACGCTGTTCGACCTGCCCGCCGGCCCCCTGTCGTTCGCCGTCGGTGGCGAATACCGCTGGCAGGACTTCAAGATGACCAGCAATACGGACCCGGCCGTCGCACGCCCGGTAACCGGCCTGCGCAGCCTCGCCCCCGGCGCTCCGCGCTTCTGGTTCGCCACCCGCGCCAGTGCCGATGCCAACCTGAACGTCAAGGAGGCGTTTGGTGAGGTCAACGTGCCGATATTGGCGGACATGCCGCTGTTTCACTCCCTGGATGTCAACGGCGCGATACGCCGCACCGACTACAGCACCAGCGGCGCCGTGACCACCTGGAAAGTGGGCGGCACCTGGCGGCCGGTCGAGGATGTGCTGTTCCGCATCACGCGGTCCCGCGATATCCGGGCGCCCACCCTGTTCGACCTCGGCCAGAGCGGCGCCGCGGGCCGGTCGACACTGAACGATCCGCAGACCGGCGCCGGGGGCGTGGTGCTCACTGCCGGTGGCGGCAATCCCAACCTGTTCCCGGAAGAAGCGGATTCGCTGAGCTTCGGCGTTGTGGTGCGGCCGAGCTTCCTGCCCGGCCTGAGCATGGCGCTGGACTTCTTCGACCTCGAACTCGAAGGCGCCATTGCCACGCTGTCGACGCAGAACGTTGTGGACCAGTGCTTCTTCAGCGGCGGCGAAGATCCCATCTGCGGCCAGGTGCAGCGGCCGATCTCGGCTTCGGACACCTCGCCGGAGAACTTCCCGACGCTGGTGCTGTCGGGCCCGACCAACAGCTCGCTGATCGACACCAAGGGCTTCGACCTGGAGGTCTCCTACAACACGGAACTGGGCGCCGGCACGCTGGGCGGCCGCCTGTTCCTCACCTACATCGACGACTACAAGACCCAGGCAAGCCCGTTCCTGCCCGTGGTGGAGACGGCCGGAACCCACCTGATCCCCGACCTCAAAGCCCACCTGCAGTTGCATTACACACGGGGGGCCTGGTCGCTGCTGCTGCAGGAACGCATGATCGGCAAGCTGACGCTCGGCTATGAACCCAACCAGATCTGGGACGAGCCGCCCGTCTCCGCGCAGTACTACACCGACATTACCGGCAGTTACACCTGGAACATGCGCGACGACCGGAGCCTGCAACTGTACGTGTCGGTCCGCAACCTGTTCGACAACAAGCCGCCCTTGGTGCCCAACACCGCGGCGCCCCGGTTCAACTTTCCGACGCTGGCGTTCTACGACATCATTGGCACCATGTTCACGGCGGGTGTGAAGGTCAGCCTCTAAGGAGCCAATCAAACGAAAAGCCTCTATCGGCAATCGGAGCAGTACGGCGGAACGGCCTCTGAGGGGCTGGTTAGGGGTCTTTTGTTGCCGATGGCGGGCATTTTGGCCATCACCGCCGGTAGCGGAACTGCCGCGGGGCCTGTCTCGACCGCCCCTCCCGGCGAGACCATCGGACTGGTGCTGACCATGGAACGCCCAGGCCATTGGGAGTCACCCCACGCCGAGGTCGAGTGCCCGGACGGGCTGCAGCACACCGAAAAGGACAATTGGAACGCACTCGACGAGAGCGTGCGTGAACAGCGCAGCCAGCGGTTCGGACATCGCTGGAACCGGGGCCCGAACGGTGAAAATTCCACGGCGTTGCCTTGGGCCATCAAGGATCCGCTGCCTTACAAGGAGGTCCGCAGCCAATTCGCTCACGGGTTCGATCTCGACGGCACCGCGGACGGTTCCGCCACGGCGACCACTTGTGCGCACCAGAAGTACCGGAATGCCGACGGGCCCGGCCTAGTGGACAACCAGCTTTACCGGGCCATGGGCTGCACCAAGGGCTGGCGCTCCACCGGCGCAGCGGCCGGATACCGGATGATGGAGTTCCCCCAGTATGCCCAGAACCGCACGCTCATCGAAATCAGTGGCGTGAACGACGAGCGCAACGACGACGATGTCGCCGTGTCGATCTACAAGGGGCGCGATCCGTTGCTCAAGCGGGGCGACGAGGCGTTCCGTCCCGGCCTGTCTCAGCGCGTGGACGGGCGGGTGCCGCCGATCGCCCGTACCCGTGGGCGCATCGAGGACGGCGTGCTGACCATCGACCCCGTTCCCTACGCCCGTTTCACCATGCGCTGGAATGTCAGAACCGGCACCCGGGATTGGTACGACCTGCACCTCAGGCTCAAGCTCACCGAAGAGGGTGCGACCGGCCTGATGGGCGGCTACCAGGACCTCGAGAACTACTGGCTGATGTACCGCCGGGGGCTCTCCGTATCGGTGGACAATTCCGCCTGGAGCCCGCCGAGCATGTATGCGGCGACCGTGCGCCTGGCCGACGGCCGGCGTGACCCGGGAACCGGCCGTTGTACGGCGATCTCTGCGTCTTTGAAGATCGAGGCGGTGCGGACCTTCATCGTCCACCCGCCGGCCGGCTACGATGCCGCCCTAGCCGACCTGAGAGGCTACTGATGCATCGCGCCGGCACAAGCGTCATCGCCTGGTTCAGCCTGCTCGCCGGGCTGGCCTTGCTGATGGTTCCGGGGGCTTCCATGGCCGCCGACCCCCTGTCCGAACCGGACAATCCGGGCGGGGAAGTGTCGTTGCGGTTGCTCAGCCAGAGCCAGTACGCCAATACCGTCGAGGCGATTTTCGGCAAGCACATCGTACCCAATGTTCGGTTTGCGCCGGTTCCCAGGGCCGGGGGGCTGACCGCGGTGGGTGCGCGTGCGGCGGTCATGACCGTCGGCGCCCTCGAGCCCATGGAAAGTGCCGCCCGCGCCGTCGCCGGAGCCGTGGTCAGCGAGGCGAATCGCGACCTCCTCATCCCCTGCCGGCCCGCTGCGGGACAGAGCCGCGACGACGCCTGTGCCCGCGAATTCCTGGCGCCAGTAGGGCGGCTGCTGTTCCGCCGCGCTCTGACCGCGGCCGAACTCGACGGCGCGGTGCGGCTTGCGGGAACCGCCGCCATGGATGCCGGCGATTTCCACACGGGCCTCTCGGCGGCGCTTTCCTACCTGCTGGTCTCCCCCAGCTTCCTCTACATCGAGGAGACCGCCGAACCGGATCCCGCGAATCCCGGGCAGTGGCGATTGGACGGCCCTGCCAAGGCCTCGCGCCTGAGCTTCTTCCTTTGGGATGCGGCGCCGGACCGCGCCTTGCTCGATGCGGCGGAGCGCGGGCTCCTGCACACGCCGGACGGGCTGCGCCACGAACTGCAGCGCATGCTGGCCTCGCCACGCATCGAGCAGGGCGTGCGCGCGTTCTTCGACGACATGCTGGTCGCCGAAGGATTCGACCTGCTGGCCAAGGATCCGGTCATCTATCCGGCCTTCACCTCCAAGGTGGTGATGCAGGCGCGCGAGCAACTGCTGCGCACCATCGTCGAGCACCTGCTGAATCGTGACGGCGACTATCGGGACCTGTTCGTCACCCGCCGAACCTTCATGACGCGCGACCTGGCCGCCGTGTACCGGGTGCCGGTGCATGCCGGTCCCAACGAGTGGGTTCCCCATGAATTCGCGGAGGAGGAGCGCCGCGCGGGTCTGTTGACCCTAGTCGGCTTTCTGGCCCGCTACTCCCATCCGGGCAGAACCTCCCCCACCAACCGAGGCCGCGGATTGCGCGAAACCCTGTTGTGCCAGCGAGTGCCCGACCCGCCCCCCAACGTCAACTTCGAGTTGTTCGAGAACGCCACCGCCGAGCGCCGGACTGCGCGGCAGCGGCTCGATGCGCACAACACCAACCCCATCTGCGCGGGTTGTCATCGCCTGACCGACCCACTCGGGCTCATCTTCGAGCGCTTCGACGGCGCCGGCCAGTTCCGCCTCACCGAAAACGGCGCCCCCATCGACCCGAGCGGCGAGGTGAACCGCGTGCCGGTAAGGGATGCCATCGAGCTCGGCCACCGGCTGCGGGAGGACCCGGCGCTTACGTCCTGCCTGGTCAGCCGCACATACAGCTACGCCACCGGACGGGAGATTGAGCCACCCGACCGCCCGCTGCTCCGCTACCTGGAAGCGCGGTTCGAAGAGGATGGCTATCGGTTCCGGAACCTGCTATATACAATCGCTATGAGTCGGGCTTTCGACCGGCTCAAGGCCCCAGCGGCGCTGGTCGCCATGGAGGTATCCCATGCACGTTAAGTCCCCTCCACTGAGCCGCAGACGGCTGTTGCGCGGCATGCTCAACGGCGGCGCGGTCGCCGTGGGGCTGCCGCTGCTCGACTGCTTTCTGAACGAGAACGGCACCGCGTTCGCATCGACGAGATCGCCCCTGCCCACCCGCTTCGGAACTTGGTTCTGGGGGCTCGGCATGAACAAGCAAGCGTTCATCCCGAAGAAAATCGGCGCGGACTTCGACCTGCCCGAGGAAATCGCCTCGCTTAAGGACATCAAGCACCACCTCAACCTGTTCACGCGGTTTTCCATCCCGACGGACGGCAACCCGAATCTATGCCACTACTCCGGCTGGGTGGCATTGCGTTGCGGGGCGACGCCGAGCGGCCGCAGCGACCTGCCCGGGGAGAGCCTCGACCTGCCCATCGCCCGCGCCATCGGCGGCGGCACGCCGTTTCGCATGCTCAATTTGGCCGCCACCGGCAATCCCCGTGACAGCTACAGCTTCCATGGCGCCAACGCCACCAACCCGCCGGAGATCTCGGCGGTGGAGGTCTACAGGAAGCTTTTCGGAGCGGGTTTCGCCGACCCCAACGCGGGCGAGTTCGCGCCAGACCCCGCCACCATGGTGCGCAAAAGCGTCCTCTCGGGCGTTCTGCAGGAGTCGAAGGGCCTGTCCAAGCACCTGGGCGTTGGCGACAAGGCGCGCCTCGACCAGCATTTCACCGCGGTGCGCGAACTGGAAGGGCGGCTCGCGCTGCAACTCGAGAAACCGCCGCCGGCGCCAGCCTGCCGGATTCCCTCGGAAGTTCCAGAGGAGATTCCCTCGGGCCTGGACGTGCGTTTCGTGGAGCAGCGCCACAAGGCGATGACGGATCTGCTGGTCATGGCCCTGGCCTGCAACCAGACCAAGGTCTTCAACATGCTGTATTCCAATTCCGCCTCGTCGCTCACCCGCGAGGGACTGCCCAACGTGCACCACAACATCACCCACGAGGAGCTGATCGACGACGAACTGGGCATCCAAGTGGAAAGTTCCCGCTTCCTGCGGGAAGCGTTCCAGGCGTTCGCCTATTTCGTGGATGCCTTGGCGAGCCAACCGGAAGGCGACGGCACCCTGCTCGATCACATGCTCGTTTACGCCCACTCGGACAATGAAAGCGCCAAGACCCACGAATTGCAGGGCACTCCGATGTTCACCGTGGGGAATGCGGGCGGGCTGTTGAAAACCGGGCTGCATATCGACGGCGGCGGCGACGTGGCCACCCGGCTCGGTTACACGGTGCAGCGCCTGATGGGACTTTCCATCGGCGAGTGGGGCACCGGTTCGCTGCGCACGTCGAAGGTGATTTCGGAAATACTCGCCTGACGACCATAGTGTTCTTGCGATGCAGTGGCGGGAAACTTCTGGCACAAGCATGGTGGCACTTGGCGCCCTGTGGTGGCTGACGGTCTTCAGTCCGGCTTCGGCTTACGGGTTGAACGCCCAGGCAGGCCTGCCCGAGGCCATCGCCATCGGGTCTTCCGACGCAGCCGGCCCCATTTACACCACGGCTGAGGGCATGACCCTGTACACCAATGGCATGGACCGACCCGAAGAGGGGACGTTCGGTTGCAGTAATGCGCGCCACGAACGAACGCCGGGAGACGAGGGCTACCCCATCCCCGGGGCCGCATTTCGCAGCACTTGCGTGGACCGCTGGCGTCCTTATCCCGCCGACTCCGAAGCCACCATCATGGGCGCCTTCGGCACCGTGGAAAGGCCCGGCGGCATGCGGCAGTGGACATTCCACGGGTCACCGCTGTACACCGCCACCCGTGACCTGGCTCCCGGCGACGTCAACGGCACCATGGGTTTCGAGAGCTACGGGCGGTGGCGTACCGTACCGGTGGAGCCCTGGCTCCCCCCTGGAGTTGGACTGGTGCGCAAAGTTCAGGGGTTGCTGCTCGCCTGGAGCGATGGCGGGCTGCTCTTCACGCCAGGCGAGGGAATGGGTGCAGGAGATGCCGATTGGCCGCGCGTATCCGCCCCGGAGCTGGCGAGGCCGCGGGACGAATTCACGATCATCGATCACGCCGACGGGAGCAGGCAATGGGCGTTTCGCGGCAAGGCGTTGCATCGCCCCCGTACAGACCTGCCCCAGCACCGGATACAACGCATCGTGGAAGCCAGGCACTGGCAGGCTCTAATTTTCCAGCCGGCTAGGCCGCGTCCAGCATTCTTGACCATGCACATGAGCGTGCCGGAAATCGGCTGGATCTATGGCGATGCGAAGGGCCGTACCCTCTACGCATTCTATTGTTTCGACCGCGCCCCGGACGGGCTGCATTGCGATGAGTCCGGCGATGCGGCCGCGCACCGTTCCGCCGTCTGCGGCACGGGCGAACAGTGTGCGCGAGAGTGGCGCCCAGTGCCGGCGGAATCAGACGATGAGTCCGTGGGCAACTGGGCAATCGCGGAAGTGCCCCATCCGCCATTCCGCGAGGCGACCGGCGCTTACGGGGCAGGCGTTCCGACCGTGCGTGCCTGGACTTGGCATGGCCGACCGGTCTACACCTTTGCCGGCGACCGAGTGCCCGGTGACATACTGGGGCATGGCATAGAGGCGCGGTCGAGTGGATTTGGCGCAATCACGGTATTGGGCGATGAGTTTCCGGTTATGCCCTAGGGCACAAGCTATTGTTCTGCTGGTCCTTTGCTGGGCCCCGTTGCCCGCTGGCTACGCTGCCGGTCCTGATGACGTGGACTACCGGCAGAACGTCATGAAGTCCCTTGGCGCCCAGGTCGGGGCCTTGGAACTTGTGCTTGACGAGCAGGCGCCAGCACAGGACTTGGAGCATCACCTCGCTGCGCTGGCCGCCACCTCCGCACAGATACTCCCCGCGTTCGAGCCGCCCGCCTCGGGGGGCAACGCAAGAGGAGAAGTGTGGGAAGACTGGGACGATTTCTCAGCGCGCGCCACGGAACAGACCAAGCGGCTGTCGGCGCTGCGGGATGCCGCAGCGGTCAACGAGCTTGCATCGGCGCGAATCCGCGAGGCACTTCACTGCGCCCAATGCCATGATGCCTACAGGCTCGACATGCCGGAAAACAAGCTTGAGACCGGGGACGCTTCCGGTGATGCGACTGTCGTCTATCGGCAGCATCTCATGCGGGCCATGGACGCGCAGACCGCGGCGCTTGGGCAGATCCTGGCCTGGATGGTCGCGGATCGAAACTTCCTGCTCCACCTTGAAGCGCTTGCCGGCAACGCGCGCATGTCGGTCGGCGCTTTCGAGCCGGCCGTGGCGGGTGGCAAATCCCTGCCGCAGGTCTGGACCGACCGCGAGGACTTCGCGGCCCGGATGCAGGCCTTGGCGGACGGCGCCGGGCAAACCCTCGAAGTCGCCCGGCAACTTGGCAAGGACGCCGCGCTTGTCCCGTTGATGGATGCGCTGACCTGCGACCAGTGTCACGACCAGTACCGCCGGTCGGAATAGCGCCTGTTTCGCGCTCCCCCGTGCGGAGGGAGATATTCCGATGAGTCGAGTCGGCACCGGTCGGCCGCGGCCTCGATTGCCCCTGGCCCTGTGCATCGGATTTTGGGCGGGCGCTTTCGTGGCGCAAGGGATCGCGAACACGCCGCAAGACGACGCGCTGCTCGCGAAGGGCCGCTACCTTGCTGCGCTGGGCAACTGCGCGACCTGCCACACCCGCAGCGACGGTCCCCCGTTCGGGGGCGGCGTTGCCTTCCCAATCGCCGTCGATTGGTCCAGCCAACCACTGGGCACTCTTTATTCGAGCAACATAACGCCCGACCCCGAGACAGGGATAGGGGAATGGACGCTGGCGGACTTTTCACGCGCCATGCGCGACGGCGTCTCGAGAAGCGGCAAGCACCTGTATCCGGTGTTTCCCTACACCGCGTTTGCCGGGGTCTCTAGGGAAGACTTGGCGGCGATCTTCGCCTACATCAGGTCGTTGGA
>CAZWZH010000239.1:0-11557 GCA_964638775.1 uncultured Pseudomonadales bacterium
GTCCCTTCGCGCCGCGCGCAGCACGTCCCGGGCAAGCACCGCCTCCTCCCTGCGCCGGGACGCATCGGCAACCAGCAGCGCCCCCGGCAAGCCGAACGCCACAACGGCGAATGCCGTATCGTCTCGGCGCTCTGCTTCAACTTCGGCGCCCGACCCTTGGGCGCCAGGCCCCGACGGCACCGATGCAGTTTCCGACCGGTCGCCATCCGATGGGTCCGGTACGCCGTCATCGGCCCGTTCCCCGCCCAGCTTGCCGATCCCGGGGGCGGCATCCTCAGCCGCATCGCCCGCCCTGGTGGAAGCCGGTACCCGCGCCCTGCCCCGCGCGTACCAGAACTCGATTCCCATGTCGCGCAACAGCCGCCTGCGCATCTCCTCCCCGGAGCGAACTGCCTCGGAGGGCACCGCTTACCGTCTCCCCGTATCCCCGGCAGGCCGCCGGCGGGCTCCGGAGCGCAATGTCGGCAAGGTCAAAACCAGCAATTGCCAGACCCCCGATTCGTGGATAAGGTTGACGGTCGGTTCAAGGGCAAGCCCGTGCATGGCTTCGGTGTCAGGCCGGGATGCCCGTTAGCATTTCACAGTTGCGCCGCAGACGCCACGGAACCAACGGGATCGAGCGATGAAATACCAGACAGACGATCTGCGCATTACCGGGATGGAGGAAGTAACCGCACCGGCAGACCTGATCGCCGAGTCGCCGCTCTCGCCCACGGCGTCGGAACTGGTGTTCAGCTCGCGGCGGCAGATCAGCGACATCATCCGGGGCGACGACCGGCGCCTCCTGGTCATCGTCGGCCCCTGTTCGATCCACGACCCGGATGCCGCCCGGGAGTACGCCACACGGTTGCGCGAAGAGGTGGAACGCCACAAGGGCCGCCTGCTCATCGTCATGCGCGTCTACTTCGAGAAACCGCGCACCACGGTCGGCTGGAAGGGCCTGATCAACGACCCGAACCTGAACAACTCCTATGACATCAACCGGGGATTGCGCATTGCCCGGAGCCTTTTGCACGATATCGTCGAAATGGGCGTCGGCACCGGCACCGAGTATCTCGACCCCATCACTCCCCAATACCTCGGCGATCTCGTGAGCTGGGGCGCCATCGGCGCGCGCACCACCGAGAGCCAGATTCACCGCCAGCTCGCCTCCGGCCTTTCCTGCCCCATCGGGTTCAAGAACAGCACGGACGGGTCCATACAGGTGGCCGTGGACGCCATCGGTTCAGCCAGGCATTCCCACATCTTCCTGTCGGTGACCAAGCAGGGCCATTCGGCCATCTTTCAGACCGCCGGCAACGACGACTGCCATGTCATCCTGCGCGGCGGCGGCGGCAAACCGAATTACGACAATCCCTCCGTACACTATGCGGCCCGCCTGCTCGAACAGGCCGGCGCCTGCCCGCGCGTGATGGTCGACATGAGTCACGCCAACAGCCAGAAAGACCACCGCCGGCAGCTTTCCGTTTGCGAAGACATCTGCAACCAGTTGGCCGACAACGAACCGCGCATCCTGGGCGTGATGATCGAGAGCAACCTGGAGGAAGGCAACCAGAAGATCACCGCGCCGGACGAAATGAAATACGGTCAGAGCGTCACGGACGCCTGCATCGGCTGGGAAGACTCGGTCGAGTGCCTGGCGAAACTGGCCGAGGCCAACGCCGCGCGCCTGAACTGACAGGCGCCGCCTTTCCCGGGGCGCCAGCGGGCGCGGCACAATTGCCCCGCGTCAGCTTCCGGCGGCTCCACCCCCACCGGCCGCGAACACCCGGTCGCTGCGCGCCGCCATGATGAAGTCGTTCAGGTGCAGCCCCCCGATGGAGTGGGTCCACCAGCGCACCTCGGCACGGCCCCACTCCAGCACCAGCTTCGGATGATGGTTCTCGGCCTCGGCCAGAGCACCGATCTTCCCGACGAAATCCAGGGCCGCCGCAAAGTCGGCAAACCGGTATTCTGCGGCCAGTTGATCCATGCCGTCGACGCGGTCGACGGTCCAATCCGAAAGGGCCGACATCAGCTCGGCGCGCTCCGCATCGGTTACTTGCGGCGACCCGGGCCGGCAAGCCTCACATTGCCTGTCTGCCAGTTGCGTGCTCATGCCATACCTCCCATTCGACAATCATTCCGCCTGTGTTCCGGTTTCGGAAATGTAACCCAGCCGATACGTCGGAGCCAATGCGGATTGCCGGGCGCCGTTGGGCGTCCGGTCGGCTCTTGGGCACATCGCCAACGTCTTCAGGTAGCCCGGGCGCTTCGTCTCGAACGTTTCGCCCTGGCCGCCTGCACCCGATCGGCGTAGAGCAGTACCAACCAGGATCCGTGGAAGACCACTTCTCCGTAGCCCGCTTTGGTCAGCCACCAGAAATGCAGTATCCCGAGCGCGGCGGCAACATAAACGAGCCGATGCAACTGCTGCCAGCGCCGGCGCAGGCGGCGCTGCCAGCCGTCGGTCGAAGTCAGGGCCAGCGCCAGCAGGATCAGGAATGCGCCGAACCCCACCGTGATATACGGCCTTTGCGCCAGTTCCTCGACGATCAGCCGGGCATCGAACTCCGTGAAGAACCAGAGATAGAACAGGAAGTGCAGGGCGATATAGGTGAAGGCGAACAGACCCGCCATGCGCCGCACCCGCAGGATCGGCGCATAACCCAGGCGCCGCCGGATCGTGGATACGCTCAACGTCAGCAGCAACGCGCGCAGCCCCCACTCGCCCAGGTGCAGCAGCACAGCCTCACCCGGATCGGCGCCCAGCATCGACCCGGGGCTGCGCAACTCCCCAACGACGGCAAACGCGAGCCAAGCCAGCGGCAGGCTGAGGATGACGAAAGCGAGGACCTTGAGCGTTCGAACGTTCAACGGCACGGCACCGCTCTTGAAGTCGCGTTACCGTGGTTCCTCATTCTCAAACGCAAAGTTCAACAGGTTGCAATTTGTCCTATGCGAGTCGGCAACCCGGCGCGCCGGCACGAGGACGTGGAAGGAACAACGCCGAATCTCGGGAAAGAGTTTGCATGCGGCGCTTCCCTTTCGGCGCGTTAAGCTCGTCTGAACACCTTGCGTACGGGAGGACGTCTTGGCCGTGCGCCGAAAGGGAAGCGCCGCATGCAAACTCGCTGCGTGTTACGGGCGGTTCCATGGAAGCGGTCAGAAGTACCGCCCAAGATCCATACCCGAGTAAAGCCCGGCTACCTGTTCGGCATAACCGTTGAACGGCAGCGTCGGCCGGCGGTTGGGCTTGAGGAAACTGCTCGGCAGGCGCCGCTCGGTGGCCTGGCTCCAGCGCGGATGGTCGACTTCCGGGTTGACGTTCGCATAGAAGCCGTACTCTTTCGGCGCCGTCAGGTTCCAGGTGGTCTTCGGCTCCCGCCGCGTGAAACGGATCCTGACGATGGACTTCACGGACTTGAACCCGTATTTCCAAGGCACGATCAGCCGCCAGGGCGCACCGTTCTGATTGGGCAGTTCCTTGCCGTATACCCCGGTCACCATCAGGGTAAGCGGGTGGTAGGCCTCGTCCATCCGCAGGCCTTCCACATAGGGCCAGTCGATGCCGCTGAACAGGGACCGCTGGCCGCGCATCTCGCTCGGCCGCAACAGCGTGGTGAATTCCACGTACTTCGCGTTCCCGTTCGGTTCGAACCGCTCGAGAACCTGCCGCATGGGGATGCCCCGCCAGGGCACGATCATCGACCAGGCCTCCACGCAGCGGAAACGGTAGACGCGATCCTCCTCGGTGAGCCCCCGCACCAGGTCCTCGAGCGCGAATCGGCCCGTTTTCTTTGCCTGGCCCGCCACTTCCACGGTCCATGGATCGATCGTCATGTTGTGGGCGTATCTGGCGGGGTCTTCCTTGTCCGTTCCGAATTCATAGAAGTTGTTGTAGCCGGTCACGATCGACTCGGGGGTGAGCGGCTCGTCCTCGGATGGGAGATTCGAGCCGGGCATGTTCGCGGGCAATCGAGGCGCGAAGGCAAGGAGGCCCGCCCCCGCCGCAAGCCCGAGATCCCGGACGAACCCACGCCGGGACCGGTAGACGGCCTCGGGCGTTATCTCCGAACCCCTGATTTTGCCCGTGTCGTTGGAGCGGATTAACATGCTGGCGGGTTCCGTTGCCGCCACTTCCGCCAGAGAAACTGCGCAGGGGCCGACAGGGCGTAAAGGCAGAACAGCGCCAGCAGTATGCTTGGCGGATCGGCCAGCAGCACGGCGAACGCCAGCACCACGAGCACCATGGTCACGAACGGCACCCGGCCCTTCAGGCCGAGTTGCTTCGGCGAGAAGTAGGTGAGGTTCGACACCATGAGCAGCGCGATGGCGGTGGTGATCAGGCCCAGCATGGAGGAGGAGAACAGGGATCTTTCCCCCACCGCATAGGCTTCCCACACCCATACCGTGCAGGCGATCACCGCGGCCGCGGCCGGCGACGGCAACCCCTTGAAACTGGCCAGGTCGCCGTTGGTATTGAACCGGGCAAGCCTTAGCGCCGTGCAGGCGATGTAGGTGAAGGTGACCACCCAGCCGACCTGCCCCAGGTTGGCAAGACCCCAGTGAAAGGCCACCAGGGCCGGAGCGACGCCGAACGCCACCATGTCGGACAGGCTGTCGTACTCGGCGCCGAAATTGCTCTGGGTGCGCGTCATGCGCGCCACCCGCCCGTCCGCGGTATCGAGGATGATCGCCGCGAGTATGGCGAGCGCAGCGGCACCGAAACGGCCGCTCATGCCGGCGATGGTGGCGTAGAACCCGGCGAACAGCGCCCCGGTGGTGATGACGTTCGGCAGGAGGTAAATGCCGCGTCGGCGTGCGGCAGCGGCGCGCAGCCTGGCGGAGGCCGAAGAACCGGAGGATGCGGCGTCCGTGGCATTGTCGGCCGCGGCGCGGCCGGACGTTCCCTTCCGGGCGGGAGGCTCGCTCCCGCCCAGGCCCCTGTCCACGGACCGCAGCTTGGGTTTGCCCGGATCAGCCATGCGTTCGATCAGTTCTTCGCTCTGTCGACCAGCCTGTTCTCCTGAATCCAGGGCATCATGCCCCGCAGCCTGGCGCCCACGGTTTCAAGCGGGTGGGCGGCCGTGAGCCGGCGCCGCGCCTTGATGCCCGGCGCCCCCGCCTGGTTCTCGCCGACGAATTCCCGGGCGAAGGCGCCGCTCTGGATTTCCTCAAGCATACGCTTCATTTCCGCTTTGGTCTCGTCGGTGACGATGCGCGAACCCCGGGTGAGGCCCCCGTACTCGGCGGTGTTGGATACCGAATACCACATGTTCGCGACCCCGCCTTCGTAGTAGAGGTCGACAATGAGTTTCAGCTCGTGCAGGCACTCGAAATAAGCCATCTCCGGCGCGTAACCGGCTTCGACCAGTGTTTCGAACCCCGCCTGGACCAGGGCCGCGCTGCCGCCGCAGAGTACCGCCTGCTCGCCGAAGAGATCCGTCTCGGTCTCCTCCCGAAAGGTGGTCTCGATGATGCCGGCCCGGCCGGCGCCGATGGCGCAGGCGTAGGAAAGCGCCAGGTCCTTGGCCTGCCCCGTGGCATCCTGCCCGATGGCGATGAGGCTCGGCACGCCGTTGCCCGCCACATAGGTGGAGCGCACCGTATGCCCCGGTCCCTTGGGCGCGATCATGATGACATCGAGATCCTCCCGCGGTTCGATCAGCTCGAAGTGGATGTTGAACCCGTGGGCGAAGGCCAGGGCCGCGCCTTCCTTGAGGTTCGGTTCGATGTGGTCGCGGTAAAGCGCCGGCTGCAGTTCATCGGGCGTGAGAATCATCACCAGGTCGGCGTCGGCCGCGGCTTGTGCCGCCTCCGCCACACCAAAGCCCGCATTTTCCGCCTTGATGCGGGATCCCGAACCCGTTCGCAACGCGACAACAAGCTGCTCCACACCGGAATCGCGCAGGTTGTTCGCGTGCGCATGCCCCTGCGATCCGTAGCCGACAACAACTATCTTCCTGTTCTGGACGATCGATAGGTCGGCGTCCTTATCGTAATAAACTTTCATGGAAAATGTCTCAACTCTTTGAATTTTATGGAATACATATTTGAAACCATATCGCTTCCCCAGCCGGCTTCGCGCAGCCTCAGGCGCTGAGCACCTTGTCGCCGCGGCTGATACCCGACACTCCCGAGCGGACCACTTCCAGAACCGTGGCTTTGCCCAGGGCTCTCACGAAGGCGTCGAGCTTGTCGCTGGCGCCGGTGAGCTGCACCGTGTAGGCATCCGACGTCACGTCCACGATCTGGCCCCGGAAGATGTCGCTCGTGCGCTTTACTTCCGCCCGTCCGGCGCCTTCCGCGCGCACCTTGACGAACATCAGCTCGCGCTCGATGTGATTCGTCTCGGAGAGATCCAGCACCTTGACCACCTCGATCAGCCGGTGCAGGTGCTTGGTGATCTGCTCGATCTTCTCATCGCCCCCGTCGGTGACGATGGTGACCCTGGAGAGCGTCGCGTCCTCCGTCGGCGCCACCGTCAGCGTCTCGATGTTGTAGTTGCGCTGGGCGAAGAGCCCGATCACGCGGGAAAGCGCGCCCGCCTCGTTCTCCAGCAGCACGGCGAGGATGCGGCGCATCACATGTAGTCTCCCTGCTGGCTGGTGGTGATCTTGTCAAGGTACATGTCGCGCATGGAGCCGCCCTTGATGGCCATGGGATAGACGTGCTCGTCCGGGTCCACCCAGGCGTCCAGGAACACCAGTTTGTCCTTCAGCGCCGGGCTGAAGGTTTCCCGCATCGCCTCGTGCAGGTCGCCCGGCGTCTCCACCCGGAATCCCACGTGGCCGAAGGCTTCCACCAGGGTCTTGAAGTCCGGCAGGGAATCGCTGTAGGTACTCTGGGAGAGGCGGCCGCCGTACTGCATGTCCTGCCACTGCTTGACCATGCCGAGCGCCTGGTTGTTGACGCAGACGATCTTGATGGGCAACCCGTACTGCAGGCAGGTGGACAGCTCCTGCATGTTCATCATGAAGCTGCCCTCTCCCGTCACGCAGGCGACCGTGGCCTTGGGATAGGCGAACTGCACCCCCATAGCCGCTGGCAGGCCGAATCCCATGGTGCCCAGCCCCCCGGAGTTGATCCAGCGGCGTCCCTCGGGAAAGCGGTAGTACTGGGCGGCGAACATCTGGTGCTGGCCCACGTCGCTGGTCACGTACGCCTCGCCCCCCGTTACCCGGTACAGGCTCTGGATAACCTGCTGGGGCAGCACGATGCCGTTCCCGTCAAGGGACAGGTCGTGATCGAGCCCGTAGGCCGCCCGCCACTTGCGGATGCGGTTCCACCAGGCCGCAATCGCCTTTTCATCGGGCAGTTCCGGCGCCTTGGCGATTTCCGCATCCAGGGCTCTCTCCAGGCCGTCGAGAACGCTCCGCACATGCCCGACGATGGGAATGTCCGCTGCGATGATCTTCGAGATCGATGCCGGATCGACGTCGATGTGGATGATGGCCGCATCCGGGCAGAAGGTGGCCGGGTTGTTGGTCACCCGGTCGTCGAAACGGGCGCCCACCGCCATGATCAGGTCGGCATGGTGCATGGCCATGTTGGCTTCGTAGGTGCCGTGCATGCCCAGCATGCCGATGAACCGCTCGTCGTCCCCCGGAACGCCGCCCAGGCCCATGAGCGTATTGGTCACCGGAAAACCGAGCCGCCGGACGATGCGGGTGAGCACCTTCCAGGCATCGCCCTGAATGACGCCGCCGCCCGTATAGATGACGGGCCGCCGGGCCTTCACGAGCGCGGCGGCCGCCTTCCTGATCTGCCTGGCGTTGCCCTTCACCGCCGGTTTGTAGGAACGCATGCTCACCGAGGCGGGATAGAGGTACGGCGCCGTGACATCCGGATCGGTCGTATCCTTGGGCACGTCGATGACCACCGGCCCGGGCCGGCCCGTGGTGGCGATGTGGAACGCCTTCTTGACCGTTTCCGGAATTTCGGCGCAATCCTTGACCAGGAAGCTGTGTTTCACCACGGGCCTCGACACGCCGATCATGTCCGTTTCCTGGAAGGCGTCGGTGCCGATCTGGTTGGTGGGAACCTGGCCGGAAATCACGACGATGGGGGTGGAGTCCATGTAGGCCGTGGCCAGGCCGGTCACGGCATTGGTGGCGCCCGGGCCCGAAGTAACCAGCACCGCACCGGGCTTGCCGGTGGCCCTGGCATAGCCGTCCGCCATGTGCGTGGCGGCCTGTTCGTGGCGCACCAGGATGTGTTCCACCCTCTGCTGCTTGAACAGGGCATCGTAGATGTGCAGAGCCGCGCCGCCGGGATAGCCGAAGAGGTACTCCACCCCTTCGTCCTGCAGCGCGCGGACGAGCATTTCGGCCCCTGAAAGCATCTCGGTCATGGTCGTTGACCCACAAGCCTCTCCGGTTTCCGCGGCCGACGCCTCGCGCCGCGCCGCGCCTGCTATCGAATCAACGTTTAACTCGTTGATTTCCCAGAACTATTGGCCGGGATAGGAAAACAGCGGGCTATTCTTGGGCTTATGCGCAGACATGTCAACGAAGTTCGAGGTCTTCCAGACCACGGTCGCCATACGGCCTGCGGTTCGGTCACGCCGGTAGGAATGGAAGCGCGGATCCGAATACGTGCACAGGCGATCGCCGCCGATCTGCCCGACGCCGGCGGCGGTGAGCAGCCGCGCCGTCAATCCATAGAGGTCAAGCTGCCACTTGCCCGGCCGGACACCCGGCGTGAACACCGCGCCGGCCACGGCATCTCCGAACGCCGTGCGCATTGTTGAGCGGACATCTTCTCCCACCTCATAGGCATCCCGGCCGATGGCGGGCCCGATCCAGGCGACGAGCCCGGAGGACGGGCCCATGGCATCCACAAGACATGCGACCACCCCGGCCGCCAGGCCGCGCCAGCCGCCATGGGCGACGCCGATGCGGCCGCCCTTCGGATCGGCGATGGCTACCGGCACGCAATCCGCGGTCTGTACCACCAGTCCCAGGCCCTTCGCATCGGTCCAGACGGCGTCCGCTTCCGGGACCGTCGAGCAACTGTCGAACGTGGCCCGAACGCAACGGTTGCCGTGCACCTGGCGGAGCCATTGCAGGTTTCCGTACGCACCCACGGTCGCATCTTTCAGCCACTCCCGCCCGGCGGCGCAGTCCGGCACCGGCACCGGTTCCCCGTCGGCGGCGTCGAGGCCCGCGCCGGCGAATGCATCCGTATCGCGCGAAGTGGTCAATGCGCGAGCCTGCCCGGCCAGCGGCCAGGCCGCTTCAATCCATCCTGCGCGCATCCCGTCGGCAATCACCCGTGACTTTCCCGGTCCTGGTGCAACACCGCAACCAATTCCGCCAGGTCCCGGGGCGGGGGCGCCTCGAAGGAGCAGCGGGCACCGGATGCGGGGTGGTCGAACTCCAACGCCGCGGCATGCAGCGCCTGCCGGGTGAATGCCCGCAGCGTCAACGTCACTTCCGGATGCGGTGCGCGAGGCAGACGGCCCCGTGCGCCGTAACGGCGGTCGCCCACAAGGGGGTGGCCGATGCTGGCCATATGCACGCGAATCTGGTGCGTACGCCCGGTCTCCAGCGCGGCCTCGATCGCGGTGTGCGCGCGATAACGCGCCCTGACCCGTACCCGGGTCACCGCCCGGCGACCGTCTTCGCGCACCTGCTGGCGGGTGCGATTCCTGCGGTCGCGGCCGATGGGCTTGTCGATAGTGCGGCCAGCGATCATCTCTCCTTCCGCGACTCCGAAGTAGCGCCTGCCCACCGTGTGCGCGGCGATGGCCCCGGCAAGAACCCGCTGCGCAGCCGGCGTCGCCGCCACCACCAGCAGCCCGGAGGTATGCATGTCGATGCGGTGCACGATGCCGGCACGGGGCAGCCTGCCCAGGTCCGGCCGGTGGCGCAGCAGGCCGTTGACCAGCGTACCGTCCGGGTTGCCGGCGCCCGGATGCACCGCGATGCCCGCCGGTTTGTCGACCACCAGGCAATGTTCGTCCTCATGGACGATCGAGAAATCGACCGGCTGGGGAACGGCCCAGTTCCCCGCCGGCGAATCCGCGCCACCGAGTTCCGCGTCCGCGGCCAGCGCGAGGCGCTCACCGCCCTTCATTTTCCGGTCGGGCTCCGTGGCAAGACCGTCCACCGTGAGCGCGCCCTGACGGATCCAGCGCGTCAGGACGGCGCGAGAGTATCCGCTGAACAGCAACGCGGCGGCACGGTCGGCCCGTTCACCGGCCAGCTCCGGGGGAACGTCGACTGCGTGGGGCTGTGAATCCAAGGAGTGGGCCTGACTGGAGCGCGGTTTTTTTGGAGACACCGGGGGGTTGGTGATAGATTACCATTCATGAGAGCCGCTACCACCCTGGCGCCGCGCCTGATACTCGGGGCCGTCCTGCTCGGCGTCCTCGGCGCCTGCCAGTACATTCCGTTCATCGGCAAGCGCGACAGGGGCGAGGACGAAGACCTCAACACCACCGAGCAGATCCTGTACGGCAACGCCCAACGGAGCCTCAGGTCGGGCAACTACGACCGCGCCATCGACGTGCTCGAACGCCTTGAAGCGCGCTTTCCGTTCGGGCGGTATGCGGAACAGGCGCAGCTCGAACTCGTCTACGCCCGTTACCAGTCCTCCGACCACGACACCGCCCGCAACGCCGCCGACCGTTTCATCCGCCTGCATCCGCAGCACGACAACATCGACTATGCGTACTACCTGAAGGGGCTCGCCGCCTACAACAAGAACCGCAGCCTGCTCGACCGGGTGTTCTCGTCGGACATCTCCCAGCGCGACATGACGGCGGCGCGCCAGGCTTATGCCGACCTCGCCCAGCTCCTGCAGCGCTTTCCGCACAGCCAGTACGCACCCGACGCCCGCCAGCGCATGGTGTACCTGAGAAACGTCCTGGCCGCTTCGGAACTCTACATCGCCGACTACTACCTGCGGCGGGGCGCCTACGTGGCCGCGGCCAACCGCGCCCGCTACGTGCTCGAAAACTACCCCACCGCCGATGAGCCGATTCCGGAGGCCCTGATCGTGATGGTCGAAGCCAACTACAAGCTCGGCCTCACCGAAGCCGCCAACGATGCCATGCGCGTTCTGGCGATCAACTACCCCAATCACTCCTCCTTCGATGTGAACGGCGATCTGGTGCTGGCGGAGCGAATCCGCAACCGCGACCGGTCCTGGATGAACCTGATGACCTTCGGCGTGCTCGACCGCCCGGAGGTGCCGCCGCCGCTCACGCTGGAGCATCCCGAAGGGTTCACGCCCCCGCCGGTTCCGGCCGGACAGGAGGCGGAGCCGAAGAAACAGAAAAAGAAGCGGCGCTGGCTGCGCTGGATTCCGTTCGTTTAAGCCGCCCCGTCAAGAACCGCGGCGACCGCGCCGGGCTCGCCAATCTCTCACACGGATACGAGACATCTGCTCTTGCGGCAGCGCCCTGTGCGCCGTCTACTATCGGACACATTGCCTGGGCTCTGCAGTTCTTTGATGGAAAAATATTCAACCCATTGATAAATAAATGTTTTTCTGGGAATCGACGATTCGATTGACCGCTTCGATCGGGCACCGAGAGCAGGTATGCGGTACGGGGTCGCCACTGGTC
>CAZWZH010000240.1:0-43140 GCA_964638775.1 uncultured Pseudomonadales bacterium
GGTCTGATCGTCGACGTTGTCGGGCGAACACCGGAAATTGCCGGCGCACTTGCCAGCCGGCTTGGCCCATCGGGCTCGAGGCTGGACATCGTGGGACGCATGGGAGGAGGAGGAAATTTCGCCTATCCCTTCTCTCCAAGCCTCATTGATGTAGGGCCCGCCTATGAATGGAGCATCTGGCACCTGATGGGGATTGACGAACGCGAGCTTGTGGATCTTTTCCCGGTGGAAATGCAGGAGGTGTGATGGCCGCGGGCGAAGGAATGACGCTGGATGAACTGGCGAGCTTTATCAAGAGCACCAACGCGGGCGCCACCAGACTGACCTTCGACATTGGCTTCGCCGGTGAGGAGACCTTCCGCCTCGCCGTTGCGAGTCAGGCGATCAACCCGACGGTGGTCGGCTCGCTCTATGGCATTGCGCCGGAATCCATAGAAATCCACGAGTACGCGCCGGCACAGATCATCAAGGTGACCATACCGCGACCGGCCATGTCAGGCGGTCTGGCGGAGCGGGACTTCGATGGCGTGCAGCAGTTTGCGCCGCTGCTGGATATTCCAGTGACTAAACGTCCCAAATCAAAGGCAGGCTGCCGAGAGTGACCTGCCCGCCGTCATAGGCAAGTTCCGCGCCCTCCCGGAGGCGGAACGGCGGAACCCTCGCGAGCATCTGCGTCACCGCAATGCGCAGTTCGCGACGCGCGAGATGCGATCCGGCACAGCGATGCACGCCGGCGCCGAAACCCAGATGGGGGTTCGGTGCGCGGTGGAAGTCGATCCGGTCCGGGTCGGGAATGCTCGCCGCGTCGTGGCTGGCCAGGTAGGTGGCGCACATGACATGGTCGCCCTCGCGCATCTGCACGCCGTGAAACACATGGTCGCGGGCCAGCACGCGGCTGGTGTTGATCCAACTGTGGTAGCGCACCAGCTCCTCGATGGCTTCCGGGATCAACTCGGGGTTGTCGCGTAGCCGCTGCTGCTCCGCGGGATGCTCCGCAAGGTAGCGGAACACATGGCCGAGACCCGCCGTAACCGTGTCGAGGCCGGCCAGGAACAGCAGGAAGCCCATGTCTTCCAGCTTGTCCCGGGCGATGGGCTCGCCGTCGATGCGCGCCTTGACCAACTGGCTCAGCAGGTCGTCGCTCGGGTTCGCCCGCTTTTCTTCCACCAGCTCGGCGATCATCGATGCGACCTTGACCCCCGCGGCCTGCCGTTCCTCGGTGGCCTTGCCCTGGAACATGGTCCGCTCCCATTTCGAGAACTGTTCGCGCCGCTCAAGCGGAAATCCGACCAGTTCCATGAGCGCGATGATCGGAAACACGCGCGCGTACTCGACCATGAAGTCCACGCAACCGTTCCCGGCAAACCCGTCTATGATCTCCGCGGAGAGTTTTCTTAGCGGTTCTTCCAGGCCGTTGATCATCTTCGGCGAGAACTCCGAGGCCAGGAGCTTTCGGTATTTCGTGTGCTCGGGCGGGTCGAGTTCGAGGGGAACCAGCTTGCGCGGCCATACGTTCGTGCCGCCACCCACGATAATGCGGCTGGAGAACACTTCGCCGTTCTGGAACACCTCGCGCATCAATTCCGCGGTCTGCACGACCCAGGTGCCCGTAACCCGGCCCGGCCGCCAGTCTCTGGGCAGATAGAAAAGGTCCGGCGCCCGCTCGCGAATACGATCGAGCAGCGCGTATGGCTCCTTCAGGTCTTCGAGGGGATACTCCGGTTCGAAGTCGTAGACAAGCGCCGGCGGTACGTGTTCTGGAACTGTGTACGCAACTGCTTCAGCCATGGCATGCCTCCAGGAATGATCGCTCCCTCCAGAATCAAGTTAACCCATTAGCCCGGGCTTGCCCACCATGACCGGCGGCCGCTCGTGTGCCTCAGTCAATGCATCCGCTACAGCGATCGGCTATAAAGGCCGCTTGCCGAAACAGGAGACCGAAGCATGGACAGGATCGGCGATGTCGCCATCGAGATTCACGACCACGTGGCGCTGGTGGAAATCCAGCGGCCGCCGAACAACTTTTTCGACGAAGACCTGATTCATGCATTGGGGGATGCCTTTCACCGCATGGACGAGACCCCGGAGGTTCGCGCCCTGGTGCTGGCCGCCCAGGGCAAGCACTTCTGCGCCGGCCGCAACTTCGCGAGCACCAGGACGCAACGCGAAAGCGAGCAGCGGCCCGAGGGCTGGGGCAACGAGCTGTACGCCGCCGCGGTGCGCCTGTTCGAAGCAAAAAAACCCGTCATCGGCGCCATCCAGGGCGCCGCGGTCGGCGGCGGCTTCGGGCTCGCCGTCATGCCGGACTTCCGGGTCGTCTGCCCCGAGGCGCGGTTCACCGCCAACTTCGTCAAGCTGGGTTTTCATCCCGGCTTCGGCCTCACCCACACCCTGCCGAGGCTGATCGGCCGGCAGAAGGCGAGCCTGCTGTTCCTCACCGGCCGGCGCATCAACGGCGAGACGGCCTACGAGTGGGGGTTGGCCGACATCCTCACCGATGCCGCCTCGCTGCGCACGAGGGCCATGGAGTTCGCCGCCGAGATCGCCGAGAACGCGCCGCTGTCGCTGTTGACCATACGCGCGGCCATGCGCGAGGGGCTCGCGCAGCAGGTGCGTGAGCAGACCGACAAGGAATGGGCCGAACAGAAGTGGCTGCAGTCGACCGATGACCACAAGGAAGGCATTCGAGCGGTCGCCGAGCGGCGCGTCGGGAACTTCACCGGCAAATAGGGGCAGTCGGCGCGGCAGAGCGGCCAGCCCGTCTATCTCACCGGCTTTCGTCGCGAAGATACCGAGGTGCGGCTGCCAGCCATTAGTGCGCAATGTCCGCGATTCGCCAAGCCGAAATTGCGCGCCTGTTGTCACCGAGGCGAGCGCTCTGGCTGCTTCGGGTTACCAAGGCTAGCTCGACGCTTCGAACGTCGCGGCTCGCGTTCAGGATGCGGGCCGTTTTCTCAAGCGGCGTGAAGGCCGAGGGCGATGCGGTCTCCGACCACTTGGCATCCGCAAGCCGGATGTGGTCGAAAGGCCCTTGGATGAGGAAGTCGGCTTCACGGTTTTGCTGGTCTCGATAAAACCACAGGCTCCAATCCGGGTGTTCAAGCGCCAAGTGGGCGCGCAGCTCGGAGAGGACAAAATTCTCCCACACGCGACCGGTGAGCGGTGAGGTCTCGATGGCCAGATCGTCCATTCCCAACAGAAAGCACAGCAGGCCGGTATCCGTGAAGTAGAGCTTCGGGGACTTGACGAGCCGCTTGCCCAGATTGGCGAACCAGGGTTCCAGGAGAATGACCTGATTTCCGGCCTGAAGCGCCGAAAGCCACTCATTCGCGGTCGAATGAGAGATGCCGACATCGCGCGCGAGGTCAGAGCGGTTGAGCAGGTTGCCGGCCCGCGCCGCGCAGGCTCGAACGAATCGCTCGAAGTCACGCAAGCTGCCGACCCGGATCAATTGTCGAAGGTCGCGTTCCAGGTAGGTGCTGACATAGGCTTGGAAGAAATCCCTTTCAGCGATTTCCGGGTTCGCCCAGAGTTCTGGAAACCCACCACGCCGCAGCAGGTTCGCCGTGTTTTTGGCGCTTGGCTCCCAACCGGAGGATCGGATTTCCTCGATGCAGAGCCCAGGCAGATTGAGCAGGCCGCACCGCCCCGCCAAGCTGTCCCCAACTTCCCGCATCAACGCGAACTGCTGCGAGCCCGTCAAGATGAACTGTCCGCGACGTTCACGCTGCTGGTCGATGGCGACCTTCAGATGCCGGAACAGGCTTGGGGCGTATTGGACCTCGTCGATGATCAGTGGCGGTGGATGCGCCGCGAGAAAGCTGTCCGGCGACTTTTCCGCCTGGTCCGCGAGCAATGGCAGGTCGAGACTGACGTAGCTGTATTTCGGGAACTGCCGACGCACGAGCGAGGTCTTGCCGGTCTGCCGCGCGCCTGTGACGAGCACGGCCGGAAAGGTCGAGGCGAGTTGGCGCAACTGTCTGGAAGCCAGTCGATCAATCCACATATTTGACATTTTGCAAATTTAATCTTCAAATTGTCAAGATTTAATCTGCAATTCGTCAAACGGATGGTTTGCCCTGAGCGAGCAGTGTTCGAAGGTCGATGATCGGCGCGTTGACGCGGGAGATGTGGGAGGCCATCGCCTCAGCCCCAGCCTCAGCCCCAGCCTCAGCCTCAGCCTCAAGCGCACGTCAACAAACGGAGTCCACTTCGTCAATTGTGCAGCGGCGCGAAGCTGAAGACCCAGGGTGTGTCCGGCTCGACAGACACGCGCACCGCCTTGATCTCCGGCGCCCCGTACACTTGCAGCCGCGTTATGTTGGCGTATTTCGGCGGTTCGCTTTCGCCGGCGTAGACCAGGAACGGCCGGTCGATCTCGAACTCGTGGTAATCGCCGTGGACCATGAGCACCGGCCGCTCGAAAGCGGCGCCAAGGTCACGAATGGCCAATACGATCCAATGGAACGGGCCATTGGCCCCGCCACGTACGGCAAGCCCGGTAAACTCGCCATCCCGGCGGTTGGAAAACTCAAATGGCGACGCATGGAGGGCAATCACCACGGCCTTCGCGTCAATTTCCCGCGCTTCTCCAAAGATTCGCTTAATCCATTCGACATTGGCTTTGTTGCGGGCGATTGCTTCGAGAGCGCGCTCCCGATTGTTGATGAAGAAGTTGTTGCCGGAGCCGGTTACATGCACGGTGCCGAAAAGAACCTCTTCGTGCGTCCAGATGGCGTTCTCGACCATGTCGCCAAACTCGGAAACATCGGCCTGTCGCATCAACTCGATGGGATTCGTGCCGAGGCTCTTGTTGTCGGCAAAGAACACGCTTCGGATGTTTGCCAAGCTCGAGAACCCATCGGCCGAGAGTTTGCGGTCATATCCGTCTTCCAGCGACAGGCCGTCCGCAATGACGGCCAGATCTTCCTTCGATCCCGTTCCCGAAATGTATCGATAGGCGATTTCCACGATCTCCGGCTTGAGGCAATCAACCCGCTCGTTGTCACCCCGCCGTGTAGATCACTGGATGGTCGTACTTCGCGAAAAAGTCCCGAATGCGCTGATGTTCGGCATCGCTGCAATCCATCGCGCCCCATGTATCCCCAACATGAATCGTGAACGCTGGATCTGTCGAGTTGATGGTCTGGATCAGTGCTCAATAGACGGGATAGTCACGTGGCAAGTTGTATGCCGTGTCACCGATCGCTATAAAGTGAAACGGCTTCGCTAGCGTCACGGGGACGATTGCGAACCAAGCAACCAATAGGACGCCCAATCGAGCCATGGTGAATCTCCGGGGGAAGGACCGGGCAGTCTAGCACGCCCCGGCAAGCGCCCGATTGCTTGGCCACCGATAGGGCATAGGAAGGATAACCGCCCGAAAGGCGTGGCTTGGGGAGTACGGCCGATAGGGATGGTTTGAGTCGGGCGCCGGGTGGGGTCGAGTCTTGGGCAAGTAATCAAAGCGGCGAGATGGGCCATGACAAACAGGCAAAACTGCCGATTTGGACGACCGTAGGTCGCCCGCAGGGTGGCCCACATGCGTGTGCGCCATCAACTCGTCGAGCGGATCGAGAACGACGTGGGTCGTACCGTTGCGGAACGGCTGCTTGAACTTGTAGACGATCTGCCCTCCCTCGCTAATAGAGAGGCGCTCATTGGCGATCGCCGGTCGGGCGATGTAACGACAGAATTTTTCCAGCTTGTCACGTTCGTTGGCCCCGCAGCAGATGGCCGCGTGAAGGGAGAACCCCGGCTGCTTGGCGAGCAGGATTGAAGCGACGGGTTGCGGCTGCGCTGGGACGGTGCGCAATGTAAGTGCCTGGCAGCCCGCATTTGGGCCGATGGCAATGCGGTAAAGGGTGAACGCACCGACGAGCTAATACAACGGCTCGCCGGGCTCGATGTCGAGGAAGTCGCGGTCGGGGTGGCGCAGGAGGAGGCCGTGGCGTTCCAACAGCCTAGCCACACGCTGGGCGACGCGGTGCAGCAGCCGAGCGAGCTCGGTGGGAGTCGGCCGTGGTGCCTGGTGGAACATCGGGCGCGAACCCTCGAATGAATAGGCCCCGTCGAGAAAGAGCATGTGGAAGTGGATGTTGAGGTTCAGCGCGGATCCAAAGCGCTGGATGAGGGTGACCGCCCCGGTCCTGGCTCCGGAGGCGACGGTGAATCCGGTCCGCTTGAGGAGGTGGGTCAAGATGGCTCGATAGACCACGCCCAGGATCTGGCCCAGTACCTGCGGCTTGGCGGCGAACAGGAACCACAGGGGATAGGGAACGGTGAGCACCCATTGACGGATCGGCGGCGCGGGAAGGACATGATCGACCAGATGAGCCGCTGACTCCATCATCCGGCAGGCGCCGCAGGACGGGCAGAAGCCGCGGCGCTTGCAGGAGAACGCCACCAAGTGCTCGTGGTTGCAGGCGTCGCACTTGAGGGGCGGGCTGGCACGTTGCACAGTAACGCGCTCCGGGACCGGTCGACGCCGCCCGATGTGCTTGAGCGCCCCGGGAGTACGGCCATGATGGGCTACTTTGAGAGCGTCTTGCGCAGGGACTTCAGCAACGCTTCGGCCTCGTCGATCGTCTGGAGAATCTCCGGGTCGCCCTCGAATTCGGCCAGCGCGGTCCACGGCACACGCTGCATCGCCTCGATCGCCGTCCGAAGATCGCCGGCGAGGCCGCCCTTGTTGTCTCTCTTCTCCGGCGGCGCGAGCCGCAACATAGCGGAGTCGATGTCTCCTTCCCGCGACAGGAAGTGCTCGCGCGCGACCGGATCGGGGAGGATCTTGCGGAGCTTGCGCAGGTCTTTGGAGTTGGTGACGCGCTTCGCTCGCACCTTGTCGACGACGGCATCGACGACGCTGGGGGTCAGCATCTTCTTGCTGAGGCCCATGAGTTCCCGAGCCCACGTAATGGCCGCACCCGGGTCGCGCAGGCCGCTGAAGCGCGACGATAGTTCGTAGACCTCGACGAGCTTGTCGAGTTCGCGCAGGGAGATGCCCAGGATGTTCGCCGCGCTGGCGCGCCCGACCAAGTCGACGAGCCGGTAAGCGACCATCTCCTTCTCGCGCGCATTCCACTCCTTTCGCTGGCGGTGAATGTAGATCCAGATGCGCAGCCGTTCCTCGTCGGACAGCGTCCGGTCGGTGATCTCGACCGGGACCTTGCGATACCGCTCCTGGCCTTGGCCGACCAGCACGGAGGAGTTGGTCCAGCGTCGTTCTCCGTCGATGATCCGGTGCTTGTCCGGCAGGTCGGGGTGGGGTTCGACCAGCAGGGGCTCGAACAGACCCTCGTTGGCGACGATCTGCCGCTGCAGTTCCTCGTCTTTCTTGGCGCCCAGCCGCGGCTGGCGCTCGTTCGGCACGATGTCGTCGATGTCGAGCGTGGTGCGGTACGTGTTGAGGACGGTCGCGCCGAGACGCCGCTCCTGCAGTCCGACGCCGACGATGTTGCTGCGGCCGCCGCGCGGCTGCGACGGTGTCACGGCTGATCCTCCCCGGCGTCGCGCGCGCCGATGATGGAGTCGATCTCGACGTCGAGATCCGCGCGGGTCTTCTGGATCGAGCGAAGGAGCGTCCCCTGCTTCCTCCAGTGGTTGTCGTGGGCCTTCTTTTCAGCGACCTGCAGGTCGAGCAACGCGTCCGAGTCCGAGTCGATGCGCTGCAGCAGGTGGGTGCACCGCTCGGACGTGATGAAGTCGTACAGGGCGGCCATCTTCTCGGTACGCTCCGTCTTGCTCAAGCGCAATGTGTGCACCGCCAGCAGGTGGCGACGGATCATCGCGACGATCGCAACCGCAAGCGCCGGGTTGACGATCATAACCCCGTCGCGGAATTCGGCTAGGGACGTGTTGGCGGGGAACTTGAGTGTGGAGAGAACGGCGTGGTCCGCCTTCGCAGCCGTCTGGTCCCGCACCAGCTTGGTGACATAGTCGGTGCGCCAGGCGCCCGTGTTCTTGCTGTCATAGATGATGGTTCCGCAGTCCTGACCATTGTGGACAACCGTGTGCAGGATGTCGGCCCCCGAGACGCCCTTCGCCACGCGCCGGATCTTGTCGCCCGGGAACCGCGCCTTCAGATCGTCGAACAGCTTGACCTCCGCACCTTCTCCAAGTTCGTCGGCCCGCTGCTTCTTGAGTTGGCGCTGCAAGGCCTCCAGCTTCTCGGTGAGCTTGCGTTTTTCTTTATCGTTTTCCGACCTGACCTGCGCGAGCGCTTCGGCGTTGGCCTTCTCCAGCGCGTCGCGGGCCTCCCCGACTCGAGTGTTGATCTGCTGGTCGCGCTCCTCCTCGGCCGCCTGCAGCCGCTTGAGGGCCTCCTGCGTTTGCTCCGCGGCCTCGGTCTTGGCCTTCTCCGCTGCGGCGAGCTGTTGCCGGAGATCCGCTTCGACCGCCTTGCGACCCTCCGCCAGGGCAGCCTCGACCCGCGAGTCGGCCTCGGCGCTTGCCTTCTCAAGCGCCTGCTCCTTTTCCTCGCGAAGTGCGCGGATCGTAACGGCGGCTGCCGTCTCGATCCGTTCCTTCTCGGCGGCGATGCGCCGGTCGGCGCGGGTGTTCGCCGCTTCGTCTATGTGGCGTTTCTGCGCCTCGGCCCGTGCTCGAATCTCGATGGCCTTCTCATTCGGAATGGGCTGATCGCAGGTCGGGCAGGTTTCGGTCGAGGCGTGGATGTGCGGCTCGGGCATTGGCTGCAAGGCAGGCTCGGAAGCGGGCATTGGTGACGTCTCCGCGTGATTGGGAACAATTGGGACCTATGGTATCCTAATTTTTCCCAACGTCAACGGAAGCTCCCTGTGCAGATCGAAGAGACATTACCCCCCGCGGCGACCGTTAACGGGACGGGCGGACTCCGCCCCTTACGTTCTCCAGCGGCCCTTCTCCGTAACGGTAGGCCCCGCACACTGTGGCGGCACGTACGCGTGCGGTCATGAATTCGCCAGGTGGGGCGCCACGCCCGGAGTCTGATGTATTCGCGGACCTGGCCTCCCTCTGCGGGTCTCCGGGGTATGTCCACGCCCTGGCGCTTCTCTGCCTGCATTCCGAGATCGTGCTGTTCGACAAGGAAATGACGGTAGAAGCGATGAGCCAGCTTTACTCCGGCAACCGCCTGATTCCAGCGGAAATCAACACGCTGGTCGGGCTGATGATGCAGGCGACGATCGACTTTGGTACTCCCGGGCCGAGCGAGATCATGAGGTATCTCAACCAGACCCATGCTTTGCTGCAGGAACTCCATCAAGCCATCCTACAGCCGGGGACGGCCAGGATCTTCGAGGACGCACAAGCCGCCCCGTCGTCCAATCCATTTACTGCCGGTAGCGTCCTCCGCGAGATCATGTTCTATGGTGGGTTGTCCGCGTACGCCTTCCAGTATCGTGACATGGCACTGCAGAAGTACCGCGCGGATGCCGACTGGTTGCTGGCCAACAAAGGCATCCGCCTGGACGTAGCGCATGCTGTATGCGGCACGGTCGTTGACATTCTTCAGCAGCGGGTCGCTCACACGTTTGCCGGCTTGGCGGGCGCGCCGTTCGGACACAGATCGATGCTGCCCGGCTTCACATTCTCGCCTGCGGAAGTTGCTGACCGCGCAGGTCTGCCGCCCACTGATGTCCTGGCCGTCGTCGAGGCGTTCACGTTGCCGGCAGGCGAGCGCAACGCGACGTTCACGTCGCTGCACGAGTTCAATGTCGCCTACGCCTACCCGTTTATCCGCAAGTCGGATGACGAGTACTTCCTGTTACAGCACTACAGCGTCGCGGAGGCCCTCTACAACACGCCGTCTTACTGGATGCTCGATGACAAGACGTACGCACCACAGGCACAGCAGCACAGGGGCGACTTCACCGAGGCCTTTGCGTTCGATCGGCTGATCGACGTATTCGGTCAAGACCGCGTGTTCCAGAACGTGGAGATCATGAAGTCGAAACGTGAAGTCGCCGGCGAGATCGACGTGCTGGTCATCTTCGGCGATCGCGCCATCGTGGTTCAGGCCAAGTCGAAGAAGCTCACGTTGGCAGCGAGATCTGGCAACGAGACGGAGCTACGGAAGGACTTCAAGGCCGCCATCGAGGACGCAGTCGACCAAGCGCGGGCGTGCTCGACAGCGGTCGCCGGGTCGAACGTGACGTTCCGTTGTCGGGACGGCCGGACAGTCCCCCCGGTCTCCGACCTTCGCGCAATCTTCCCGGTATGCGTGGTCGCGGACCACTATCCGGCCCTGGCATTCCAGGCCAGCCGGTTCCTAGACCTTTCGGGCACCGACCCGGTGGCCCGCGTCCTTACGATTGACTTATTCGCGCTGGACACGATGACCGAGATGCTCGGCTCGCCGCTACGACTGCTGAGCTACCTCTCCCTGCGCGCCCGCTTTGGCGACAAACTTGTCTTTGGGCACGAGCACATTCCGCTGGCGTATCACCTCCGGCAGAACCTGTGGCTGGAGGACTCTACGGATCTCGCCGTCTTACAGGACGATGTCGCCGTGCCCGTCGATGTGGCAATGTCCGTCAGAAGAGACGGGCTGCCCGGATCGCCAACGCCGGACGGCATCCTGACCCGCTTGACCGAGACCAGTGTCGGTAGGATGCTGGCCGAGCTTGAGGACCAGGCCAACCCGGCGTCCATTGCACTTGGCCTGCTGTTGCTCGAACTCAGCGAGCACGCCGCCAACGACCTCAGTTCGGCAATAGACGCAACCGTGGAGAAGACCACGAGGGACCGCAAACTGCATGACGCCACGGTAGTGCTGTCCGAGGCCGGAACCGGAATCACAGTCCACTGTAGTGCACTACCCAAACACGAAGCGACGGTGCAACTCCAGCGTCACTGCGAGAAACGAAAGGGGCTCCACCGGGCACGCACGTGGTTTGGCGTCGCCCTGCGCTCGGATGGTTCACTGCGGCTGGTTGGCCTCTTGCGCGACCAATAGCGGCCCCCTTGGCAAAACGGGTCGGCAGTACATGGATCGGCACTGGAGAAGCGAGGCTCGTTGAGAACGGCGCAAAGTATCGCTGGACAGCATGCTTCAGCCCTCCGCCTGAACGAACTCCTTCAACCGCCGATACGTGGGCGTGAGCTTGCCCATGCCGGTGGTCGCGTTCCATCCCACATGCTCTTGCAGGCACCCCGTGCGGCCGATGCGACTCATGAAGTCAGGCACCTCGTCGTGCGGAATCTCCAGTTCGGCACTCAGGCTGCGGCAGAACGCATCCCAGAACCCCATGATTTGCTCCATCTCGTTTTGGCCATCCACGGCGTGTGTTTCGCAAAAGGTGTCGAAAGTGTCCAGCGCGCGGAGTTCCCTGTAGCTGAGTTCGTCGAGAATCCCAAGGAATTCCTCGTACTCATCCACGTCCGATAGCCCTCCATCGGGCAGACCCAAGCGTTTCAGAAGCCGCGCGAACATGCGGATCTTCTCGCGGCGGCGGGTGTTCAACGCAAACCTCGCCGTCGAGAAGAAGCAGTGCACGAAGTCTTCTGACTTGAGGAGTTCTGGATTGTCTATCGCGTTCGCCGAGGCCAGTTCGTCGAAGAACGCCTGCGCGCGGTCGCGGCGGATGTTGGCGACCACCGTCAGCACTGCAGCCTCCGCTGCGGATGCGTAGGGGATCAGGCGCACCAACGTGCGAATGACGGGGTGCCGCTCGTAGCGCTCGACCAGTGAAACGGCACTCGCCGTCAGTTTTTCCATCGTCACATCCTCCCGGTCCTCCGTGTAGGAGTCGGTCCACCTCGATAGCCTCGGGCAATCCTGTCGGGCGCGGCTCCCGAGCAGGAAACCACGGTGACCACCGCGGGACAACGCCCCGGCTGGTAGTGGGGCCTCGCAAATGTAGCAGACGGCATCGCTTGCAGTACGCTGAGTTGGGGAGGATCCCCCAGTGACCGATTTCGAGTCGCGACGACCGCGTGCAACGCTGCTGCCGTAGGCGTGCTTCGATCAACAGGCGTTGCATCGGCGGCTGGGTAACGTCCTGCCTGCGCAGGCCGTCGCCAAAGTGGACCTGCTCGAACTCAAGGCCGGCGAGCACACCAGCGCGAAACTCGAACTCGGCCGCAGGGCCAGCGGCCCCGGCGAGGCCGACTAAGCGCTCACTCTCGGTGGCTCGATGCGATTCTGAAGGCCGCCGTCCCCGGTCCGGCGGTCCACACGGACCCGAGGGACGACCGCGGTGGTTTCGAGACCGGCGCGGAACCGGAGCCCGTTCCCCGGCTCGCGTATCCGGCCGGGCGTATTCCTATCCAGGTGTCAGCGGAACGACCACGGGAACCGTCGTTCACCGTTGCTGCCGACAGCCCATCGGCCCGTACTCCGGCCGTCATTCGGACATGCAAGCGGAGCGTCGGCAAACCGCCGATGTAGCCCGGTTGGGCCGTTCACACGCACGGCGTTGGGAATCTCCGCGCAAGTCCCCCAGAGTTTGCGCTCCGTTGCATCGAACGGGGCCTGCGTCCCGCCGCTGTCCCCAACGTCCCGCGCGCGCAAGCGCGCGTGTTCAATACGAATGAGTCCAGGCGTCGGTGCGACACCGTTCCCGTCGTCGGCATCCGCGGCCAGCGGCATCATGCGTTGAAATGGCGCCGGTATCCGTTACTGTTACCGTACCCGCCACGCCGTGATCGTTCCCGCCTATGCTTGTCAGCCCGTGTCCCGTTTTCGACGGCGTCGATTTGCCGGCCATGCCTGTCCTCTCTTGTATTCCGCAATGCGGTGCAAGCGTTCGCTCCGATTCCCGGCTTCCCGATTGCGGCAGCATCCGAGCCGACGCGTCGACCCTTCCGTCGTCCGATCCGGCTGCCGGTTTCCATCCCGGCGCCCGCGCCTCAGTTCGGGAGTGTGTCCGATGACGGCGCGAGGCCACCACTATCTGCCCGAGTTCTATCTCCACGGCTTTACCCGGTCGGGTTCCAGGGATGACCGGCTGGTGGCCGTCGATCTTCAAGAGCGAAGACGCTTCGATTCGCGGCCGAAGAAGGTGGGCAAGAAACGCGACTTCAATCGCATCGACATCGACGAGCATCCGCCCGACGCGCTGGAGTCCCAACTCGCCATTGTCGAGGGCGATCTCGCCCCGGCGCTCCGCCGCCTCAGGCAAGACAGGCGGTTCCCCGACAAGAACGACTTTACCCGGCTCATGAACCTGATCTGTCTTGTGGCGATCCGCAATCCGAGAACCCGGCGACACATCGAAAGACCTATCTCCGACGTTCTGCGGCGAGTCGGCCAGCTATCAGTCGCCACCGAAGAGCGCTGGCGGCGGATCCAGCGTCAGATGATCGAAGAGGGCGCGGAGCCCTCCCCGGTGAGCTACCAGGATTTACGAGACTTTGTCTTTGACGAAACCCGATACGACGTCACGGTCAATCGCGAGTTTCTTATCGCCCTGGAACTCGAGGTATTCGACAATGTCCTGCGGACACTGTTCGATCGCAAGTGGATCATGCTTGTGGTAAACGCGTCCACTGGACCCTTCATCTGCGGCGACTTCCCCGTCGCGCTCACTTTTTCCGATCCTGACTCCCACACCCCGTTCATTTCGCCGGGGTTCGCCGTGAAGGAAACCGACTTGATCGTACCCATGTCCAAGGAGGTCCTTTTCTGGGGACGATTCGAAACACCGCGCAACGCGGTCCTGGAAGCGGATGAACGCACGACGGCGATACTCAACTCCAGAATTATCGCCTTCAGTGAGCGGCAGATTTATACGCCGAGCCTGGGATTTCGCTACGTAAGCGCGAACGGAGATGTCGCCACTGGCAACTCGCTGTTGGCCGCCGACGAATAGGACGGCGTGCTCGCACCGCCCTTTACACCGGTTCGTTCCGGCCCCACTGTCGATCAGGCGCCCAACCGGCAGAATCCGCGCGCGGCGTCACCCTTCGCCCGAAACCTGCATACGAAACAAGGACACCGTTCGCAATGAAACAACGCATTTCCTCCCTCGCACGCCGCACGTCCGACTTCTTCGCCCATGTTTGTGTGTTCCTCATGAAGAAGGTCGTCGCGCGGGGTTCGAAGGTGAGTTTCCTAGTGGCGCTGATTGCCGTCACCGGGCTCCGCACCGCGCTCGATCTCCCCTTGCCGGGCGAGGATGAATCGATCGACAAGAGGATTCGCCAAGCCATCGCGGGGGCATAGTAAGAACAACGGCCTGAAAGGCGTGATCTGGGGAGTACGGCCAATAGGGATGGCTTGAGTCGGGCGCCGGGTGGGGCCGAGTCTTGGGCGAGGGGCGCATAAAACGCATCTTCGCTGGCGTCTAGCGCCGGAACATGAAACCAGTCGGTGTCTCTCGCAACTGCCGCAGATGTTGCATTGGCGACCGAGATTAGCGGGTTAGCCGCTCGACCCGTTGGCAGGCAGCGAGCGTTCGATCATTCCGTATGCCGACTCGTCGCCCCAAGTATAAAGCGCCCCGCCCTGGTGAAACGGCAGGGCCCTGCCCCGATCGTGGGGCCAGTCGCCAAACATGGGCACCCCCTGCGGGAGATACGTGGAATCGTGGGTCTTCCCCGTGATGCGGGTCTGGCCTGCATCGGTTTCGAGCACCACGTCCACGGGGCCGCCATGCGGCACGAACCCGGTCATCCAGGGCGCTTCAACGAGCGTTGCGTACACTTTGCGCCGACCGTCGAAGACATAGCATTCACTGTACGCCGGCGTGCCGTCGGAGCGTGGCGGAAATGCCATCATGCCGAACGCCCTGCCGCTCGGGAACAGGGCCGACTGCCAGCAGTGACCGGGGAAATCGCCGATATTGCGCACGCCGAAGCGCCTGATCTTCAAGCCGGTGCCCGTGAAGGCAAGGTCCGACTCGCCTTCGATGGCAAACCGGCCGCTGCAACGGAACAACTGCTCGTGCCGGTGGCCGCCGACGGCGCCTATCGCGCGCTCGGTGGAACGATCGCCGATGCGGGCCGCCTGCTCGCCGGGCGTCCAGGGCGGCGCCGCCATAATCGCGTCGACTTCAATCCGGACGCGACGCGCCTGGCCACCCCGCTTGCCCATGACCTGACGCTCTATGGTGGTCTCGTCGGCGTATCCATCGAAGGTCATGCGCCAGCGCTGCAGCGGTTCGACCACCTCGAAAGTAAGCGGGCCCGCGTTCAGGGTCACCGCGCGGCCTTCCACCCGCTTTGCCGGCACCGGCGCGAATCCCCCCGCGCCGATCAAAACCCGACCGTCCGGAAACGCGATGTTCGCCTGCACGCCCCGGTGCTCCCAGGCACCGGCAAGCGCTTCTATGCAGAACCGGGGAAAGCCGAATCGGCCCGCGTCGTCGGATATCCATATGGATACGCTCTCGCGCATGGCCGGATCGTCAGGCCTTTGCGTCAGCAGATAGTCCAGTGCCGGATCATAGCCGCCCGTCACGTCGAAGCTGTCTGGGCTGGCTCCCTCCAATAGGCCGGCCGTTGCGGGCCATCCCGGCAACAACGCCGCTGCACCCGCTGCCCTGATTCCGAAACCCAGGCTCGCACGTCGACTGAACATGCTATTGATCCTCCACGCCGATGAGCAGATCCGGGCGTCGCGCTTTTACCATTCGTCGCATGCCCTCCCGCCAATTCACTTTGCACGCACCGACTTGGGCAATGCGCCTGGTGTTGTCGAGGGCCCCCTGCGGCATGGGGTCTTCGTCGGTCCTGTTGTAGTTCGGGCCAAGACCGGTGAGCGTGCCGAGATAGTCCGTGAATTCTTCCACGCTCACAACCTCGTCACCGCCCCAGTTGACGACATTGCTCGGTATCGTGGCCGCCGCCAGCAGCGGTTCGACCTGCCGGGCGATGTCGTCCTCGTGAATGGGCATGTGCAGGCAGGGCCAGCTCGCGGGGATGGTTATGGGTTGGCCGCCGGCCAGGCTGTCGAGACAGATTCCCGGCAGGCCGCCGTCGTCCTGGGGGCCGCCATAGGCCACGTCCATGCGCGCAATGGTGGTGGGCAGAGCGTAAATCCGGCCCAGGGTCCGCACCACGCCTTCCGCAGCGGTTTTCGATCCCCCGTAAAACGGCGCGTAATCCGTGGCGCCGCCGATGCGGTCGCCCTCGCGGTAACGATGGAAGTGATCGGGATGGCGCGAATACACGCCGGTTGTCGAGACGTGCAGGAAGGCTTGTGCGCCGCGGCAGTGATGCAGGAGCAACCCGGTAGCGTCCGCGTTGTCCTCCATGCCCTCGTCCTGGGTCGCCGGACTGGTATTGCCGGCGAAATGCACAACGAAATCGAAATCGTCCGGCACGCCGTTGAAATCTCCGCTGGTCAGATCGCAGACCACCGGGACCAGGCCCATGCTCTCGGCGACCTCCCGCGATCCCGGCCTGGAATAGCGGGCCAGGCCCCAGAGCTCGCAGCGCGGCGCCCAGTACTCGGCCACGGCATGACCGATCTGGCCCGTGTGCCCGGTGATGAGCACTTTCTTTCCGTTGAGCATGTGTTCTCCCTGGTTGATTCTAGTGTCCTGTCCGGTTCGATTCCGAAACGATTCATGTAGTCGTTGAACGCGTAGCGAATGACGACCTCGTCGAGGCCGTAGTCCGCCGCGGCGTAGCGCAGGTGGAAAACCGCAGCCTCGCCATGGCGATCCAGCCCTTCCTGCAGCGGCGCATGCCCGAAGTCTTCAAGACCCACCTGCTTGGGGGCCTGCTCCTTGAGCGTATGAACCTCAAGGATCATCGGCCGACCTTACCGGTCGTTCGCACCATGCCGCTGTGCATAGATCGCAGCGAAAGCTTCCGCAAACGTGCGTTTGCACGGCCCCGTTATGGAGCGCCGGTGGCTGGGATCGCCTACATTGCCGTTGGGCGTGCCCGGAATCGCATTCACCTCCAGCGCGTAGTCCGTGCCCGCAAGCTCGCTCGCCAGCTCACACCATTGGCGAAGGGTCACAACCTCGTCTCCGCACCAGTTGACGATGTTGGCGGGCACCGATGCCGCATCGAGCAGCGCCTCGAGCTGGTCGGTCATGTCGTCGAAGTGAATGACCGAATGCGGGTAGGGATCGGAGAACGTCCTGATGGTTTCCCCGGCCACAACCTGATCCATGTTGCGCACGGGCAATCCCCCGGCCGGTCCGTAACAGGTGCTGAGGCGCATGATGGACACGGGCAGGTCGAACGCCTCGGCGCAGAACCGCGCCACGGCCTCGAGGCTGACCTTGGAAACCGGGCTGGTGGGGGCCCACGGTGCCCAGGCACGCCCGATGTCGTCGTCCTCGGTGAAGGGGTGGAACACGTCTTCGGGCGGTGAATAAACCGCGGTGGAAGACACCACCAGCGCGGCCTTGGCGCGCCTGCAGCGCTGCAGCAGCCTGCCGGCGCCAACGGCATTGGCCTGCACGGCCGCCATGAACTCATGCGGGCCGCGACGCGTGTGCGCCAGGTGCAGCACGTAGGTGAAATCGTCCGGCACGTTTGCGAAATCACCGGTCAGCATGTCGCCGCGCACGGGGACAATGCCCGCTGCTTCAACGTCGGCCCGCTCGCCCGCCCCGGCGTAGGTGTTCAGGCCACGTTCCTCGGCGGTCGAGTAGCGCGCCAGGCCCCACACTTCGTTTTCTCGCGCCAGGTAACCGGCCAACTGCAGCCCTACCAGCCCGCTGGCGCCCGATACCAGGATCTTTTCTCCGCTGATCATCCCGTTCCAACGTCAAATGTGGTTAGTGGTCCTCCAGGAGGTCTCCAAAGCGAGCCCGATACGCCGGAAACCGATCCGGCAGCGCCAGGGCATCGATGTCGAACTCTGCCGGGTCGTATCGGTGTTTTCCATGCCCTGCACTGCGCGGCCTGTCGATGTGGGAACGCAGCCGATCTTCAAAGGCAGTCGGCCACGGCAGCCGGAAGCGACCGTATATCCTGCGGACCACTCCGATGGGATCCCGAACGAGGTCCCGGTAGGCAATGTCCAGGAACCGCGCCTCCACGCCCGGGTCTTTTCGGCTTGCCACGCCTCGCTCCAGCGCAGCGCCGAAATGGTAAAGCACCGTGCGCGCGATCGGCTTCGGTTCCAGAAGCTCGGGAATGCCGGTAAGGCGCGCCCGGCGCAAAGCCCGGATCATGTTCGCAAGTGACGCCACCATTTTTGCCGGCTCGCGGTGGGTCTGAACCAGGCACGCATCCGGATACGCCGCCAGCAGGTCTTCAAGCATCAGCAGATACGGCGGCGACTTCAGCACCCAGCGCCCTTTTGGGCCTTTCCACTGAAGCTGTTGCAGAACCCGCCGGTGCGTATTCATGGCCCCGGCCGCCGGCGCATCGGTAAGCCAGCGGATGTAATCCGGAACGTCATATGAGGCCCAGAAATTCGGGCTCGCGAAGTGAAGTTGCAGAATCGCATTGCACTCCGCCGGCATGGTGGCGCCGAAAGGATGCATGGTGGCCACCTCCGGCACCGCCCGCAGCATGGCATCGATTCCGGCCTGGCTTCGGGCGATGCGGGGGTCGGTCTCGAATGTGGCAAGATCCGGTGCCGGGCACGGCGCGGCCACCTCCCAGGTAAGCGGCGCCCGCGTCTGAGGGTCCAGCGCCAGAAGATCGAAAAGCCAGGTGGTTCCCGTGCGCGGCAACCCTACGACGATCAGCGGGCGACAAATCTCACCGGTGAGAACTTCCGGGTGTTGCCGGGCATCCTCCTCAAGTTGCAGCCTCGTGGTCAATAGCTGCGCCACGTGCCCTTGCACCGCTTCGCGAAGCGCCGCGGCGAACGGCATGGCCTCCAACGCGTCAACGAGCTTGCAGAGGCCCACCTCGAACGACCGGTCGGCACCCCAATCCGACAGCCCGGCGACCTGCTCCGCCTCCGCCATCAGCGCCGCCCGGTCGAGCATGGGGCGCCGGCCAGGATCAACTGCCATACGCCGCCAACCCCGCCAGGCTCAACCGGCCGATCAGTCGATTCGAGAGTTCGTGCATCGTCCCTCCCCGATACGAGTTACCTTCATGCGTTGACTGTCTTGACACCACGATACCGGACGGCCAAAAAAACCAGAAAGAAGCTGGGCCTTGCGTCTGCAGCAGTTAAAACAGGCCGATCAATACTGCGAGCGCACCGAATCCAGCAATCAACATGCCACCGAGCCTGATGGTCATTTTCTGCTGCAATGATTGCTGAAGGTGTTGTAGTTCCCACTGCAGGTACTCTTTCGTAACCATCGGCTCCAGCGCCCTTCTCAACGTGGCGTCAAATTCGGCTTTCGCCGCATCAAGATCGGCCTTGGTTACCAGGTTCTCTGCTACAGCGCTTCCGACGGTCGAGACCACAGCCTCCGCCTGCAACTCGTCAAAGCCCGCAGCTTTCAGGGATTTCACCGCCTTGAGCGTGTCGAATACAGGCATGGCCATACACCGATTTTATCAACGGGTTCGTCCCGGGAAACACGTCAACGGCTGAAAGTCATGTGAGACAAAGCCCATGGTTTGAAGGAATTATCTTAATACGTTGACTACTTCGAAGCCATGTCGCCTAATTGACGGCGATGGTCGGGAAAGGCCGGGAAACGTCTGAATCGAGAAGCAGGGAAGTCGTGCGCATTACCGAACAGACCCTCGCTCGCATGCGCGAGCGCGTGGGCATCGAGGTGCCCGAGCCGCGCCGCTACCACAACGACGTGGTGACTCAGGACGGCGCCCGCCACTTTGCCTGGGGCTACGGTGACGACAACCCCCTGTACTGCGATGCGCAATACGGGCGCGGCACGCGCTGGGGCGGGCTGATCGCCGCGCCGGCGTTTTCCTACACCATGGGCGAAGACGACGTCGGGCCACTGTCGCCGGAGATGAAGCGTAAGACGAAGGGCGATCCCCTCGCCGGCCTCGGCCTCTACCAGGCCGAGATGCAGCTCGAGTGGTGGCGGCCGCTGCGCGAAGGCGACCGCTGCTACCTGCGCAAGGCGCTGGTGGGCACGCGGCTCACCGAAGGGCGCACCGGCGGCAAGTCGATTCACGAAGTTCGGGGCATTTTTCAGCGCAACCAGCACGGCGACCCGGTCGCCATGCGGCGTGGCACATTTTTTGCGACCGAGCGCGACCCCGACAGCGGGAAGCGCCGCAACAAGGCCGAGCCCGCACCGGCGCCCGAGCCCTATTCCCAGGCCGAGATCGATGCCATCGATGCCTGCTACGACGCCGAGACCGCTTCCCGCCGGGGCGCCGTGCCGCGCCATTGGGAGGATGTGGCGGTCGGTGAGACCCTCGGGCCCATGGTCAAGGGGCCGCTCAAACTCACCGATCTTATTCTGTGGCACATGGGCTGGGGGATGCACATGTCGCCGCCCGGGGCCTTCCGCATGACCCGCGACGTACGCAAAAAAGTTCCTGGCATGTTTCCCAAGGACCCGATGGGCATTCCCGACACCGTCCAGCGCTGCCACTGGCAGGCGGACTGGGCGCAACGGCTTGGCTTTCCCTCGGCCTACGACTACGGGGCCCAGCGGGAGGTGTGGTTCACCCATCTCATCAGCGACTGGATGGGCGACGATGCCTGGCTGTGGAAGCTCACCGCCAAGCATCACAAATTCAACTTTCACGGCGATACCACCTGGCTGAGCGGCGAGGTGACCGGCAAGGAGGTCATCGACGGGCACAAGGCGGTGCACATCAACCTGACGGCGACCAATCGCGCCGGGGAAAACTCGTCCTCCGGCCACGCCGTGGTGCTGCTGCCTTCCCGGGAGGACGGGCCCATCGACCTACCTGCCCCGCCGGCTCCGGACCTGAGCGGCCTGATCGACCACCAGGTGGCCGAGTACCGCACCACTTACGGCTGAACCCCCGCGCTAATGCCAACGCGAAAACGAGTCGTCGTCGCCGGCGCCAACTCCGGAATCGGGCTGAGCGCCTGCAAACAGTTCGCAGAGCGTGGATACCTGGTTGCGGCCGGAGCCCTCGACTCCGGCGCTTCGGAGCTGCGCGAAGCCGCGGAATCCGCACCGGGAAACCTGCGCATCGTTCACCTTGACGTCACAGACGACGCCTCTGTAGCCAACGCCTTCGCGGAGATATTCAACCAATTCGGTCGCGTGGACGTGCTCGTCAACAGCGCTGGCACCGGCTGCATCGGGGCATTGGAAGAGTGCTCGCTGGCAGAGTTCGAGCACACCATGGCGGTGAATTTCTTCGGCGTCGTACGTACCACCAAGGCCGTGCTGCCGCGCATGCGCGTAGCCGGTTCCGGGCGATTGATTGCAGTCAGCAGCCTCGGCGGCCTGCTCGGCCAACCGTTTCAAGACGCCTATTGCGCCTCCAAGTTCGCCCTGGAGGGGCTGTATGAGTCGCTCAAGCCACTGGCCGCGCAATTCGGCGTGTACGTATCCCTGGTGGAACCCGGGCCTGTTGATACCGGTTTTCGCAGCAGCAGCCGGGGTTTCGATCGTGCCGCGGAAGGCACGGCGAACGATGCGTATGTGGCACTGCGGGCGCAGTACGATGCGCTGATGGCCGCCGGCGAAGGCCGCGAGCAATCACCCGAAGACGCGGCAGCCTGCATCGTGGCGGTGGCCGAAGAGGCAGAACCCCGGCTCCGTTATCAAACTTCCCGGTTCGCCACAAAACTGGCCGCGATCAAGATGGCAGACCTCGACGGAAGGGCAGTAAACGATTTTACGGCCGACTGGTTCACGTGAGTCCCAGGCAATACCGCTGAGCAACAGAAGCGTGTCCGAATCATCGGACCTCAATGACCGGGCCGCGACTCCTTTGTTGCTTCGGCACGTATCTCTTCACGAGATAAATCCGTGAATCCGCTGAGTTCGGCCTCTATCAGCCGAGCGCGGGTGGCTTCGATCCCGCGGGCCCTGCGGATAAGATCGTTGACAGCTTCACCTTTGCTCTTGTTTTCCTGTTCGACGTTCACCTTACTGCGTCTACGGCATTACGCCGCCTCCATTGACGTACTGTGTCTGCCCCGTGATGTAGCGCGAGTCCGGGTGGCACAGGAACACCACCATGCGCGCGATGTCGTCGGGTTGCAGCAGCGCGCCCATGGGATTGTAGAACGCCTTGCCCTTCACCAGATCTTCCAGCGTCTGCGGCGGCTTTACGAAAGCCCGGGCCATGGGCGTATCGACCGTTCCCGGGGAAACCGCATTGCAGGTAACGCCATGCTTCGCCCCTTCGTAGGCGACCGCCTTAGTCAGGGTCTGCAGCGCCGCCTTGGAAGAACCATAGGCTGCCGAACCCGTGGACGGCCGCAGGGCATTGCCCGATGAGATATTGACGATGCGGCCGTAGCCGCGCCCGATCATGCCGCCGAGCACGTAGCGGGTGGTCAGGAACGGGCCGGTCAGATTGACATCGAGCACCCGCCGCCAACCGGCAATGTCGTGCCCAGCGACCTTGCCGGCGTAGCTCATACCGGCGGCGTTCACCAGAATCTGCGGCCCGCCGAGCCTCGCCTGAAGGGCATCGAGCGCCCGGTGCAGGCCCGCCTCGTCGGCGACATCGCACTCTTCGGCGGCAAGGCCCAGTTCTTCGATCATCGATGCGCCTTTGCCGATGTCGATGTCGAGTACGCCAACCCGCGCGCCCTGATCGGCCAGCGAACGGGCGGTGGCGCCGCCGATCCCGCTTACGCCTCCGGTAATCCAGGCTACCTGCCCGTCAAAATCGCCCATGCGGCATCCTCCAGGTCACGCATCGTGCGCGGCGCTAGATCGGCAACTCGAATACCGGGGCGCGCTCGCCGATCATGGCGTCGACCCGCGCGCTCAGCGCATCGTGAAAATTGTGATGCGTGAATATCCAGAACCTGTTCCGGGCCAGCCCCTCGAAGATGCAGTCGGCCACCTGGCTCGCGGCGATTCCCGTGGCTTCGCGGAACTTCGATATCCGGTCGTTCGCGCTTTCGGACCCTTGGCCCGTCATGCCCGCGTCGCGTGTCTTCCTGACCGCCCCCGGACATACAACGGAAATCCCGATGGGTGAGTTGCGCGCCGCCAGCTCGTGGAACACGGTTTCGCTGATGCTGACGATGGCGGCCTTGGTGCCGTTGTAGGTAGCCATGGCCGGATAGGCGAGCAGCCCGTTCAGGGAACTCGTGTTCACCACGTGTCCGGCGCCGTCGGCGAGCATGCGGGGCATGAAGACCTTCATCCCGTACAGGGTGCCCCACAGGTTCGTGTCGACCATGCGGCGCATGTCCTCAATAGGGAGTTTCAGCAGCGAACCCGGCGTCATGGTGCCCGCATTGTTGAATACCAGGTGCACGGCGCCGAAACGTGCATACGCTGAATCCGCAAGCGCTTCCACATCGGCAAGCCGCCCCACGTCGGCCGCAACAGGAAGCACCTGCGCACCCCGCGCCTGAAGGTCATCCTGAACGGCTTGCAGCCCTGCCCCGTCGATGTCGGCCAGCACCAGGTTCATGCCGAGCGCGGCCGCTTTTGCCGCAATCGCCTCGCCGATTCCGCCGGCGGCCCCGGTGACTACGGCGGTCTTGCCGTGCCAGTCGTCCATCCTCACGCTCCAGCCGACCCTCGCATTGTCCGCCCCCCGCACGCGCGGCTATAGTGTATCGCCAAAAGAGTTACCTCAAGCGACGACCATGCCGAAATTCGATTTCGACGGCCCGACCGACAGAGTCGATCCGGAACGCGATCGGCAGGAGATCCTGGGCGAGATCGACGCCCTCGACCTGCACAGGCACGTCACGGAACTCGATGTGCAGGGCTACACGGTGCTCGAGCCCGGGGTCGCCGCCCCCGTGGAATACGTCGAGCGGCTCCGCGATGCGGTGCTGGACGTCTGCGCGGACCGTCTCGTGGGCTTCGATGCCTGTGCCGGCATCGTCCGAACCGACCGAAGCGGCGTCAAGGGCGCCTATGCGAACCTTTTTTACCTCATCTTCGAAGGCGCCGTCTTCGAAGAGGTGGTGCTCAACCGTGCGGCCATGGCCATCGTCGACTACCTGTGCGGACGCAGTTGCCAGCTCCTGAGCCTCAATGCGCAGGTCAAGGGAACCGGCACCCAGGTGACGGCCATGCACAACGACCTCAGCCGCCAGCCTGCCCCCCTGCCGGTGTACGCCCAGATGGCCAACGCCACCTGGTGCCTCACCGACTACAGCCGCGAAAACGGAGGCCTCGCCATGGTGCCGGGTTCGCACCGCTGGTGCAGCCATCCAAGGCGTGAAGACCGTGACCCGCACACCAACGACAAGGCGATTCCCGTCGAGGCGCCCTTCGGATCGCTGATCGTCTGGCACTCCAACACCTGGCACGGCGCCTACAGAAAGACCTCGCCCGGCCTGCGCCTGAACCTCATCATGTACTACGGCCGCCCCTACCTGGAGCAGGCCGAGATCTACTGGGACAAGGTCACCGACGAGTTTCTCAAGCGCACGCCGCCACGCATGAAGACCCTGCTCAATCTCGATGCCCGGTGGCCCATCTACACCGACGTGGATATCGACCTGCGGCGCATCTCGCCCCGGGCCGGTGCTTCCGGACTGAGCCAGTACAGTTAAACCACCGATGGAGTTCTCAGGCGGCGTGGCCGCAGTCACCGGCGGCGGCAGCGGCATCGGCGAAGCGCTGTGCCTGGCCCTGGCGGGCGAAGGCATGCGGGTAGCGGTTCTGGACGTGAACGCCGAGCGGGCCGAATTCGTCGCCGGGCGCATCGGCGGCCGGGCGCACTCCTACACCATCGACGTGACCGATCGCGAAGCGCTTGAAAGCCTGGCCGCCCGCATGGAACGGAACCTGGGGCCGGTCAACCTGCTCTGCCCAAACGCCGGTGTAGTGATGCCCTTCGGCTCCGTCATCGGTCGCGATGAAGCCGACTGGCGGTACGTGCTTTCGGTGAACCTGTTCGGCGTGATCCACACCGTCGACGCCTTTATCGATCAACTCCGCACGAACGCCGGCAACGCCCACGTGCTGGTAACCGCTTCCATGGGCGGTCTGGTTGTCGGCGGCCACATCCCGTTGGGGCCGTACACCGTCTCCAAGTACGCCTGCGTCGGCTATTGCGAAGACCTGCGCGCCGCGCTGACCCCGGAACGGATAGGGGTTTCCGTACTGGCCCCTGGCGTGGTGGCCACGGAGATCATGCACAACTCGAGCGAGACACGGCCCGGCGCTCTCGGCAGCCAGCCTGCTCCGCCACGGGACCGCGGTTATGTCACGCCCCGCCTGGCTGCCCAGGCGGTCACTCCCGCCCAGGCGGCGGAGGCGGCCCTGGCGGGGATAAGAGACGCCCGTTTCTATATCCCCACCCACATCGACGCCGCGGACCGGCTGAAACGCCACTACGATGCAATCGTCGACGAGATGGCCGGTCAAGGCCACCGGGCGGGGCTGGATGGATACAAGCATTCCGCCAACCCGGGCGACGCCGCCTTGTGAAACAAGGAGAAACGCCATGAAGTTCTGGCAATTCCTGAGGTTCGCGCCACCAGAGATGCTCCCGCGGCTGGCTCAGGTGGCTGAAGACGCGGGCTTCCACGGCGTCATGCTGGTCGACCACATGTTCGTTCCCGAGCAACTCGACACCACGGGCACGCTCTACAGCACCCGGGAGGACGGCAAACCGTTCTGGGGGGATGAGGACCCCTGGCCGGACCCCTGGGCAGCGATCGGCGCCATGGCGGCGGTCACTACGCGCCTGAAGTTCTCCACCTGCATCTACATCCTGCCGCTGCGCAACCCGTTCGACGTGGCCAAATCCATGGCCACCCTGTCGGTAGTGTCCGGCAACCGGGTGGCGCTGGGGTGCGGCGCCGGCTGGATGAAGGAAGAGTACGCCGCCATGGGCATCGACTTCGCCACCCGCGGCCGGCGCTACACCGAGATGCTCGAGGTCATGCAACTGCTATGGCGCAGGGAGATGGTGGAATATCACGGCGAGATATTCGACTTTCCCCGGCTGCGAATGTCGCCCGCGCCCGCGGCCGAGATCCCCATCTACCTGGGCGGCAACGCCCGCGTCGCCAAAAGGCGTGCCGCCCAGTACGCCAACGGCTGGATTACCCATGTGTTCCGCCGCCCGGAGATCGCCGGAATGGTTGCCGAGATGCACGGCATGCTCGCTGCCGAAGGCCGAGGCGGGGAGCCTTTCGAGATCATCGTCCCGGCAGGCAGCAGCATGGATGCCTACAGGCAGTTCAGGGACGAGGGCGTGACCGCCATTGTCAACCTGCCGACCCTCGACGAGGTCGGGCCGAGGGCCAGCCTGGACGACATGACGCGCTACATCGAGAACTACGCCAATACGTTTATCGGCAGGATATGAACCGCACACATCACTTGCCCGCCCATACCTCAAAGAGTAGACTCGCTGTCTAGTTTGCACACCCCAAGCTCGGCGAGACTACGATGCACTCACTTGTCAATCTGAATTCAATGTCGTTCCGTTGCGTCGTGGCACTGGGTGTGCTTCTACTTGCAAACTCCGCTGCTGCCCAGACTTCCGACTACCGGGGAGTCATGGAATTCCAGGAGTACTGCGCCTCGTGTCATGAAACACCAGCACCCGGTACGAGGGTTCCCACACGCGCAGAACTGAAAGCAATGCCGCCGGCAATGATATTCGAGTCCATGACGGTTGGCACGATGAAGCCGAACGCCCAAGAGCTCAGTGAGGAGCAGATGCGCAGAATTGCCGAGTGGTTGAGCGGACGGCCACTGGTCGACATCGACCGCTCCGCGGACGCCATGGCCAATGCATGCCCCGACGGCGCGAAGCTGGGCAATCCACTTGTCGGTGGACGCTGGCTCGGATGGAGCCCCGACTCGACCACGAATGGCCGATACCAGGCTGCCGGCGCTGCGGGCCTCGATGCAGCAGCAGTGCCGAAACTGAAATTGAAGTGGGCTTTCGGCCTGCCTGGAGCTGCATCGCTGCGAAGCCAGCCTGTGGTGGGCGGTGGATGGCTGTGGGTAGGGAGCGACAACGGCATGGTCTATGCGCTCGATGCGGATACGGGTTGTGTGCATTGGTCATTCGAGGCTCAGCGACCGGTGATCAGCACGGTCAGTATCGGCCCCATACCGGATACCCCGGGGCGATTTGCGGCGTATTTCGGTGATTTCGGCGCCAACGTCTATGCCCTTGATGCGGAGACTGGGGAGCAGCTTTGGGTCACACAGGTTGACCCACATCATGCGGCGGCGGTCAGCGGTTCCGTTGTTCTGGACCCGGCGGGTGAGCGCGTCGTTGTTCCCGTCGGCTCGTGGGAGGAGCCAATGGGTGTTTCCGCGAACTACGAGTGCTGTACGTCTCGCGGTGCCGTTGCTGTCCTTGATGCAAAAACCGGCAATCGGATCTGGAAAACCTATACGCTGGAAGAAGAGGCGAAGCCGTTGTGGAAGAACAGCGCCGGCGTCCAGAAGTTTGGTCCCTCCGGTGCGGCGATCTGGAGTACACCGACCATCGATCCTCAACGGAATGCCGTTTATGCGGGTACTTCCAATGCCTACGTTCCGATACCGGATGGCGGTGCCAGTGACGCCATTTTCGCTTTCGATCTGGGCACGGGAAAAGTGCTCTGGTCGCAGCAGCTTCTTGAAGACGACGCCAATGACTTCGGTTGCGGAGAAACGCCGGAAGAATACCAGAGGAACTGTCCTGGCAAGCAACAGGGGCCCAACGATGACATCGGGGCGTCACCGATTCTCCACACGCTGGAAGGTGGGCGGCAGGTCCTGATAGCGTCACAGGAAAGCCGAACCACCACTGTGCTCGACCCAGATCGCGATGGCGCCATCATCTGGCAAGGCATTCCCTCGGACCGCAAGACGGCGACGGGCGGAAATCTGGGCCCGGCGCACGACGGCGAGCATCTCTACGTACCCCTTGGTTTTGAGAGCCGGCACGAGTTCGAAAGTGCTGAGACCCTGGATTCCGAAGGTGGGCTGGTTGCACTGGACCCTGCCTCCGGACGCCGCGCGTGGACGACAATCGTTCCCAAGCCCACAGACTGCGAGGATCCGACGTCGCGCTATTGCACCTCTGCAATTCAGGCTGCCGTTACCGCAATCCCCGGGGTAGTGTTTGCAGGCTCAGTGAACGGGACAATGCATGCGTTCTCGAGCGCCGATGGCGCTCTGCTGTGGTCCTACTCGAGCAATCGCCCTTTCGAAACCATTAACGGAGTAGAGGCTCACGGGGGCGCACTCGGCGGACCCGGCCCCACGGTCGTTGACGGAACGGTCTATTGGGGTTCCGGTTATGCGATTCTGGGCACTACTCCCGGAAACGCGTTGCTCGCCTTCGAGGTCGAGTCCGATCCCGCTGCCTCGCGGCCGGGCGAGTGACTAGCCGCAATCCCGGGCATTTTTGCGGTTGGGATCCGTTGCATTGAACCGATGCACCGCCGGAATAATGAGACCGCAAATCAAACCGCTCAAACTCGCAGGCATGAAAAGACAACCGGCTCAGGCTCGAGGGATCGATCGAGTCAACGACATTCTGGACGCCTGCGAGACTCTCCTTGGTGAAAAGAGATACGAGGAAATCAGCATCGATGCCATCATCGAAACGGCAGGTGTTGCGAGAGGGACGCTGTACCATTTCTTCGAAAACAGACGATCTGTATTTCTGGCGGTGATGCACCGGGCTCTGGTGGAAATCGACGAACAGACCAATCCCGAACCTGGTGAAGACAAACTTGAATTTGTCGATTACGTGGCCAGGGTTGAGCGCCGGCTTGAAAAAGTGTGGAAAAGGCACGATCAAATCGTGGAATTTTATGAAGCCAACAAATATAGCCCTGATTTCGACGAGCGAAGGCAGCAACAGCATTTGCGTTCGGTCGAGACAATGGCAGATGAACTGCGGTCTCGCCATCCGGAAATCGGCCTGACCAGGGCACAGAACATCAGTCGGACCTTGTTGCTGGCGATTTCCACGGGGCTCGATGCGGTCAGTTTATCGCAACCCAATAGAGCAGCCGGGTTCAGGTATGAATGGCAGCAAATGATAATGGCCTACATCGACAGTCTGGAATTGTCGAAACAGACCCACGGTAGCAGGGAGGTGTGATATGCCGTTGCGATTTCGCTTCATCGCCTTATGGGTAGGCGCCATGTCAGTCGCCGTTCCCGTTGCTGGGCTTGCCGACGGACCGGTCGCGGCGGACTATCCGGCGCTCTCGACCAAACAGATGGGCCATGTTCGCCACATGATCAACCTGGCGAACCAGCTCGATGGCGATTTTTCCCTGATGGGTCAGATGGATCCCGTCTACCACATGAGCTTCCACGCCTACCAGTTTCAGTTCGCATTCGCACACTACGCGCTGGCATCGGCTCACTACCACTACACCCCTGCCCACCGCGATCTCTATCGGGAAGCGTCGGCCAGGTTGATCAAGAGGATGATCTACAAGGACGTGTGGGATTACTGGGCGCACCTCAGCAAGTACGACACTACGGGAAGAACCGAGGCGGGCGGCGAGAACGTGATGCGCACCGAGGATGACTGGTACGGTTGGATCGATCCAATCATCAGGAAGAACATCATGTACAGCGGCCACCTGCTGCAAATGGTGGGTCTGCACGCGACACTGTTCGACGATCACCGCTACGATGAACCAGGCTCTCTCACATTTCGCTATGCCCCGACGGAATTCGGCCAGGACCCCATCGAGATGCAATACGATCACGACCGGCTGGCGAAGGTGATCTACCAACAATTCGTGGAGGATCGTTTCCGCGGAATCGAGTGTGAGCGTAACGCCGTCTACGCCGAGTGCAACCAGCATCCGATTCTCGGCCTCATGTCTTACGACCTGAAACGCGGCACGAGGTTCTCGACCGAGGTCCAACGGGAGTTCAAAAAGGTGATGGTGAAGCGGAACTACATTGACCCGGAAACCAACACCACGATGTATTTTCTTAAAGTCCGGGAAGATCAGGTCATTCCGGCGACCTATGCGTGGGCCGATGGCTGGAACGGCCATGCCCAGCATGTGTGGGACAAGCAGTTCATCGAGAGCATCTACCCGGATCAGCAAAAGCGCTACATACCGTCGATGTTGAAGGGGGCTCCCGGAGAGGACATGGGTTATACCGTGTCCTTCGACTTTGGCTGGTTCGCTCTGCTTGCCTCCGAGGTTGGCGATAGCGAAACGGTTCAGACAATGACCGACTATGCGGATGCGCACTTCAATCCAACCTGGATGGATGGGGGCTTGCTGTATCCGGCCACCCCGGACTACCTTTGGAACTTCACGCGGGACGAAAAAGGGTTCATCCGAAATGTCGGGCCGGTGACGGGAAACGTACTGATCGGGTTTGCACGCATCAATCCGGCAGACGGGCTCTGGCAGATCTACAATGAGCCCTTTGACAACTCGCATTTCGCCAACCCGCACATCACCGATGTCGAGTACCTTGAGGCCAGTGTCACGCGGGCGGTCTACGACGCGAGCAAGGACGCACTGATCGTAACCCTCGCGCCAGGGCCCGTGAAAAGCGAGGCCACGTCTTTCACGGTCCGCCAACTCGATCCAGAGACGAGCTATGCGCTGTTCAAGGACGGCAAGCCTCTGGGCGAAATCAGCGGCAACAGAGGATCCACGCCGCCCCGCACCGAGTGGCGGTCAGACGGTTCGCTGCGAATCACCACCGGACTGGATGAACCGCACTCTTTCGTGTTGCAGGCAACATCGGCCAACCTGGCTGCTCGCTAGAACAGAAACCGAACGGGGAGGTCGAGCGGAACGTGCGCAAAGTCCTGCGAAGCCTGTTTGCAATTGCAATCGTATTGACTGCAGCGGCCTGCGCAGAGGGTGGCACAGGCGAGGCTTCCGCCGCGGAGGTCACGCACGAACAGGTTCGACAATACCTCCTCGAGCACCCGGAACTCGTTCTCGACGACCCGGAAATCGGGAACGCGATCGAGCGGGCCCGTTCGGAGCGCGAGCGCAGGCGTGCCGCTTCCCAGCGCAGGTTCGTTCTCGAAGAACGGGCCGATCTCCTGACTTCTCCTCTGACGCCCCATTCCGGCGATGCGGGCTCGGCGGTGACGTTCATCGAGTTCTACGACTATCAATGCTCCCCCTGCAAAGCCAACTATCCGGAGCTTGAGCAGGTGCGGGCAACGGAGGCGAACGTGCGCTTCCTCTATGGCCAGCTTCCGATCTACGGCAGCCACTCGATCATGGCCGCGCGGGCGGCCATCGCTGCCCACCGGCAGGGTCTCTTCGACGCCTATCACGCCGCCCTGATGACGGCGAACACGCGCCTGAACATGGATTCGCTCTACGCCACGGCAATCAACGTCGGGCTCGACGTCGAGAAGCTGCGGGCCGATATGCGCGATCCCCGGGTCCTTCGCTACCTGGAGGAGGTCCGGCTGCTCGCGGAGTCGCTCGGTGTGACGGGCACTCCGGCATTCATCATCGGAGATGCAATGCTGAGTGGCGGAGCGACAGCGGACGAACTCAAAGCCGAACTCGACCGCCAGCGCGCTCGGAGTGACGATGCGGCCGGTCTAGTGCGCCTTCCAACTGATAATTCGGGACCATTGGCCGCGGGCACGTTCCTGGCAAGGCGCGGCCCACCTGGTGAGGAAATGACATAGATGAAGATTCAAGCTGCAGTCGTCAGGGAAAAGTCGGGGCCGTTCCAGATTGCCGAACTGGACCTCGCAGATCCACGAGACGACGAGGTGCTGGTGCGAATCGCCGGCGTGGGGATATGCCACACGGACCTCGTCTGTCGCGACCAGTACTTTCCGGTGCCGTTGCCCTGCGTGTTCGGCCATGAGGGCAGCGGCATTGTCGAAGAAGTCGGCAGTCAGGTTACAGCATTCGGGAAAGGCGACCGCGTTGCGGTCTCCTACAAGACCTGCGGTAGCTGCGAGCCTTGCCTGCAGGGTGACATCGGCTATTGCCATGGGCTCTACGAGCATAATTTCCTCGGCACACGGCCCGATGGCAGCAGTGCAATGAGCGAGAACGGTCAGACGGTGCACGGGCATTTCTTCGCGCAGAGTTCCTTCGCCTCGCACGCGCTGTGTCATACCTCCAACCTGGTCAAGGTCGATGCGGGCCTGCCGCTGGAGCTGCTCGGCCCGTTGGGCTGTGGCGTCCAGACGGGCGCCGGGGCCGTCATGAACGCGCTGAAGCCGCAGGCCGGAACCTCGATTGCGGTCTTCGGCACCGGCACTGTCGGTCTGAGTGCGGTGATGGCCGCGCGCGTAGTCGGATGTACGGCCATCATCGCCGTCGACCTCTCGGCGGACCGGCTCGCGGCAGCGGCCGAGTTGGGCGCCACGCACACGATCGATGCGAGCAACGACGACCCGGTGGTGCGGATTCAGGAGATTACGGGCTCCGGCGCGCACTACTCCCTGGAGTGCACCGGGGTGCCGGAAGTGGCGCGACAGGCCGTGGACAGTCTGACGCTGACCGGGGTTTGCGGTGTCATGGGCGTATCTCCGTTGGGAACGGAGTTCAAGCTGGACATGAACGCAGTGCTGTTCGGCCGCTCGGTACGCGGCATCATCGAAGGCGACAGTGTGCCGCAGGTCTTTTTGCCGCGCCTTATCAACCTCTATCGGCAAGGCCGGTTTCCGTTCGACAAGTTGATCCGCACCTACCCTTTTTCGGAGATAAACCAGGCGGTTGAAGACATGGAGTCCGGCAAGGTGATCAAGCCGGTGCTGCTGATGAACTGACATGCGGGAATACTGGACTATTTGTCTAGTTTAATCTATAAACTAGTTTAACCTATAAACTAGACCGACAATCCAGAATTGGTCGAGGGGAAATCATGTCCGGAAAGTCATTTGGCTCATGGGTCGTTGAATCTGCGATCGTCCTGTCACTGGTCGCTCCAGCGGTTGGTTCGGCGCAGAGCTCCGCAATCGAAGAAATCGTCGTCACCGCTCAAAAGCGGGAGCAGAGTCTTCAGGATGTGCCCATCTCCGTGACGGCCTTCAGTGGCGACATGGTCGATGATTTCGGTTTCGAGGATACCCGGGATATCTTCTACCAGACGCCCAACGTGGACATAAGCCAGTACTCCTACTACGGCGGCATCTCTATTCGCGGCAACCCCACTTTGAACAATTCCCTGGCGGGAGAAGGCAACGTCTCGCTGTATTTCGACGAGGTCTATCGCCCTACCGCCTTTTACGGTGGCAATGAAATGCTGGACGTGGAGCGCGTGGAAGTGTTGCGTGGGCCGCAGGGCACCCTGTTCGGCCGCAACTCAACGTCGGGTCTGGTGCATTTCATTTCGCGCAAGCCCACCGAGGAACTGGAGGGCTATGCGAATCTTGAACTCGGCTCGTACGACACCCGAATTCTTGAAGCCGCAATCAGCGGGCCGCTGAGCGATCGGGTGCGTGGGCGGCTGGCCGTCAAGTACCATGAGAATGACGGTTTTCAGACCAACCAGGGGCCAGCCGGCGGAAAGCTGGCCGTAACCGACAGGCTGGCCGCCCGCGGCCATCTGGATATCGATCTCAGTGACTCGGTGAATCTTCTGTTATCGGTCGAAGCCAGCGATCTCGACGATATTGGCAAGGCATTCAATTTCTGGGGACTGCTGGATCCGGCGACTCTGGCGCAGTGCGAGCCAGAGCGAATCTGGGCCGGGGAATGTGTCGGGGGCGGAGCCTTCTTTGGCTTGCCCGCCTTCGGCGATCCGGACCCGAGCGTAAAGCGGCCGTATACCGAGCATGACCCGGACAATGGCGACGGCCGGTATACCCTGGAGACGCTGTCGGCAACGGCAAGATTGCGTTGGCAGTTGTCGGACTCGATAGAACTCGTTTCCATCACCGCTTATGACAGCCATGATCGCTTTTTCAACACCGATGAGGATGGCAGCGCGGTTGGCACATTCGGCGGCCTTTTCCAGTACAACGATAGCTATACCAGCGAAACGGACCAGTTTACCCAGGAGTTCCGCTTGTCGGGCGGTAACGGTGAAACAGATTGGCTGCTGGGTCTATTCTATTTTTACGAAGATCGCGGTTCGACCAGTCACGTAAAGGCGTTTGAGGGTCTGATCAGTTCTCAGGTTCCAGGAACGATCGTTGATCTGGAAACGAATTCATGGGCGGTGTTCGGGGAGTTTGGCCGGTCGCTGACCGAGACAATCCGATTGATCGGCGGCTTTCGCTACACCGACGAAGAAAAAGAGACAGACGTGCTTACCGAAACCCTCCCCGGTTCGCAGGAACTCAGCGATGACAACTTCTCCGGCAAGGCTGGGCTGGAATGGCGGCCGCGTGATGAGTGGTTGGTTTACGGCACCGTTTCGAGCAGCTTTCGTTCCGGCAACTTTGCCACGGACTTGTTGTTTGGCGATCTTAATCAGTTGCGAGCCGTGAAACCGGAGGAGGCCGTGTCCTTTGAATTGGGCAGCAAGTCGACCCTATTGGACGGACGCATGAGTCTGAACGCGACCCTGTTCTACCAGGACGTCACAGACAAGCAAGGTCTTGTCTATGATTCGGGCGTTGCGGCACCCGTGACCCTGCTCATCACCGTGGGTGATGCGGACATTTACGGCGCGGAGTTCGAGCTGTTCATGGCACCGGCGGATAGCCTGGAGTTGGGCCTTGGGGTGGGCTGGCTGGATTCGGAGGTCAAAGCCCCCCCAACTTTCGGTTTCAATGCGGGCTTCGGTACCGGCGCCAATGCTTTTGTCGGCGACCCGTTCTTCCTGGATGGCAGCAAGCTGGGGTCAGGCTGGTCCCTCAACGGGGTGGTGCGCTACCACATATCGCTGGGCGGTGGCGGTAACCTGACACTGCAGGCAGACTACGACTGGCGTGAGGAAAACATTGGCCATAACCGAATTGACTATGCCGAGGATCGTTTGCTGGTCAACCTGCGCGCGTTCTGGAGTTCGCCCACAGAGCGCTGGGAGATTCAAGCCTATGTCGAAAACGCTTTCGACGAGAAGTATATCGACAACCTGGGCGCGATAGTGGCGGGTGGGGACTATGCCTTGGGCAACATGGGCATGCCGCAGTGGTACGGCGTCAAGATCGGCATGAATTTCTAGGCTGACGTTGCAATCGATTGGACAGATGCCCGTACAGGCCGCGGAGCGGCACACGCTGGACGCATCAATGTGCCCCGCCCCACAACCGGAATCAAAGCTGGGAGAAAACGTTGAGAGAAGCAGGAACATGACAGCGAACAGGATGTTAACGCTGATACTCGGCGGAGTACTTGCGGCGCTGCCATTGTCTTCATTGGGCGGAGACGCCGACAAGACAACGGCCCATCCATTGAGGCTTGAGCCGGAGAAAATACCCTACTCGGAGATGAATACCGACTATCCTCCCTGGCCGGAGGAAGACATTCTCTCCGGCGTCTCCGAGCATCGATACAAGAATCTGTTCTCGGGCGATATCGTCGTGGCGATTTACGAAGCCAAGCCCATGACATTGCGCATCAAGGACTTCTCCATCGATGAGTTTGTCACGGTGGTGAGTGGAACCCTCATCCTTACCGAAGAAGGCGGGTCGCCTCAGCGATTCGATGCCGGCGAGAGTGTACTGGTACCGAAGGGATTCACCGGGACCTGGGAAATGCAGGGGAATTTCCGGGAAATGGTCGTGGTCATGAATGAGAACCGAAGTAGTCAACAATGATCAATCCTGTTCGGCGCCGATTCGACGGAGGATGAAATGACGATCAAGAACATAGTGGATCTGAAGCCAGGCGAACTGGAGACCGTCGAACTGTCTGCCGTGACGGACCATCCCTATATGAAAGTCGTAGCCGGCGGCAACCCGGTAGCGGGCGGTTTGACAAGCTATCAATCGAGTGATGGAAAATTCGAAGCAGGCTTCTACCATGGCTCGGAGGTCACGTTGCGCATCACTGGCTGGCCGGTGGATGAGTTCATGTATTTTCTTGAGGGTCGGGTTGAGATTACCAATGAAGACGGTTCATCGAAAATCTACGGCCCTGGAGACGCCCTCGTGATGCCAAGAGGTTTCAAAGGTACCTGGAGACAACTCGGCCCGATCAAGAAGATCAACGTTTCATATCCTGGGAAATAAGAGTACCGCGGCAGTTGCCGGTGACGTGCCACGCACAAAATCAAGGATTTATCGCACGCGGGGAACACCAATACGGAGAGTGCCCGTTTCTGGAGATCGACGGTTCAACCCCGCCCACGCGGGGAAAGACCCCGAGTCATGTACAACTCAACCGTCCGCTGCGAATAGCGCCCGGATATCGACCAGCCTGGGTTTCATGGACGGCGTGCGGGGCATGTCGTCGATGAAGCGGAACGCCGCCGGAACCTGGTAGGGCAGCATGTTTTCCCGCGCCCAGGCGCGCAACTCGCCCGCCGACAGGCCGGCGCCCTGCCTCGGCACCACCGCCGCCGCCGGCACTGTGCCCAGACGCTTGTCCGCAATGCCGACCACGCATGCCTCCCGCACATCGGGATGGCGCTCCAGGATCTGCCCGATTTCCTCACCGTGCACCTTGAAGCCGCCGCGGTTGATGGCGTTGTCGGTGCGGCCGGCGATCCACAGAAACCGGTCCTCGTCCAACCGCGCCAGGTCCGTGGTGCGCACCCACTCCCCGTTCCAGACGAAATCGCCCCGCAGTTCCAGAACGCCTTCCTCGCCGAACGGCAGCACCGTGCCGCTGTCCGGGTCCACCACCCGGGCATCGTAGTTGGGGTGCACGCGGCCCACGGAACCGCGGCGTGCCGCCCAGTGCTCGCGGAACTCGTCGATCGTCCAGCCGGCCACCCCGGTGAACTCCGTGGAACCATAGGTGGTAAGCACCGGGATTCCCCAGCGCTGCATCACCGCATCGACGGTATCCGGGCTGGTGGGGGCGGTGCCGACGCGAAAGGCGAGGAGGCTGGAGAGCTCATCGGCGGCCACATCCGACTCCAGCAGCATGAGCAGGCCGCTCGGCGGTACGCCCGCCGCCTTGGGCCGGTGCCTGACCATCGCCCGGCGAAAGTCCGGCACCGTGAACTTCTCGAGCATGCAGATTCTGAATCCGCCCATGATGCCGTGGATCAGCGCCCACAATCCGGCGATGTGCACCATGGCGTTCATGTGCAGCATCACGCTCCTGCGCAGCGTCGGCCCGGTATCCAGCCGGCGGTTGCGCTCGTAGCGCAAGGCGCCCTCCAGGGTCTTCAGCACGCGCTTTCTGGTCAGGGGGATGCGCTTCGGCGGGCCGGTTGTGCCCGAGGTCAGCATGTAGATCACCACATCGGGCTCGGCGGTGAAGTGACCGGTGCCCTTGGTCGCATCTAATCCTTCTACGACCCTGACCGCTCCTCCGGCGCCGAGTTCGACTCCCGCGGCGCCAACTTCAAGGGCCGCTTCCCGAAATCCGGGCCGCCGCCAGTCCTCTTCCGAACCCGCGATCACCGGCGGCCGCAGCTTGCGGATGTCCTCAGCCAGGGTTGCGTCCGGATAGAAGGGGTTGAGGGTGACCAGGCAGCGGTCGCTGGCCACCAGCGACAGCACCAGGCCCGCGTGGTTCGGCGTGTTGCGCAAGACCGCCCCCACGGCGGCGTCGGCCGGTGCGCCAACCCGTTCCAAGGCGTCGTCCACGCCCTCGACGATGCTTTTCAGTTCCCCCCAACTGGTCCATCGGCCCTCGTACTCGATGGCGGGCGCTTCGGCATCGATGGTCAGGGTTTCGCGAATGCGGTTGTGGAAGTCAAGCAGCATGGGTACGGCAGCCCGGCGCGGTTCGGCAGGTCATTCGTCGAGGCTGTCGAGCACGGCCGCCAGTTGCTTCGGCCGGCTGATGGCCGCCATGTGGCCGGCCTCGAATTCGACAACGTCCACCGGGCACCCGCATTCGCGCAGGGTGCCGACACACTGAAGCTGAACGTCCGGCAGGATGACCTGATCGAGCGTCCCCAATACCCAGGTGCATGGCAACGGATGGGCCTTGATGCCTGCCAGCGAAATGGGTCGATGCAGCGGTTTGCGCGCATCCTTCACCATCCCGTCGATCGCAAACTGAATCTGCTCTTCGTCCATGTCGTTGCAGTGGTAGGCCCGGATGGCATCCGGATGCAGGCTCTGGCCGTCCTCGCCCACGCCGTAGCGGTCGACCATTTCCCGCACCCGCTCGCCGACCACGTGGAAGTTGCCCTTGCCGTCGGACGGCACCACGCAATTGATGAACACCAGTCGCGCGATGCGTTCCGGAATCAGTTCGGCCAGGGTGACCATGGTGAGCCCCGCCAGTGAGGCGCCGCCGACGATGGCCCGGTCGATGCCCGCCGCATCCATGTCGTCCACCACGGAGCGGGCGAAGTCGTTCACCGTCAGGGTGTCCAGGTCGCCCGGCTTGTCGCCGCGGCCGGGAAGGTCCACGGCCAGCGCCCGGCGCCGCAGGTGGGGCACAACCCGGTCCCAGCGGCGCCTGGTCCCGCCGGCGCCATGAATCAGAATATACGGCAGCATCGTCTACCCCCCGCTCGAATCGCACCCCTCGGCCGCACTGCCGCATTTGAGGTTCCTGAATCAAGTATATTCCGATACCATCGGCTGTTGCACGATGGCGATTCCAAAGCAAGTCAGTCAGGCCCGATGCGCACACGGATTGAGGGCCGACAGTGCCGGCAGCCAGAATTTCCGGCGCGGCGGAAAGCAGAGCTTGCTGCGCATTCAGCCCGCGTGGAATCGGTTCTTTACCGGCATGACAACCGAGTCAGGGCATTGAAATTCGAGCGATTGACCGCCAATGTCGGCGCCCGCGTCAACGGCTTCGTCCGTTCCGCCACGGGCGATTCGAAGACTGAGGAGGCGCTGCGCGGAGCGTTGCGGCGCTACAAGCTGCTCACCTTCAACCTGCCGGGGTTTACTGCGGACGAGCAGATCCTCTTTGCCGGCATGTTCGGCAAGATCAGCACGCGCCGCACTTCCTACGGCGGCGCTCCCTCGGGCAGAACCGAGTATGTTTCCAACACCCGGGCAGACGGAACGCTGGGCAACGGGCCGTTCCATTACCACCACGACCACCTGTTCTACGAGCAGCCGCTTTCCGCCCTGATGCTATACGGATTGGAAATTCCAAGCTCCGGCACCGCAACCAAGTTTCGCGACGAGCACGGCTTCTACGAGTCGCTGCCGGAGGAGACCAAAGCCGGCATGCAAGGCATCGACGCGCTGCACATGCTGGATTTCCGCACCGACGAGCACGGCAACACCGGGCGTCACCTGCGCTCCGATGCCGCGGAGCCCGAGGCGCCGAGTTATTGGCGCCCGTTCGTGTGGAGCAATCCGCAGACCCGCAGGCCGCAACTGCTGCTGTCTCCGGCCATCGAAGATTTCCGGGGCATCGAGCGGCAGGCCGGCTTCGACCTGCTGCGCTCGCTGTTGCGCATCGGGCGCCATGAGGACGACCCGGCCACCACCTATGTGCATCACTGGAAAGTCGGCGACCTGGTCATCTGGGACAACATCGCCCTCGCCCATGCGCGCCCGCCGTTCGACACATCACAACCGAGGACCCTGCGGCGAACGGCCATTCTCTAACAGCCGTCGCCCAAGCCGTCGAAGACGAAATCTCTTTACCGCCCTGCCGCGGCCTCCTGACCCAGCTCGACGACCCGGTCCAGCGTCCTGCGTACGTCCTCCCAGGTGGTCGTGTGGTTCAGGATGCAAATGCGCAACGAGAACACGCCCTTCAGGGACGTGGACGAGAAAAACGCCAACTCGTCCCAGAACACGCGCACCAGCACCTTCCGATTGATCTCCTCCAGTTCCTCGTCACTGCAGGCGCGCCCCGCCGGGTTGACCCGGAAGCACACGATGCCGAGCGACACGGGGGTCATGGGTTCCAGCGTCGGACTGTCCTCGATGTAGGCCCTTGCGCGCTGGGCCAGGTCCAGCCCCTTCTGCACGGCCTCACGAAACCTCGCCATCCCGAAGGTCTGCACCGACATCCAGATCTTCAGCGCGCGTCCCGCGCGGCTCAGTTGCTGGCCGCGGTCGGCAAAGTTCGGGTGGTTCGAGCCCCACACCGTGTCCTGCAGCACATCGTTGCCGATGGCGAACGCGTTTTCGAGGTGCCGCGCGTCCTTCACCATCAGCCCGCCCACCTCGTAGGGCTGGAAAAACCACTTGTGGGCGTCCATGCCGACAGAATCAGCCCGCTCGATGCCGGCCAACCGCTTCCTGCCGTCCTCCGTCACCAGGGCGAATCCGCCATAGGCGGCATCGACGTGCAACCAGATGCCTTCCGCGTCGCAGAAGTTCGCCATCGCCGCCAGGGGATCGATGGAACCGGTGCTGGCCGTACCCGCATTGGCACACACGGCGATGGGCTGCAAACCGTCGCCACGGTCCTTCGCCACTAGCCGGGCGAGTTCGGCCACGTCCATCCGAAAGTCATCTGCCGTTGGCACCAGACGGATGTGTTCGCGACGGGCGCCGGCAATCAGGGCCGCACGCTTCAGCGCGCTGTGGCTCTGATCGCTCATGTAGACGGCCGGCCGTGCCGGGTGCCCGGCCGCGTCCCTTGCGGCCACCAGTGCTTCGACACTCGCGGTCGAGCCGCTGGTGGTCAATAGTCCGCCGGCGGTTTCCGGGTAGCCGATCCACTCCCGCATCCAATCCGTGACCACGAGTTCCAGTTGGCTGGTCCCGCTTGAGACGAGCCAGGTGCACGAGTTGATGTTGAAGCCGGCGGCGAGAAAATCCGCGACTACGCCAGGCCAGGTGGGAGACGAGGGAACGAATCCGAAAAACCGGGGATGATCGAGGCGGGCCGCGTAAGGGAGCACGTTACCTGCCACCTGCTCCAGAACCTCTTCCGCCGGCCGGCCGTCTTCGGGCGGCGGCCCGCCGAATTGTTCGTCCAGTACTTCCCGAAACTCCCCGTCCCAGGCATTTGCCTTGTCCAGTCCGGAAATGCGCTCCACAAGAACCTCCACCGCCTTGTGCGCCAGCCGCCGCATCGCCTGCGGCGTCATTCCCAACAGTCCTTCAGGCTTGCTGTCGCTCAATAGATTGTCCTTGTTCCGTGGAAGGGTCGCTACTGAAGGTGCGTATCCCCGCGAAATTTAGTGTTGAATCAACGAAGTCGCTGAAGCGTTACCCCGCCCCTCCCATGTGTGCCCGCTCCGCTCCATGTCTTTGAAGCCGTTGTGCACACGTATCGAATAGAACTCCAAGTCTATACTAGCGAACATGCCTACACAGTCTTTATCCGGTGCTTCTTGCGCCTGGGGATCAATTTCCAGCATTGTTTTCTCCCTGACCCATCGTCAGCAAAGGAGGCTGATGTGAGGAGACTCGAAGGCAAGGCGGCCGTCGTCACGGGGGGCGGCGGACTGCTGGGCGGCGCATTCTGTCGCGCCCTGGCGGAGCACGGCGCCAGCGTGCTGGTCAACGACATCGACGCCGGGGCCGCCGGGCAGGTGGCCGACTCGATCGTCGCGGCGGGCGGCGCCGCAGGTTCCCTGGCGGGCTCCGTTGGATCATTTGCGGAAGGCGAAGCCGTCGTAGATGCCTGCATCTCGCGCTACGGGAGCATCGACTGTCTCGTCAACTGCGCCGGGCGCGCCATCGCCCAGCCCCTGGCGGAGATCACGGAACCGGACCTGATGATCGCGCTGTCGAGCCACGTCATCGGCCATTTCGCCTGCGCCCGCCGCGCCGCCCTGCACATGAGCCGGCATGGGGGCGGCAGTATCGTCAACGTGGTCTCGCGCGCCATGGCCGGCTGGCGGGGACACTCCGCCTATGGGGCCGCCAAGGGCGCCATCCTGTCCGCCACCGTCAACTGGGCGCTGGAGCTTGCCGCCGCCGGCATCCGCGTCAATGCCATCAGCCCCGCCGCCAGAAGATACGAGCCCGGCGAGGAAATCAGCATGCGCATGCCGTGGCGGCCCGAGCCGGGCAGGTCGGTTGCCGAGATGCGCGCGCAGACGCCGCCCCCGGAGAGCGTGGCGCCGCTGGCCGTCTACCTGGCCAGCGATGCTTCCGACTGGGTATCCGGGCAGATCATCTTCCTGGGCGGCGACTCCCTGGCGCTGGTTCGCCACCCCATGGAAGACCGTTTCGCCTTCCGCCCCGAGGGATGGGATGTCGAGAGCATCGAGCGGCACTTCCGCCACGCCTTCGAGACCGCGATCGAGTGGCCGAGTATGACCGCGGGGCCGTACCGCTGGTTTGACGGCGTCGGCTCGTAGCAGTCACGCCGCCGTCCAGCCGCAAGCCCGCTGTGCCGGCAAGGCTGTGTCCGGTGGACGTGGGGCCTGTGGCGGAGCGCCCCCGATTCGGATACGTTTTATAGACATCAGCATTGCAGCTGCAGTTTTTTTGGCAACAGCCGATTTGGGCAACAACCGGAACGGGAGCAACAGATGGACCGGCAGGAAGTACGCAGTCTTTGGCAGAACATCCAGCGGCACATTCAGCAATACAAGGACGACCCGGTCGCCGCGCATGAGCACAATCCCTACGGCAAGGTGGTTCCGGCGCTGCTGCTGACCGCCACGGGCAGGCGCACCGGCAAGCAGCGCTCGCTTCCCCTCATCTACAAGAAGATCGGGGATTCCTTCGTCATCGTCGGCTCGAAAGCTGGCATGGACCAGCACCCCGCCTGGTATGAGAACCTGCTCGCCAACCCGGATTGCCATATCCAGGTGGCGAAGGATCACTACGACGTGCGCGCGCGCACCACCTCCGGCGCGGAGCGCGAGGACCTCTGGAACCAGATGGTCGAGGTGCTGCCCCAATACGAGGAATATCAGTCCCGCACCGAGCGGCAGATTCCGGTCGTGGTACTCGAACCGCTGGCCTGACCGCCGCCACGCCGCGCGCAGCGGGGTTCCTGATAGGTGGTGCACGATCCCAGAGTGCCCAGGTCGCTTCTGGTCAGCTTGGCGAACTCGGAAGACGACTCGGAAACAGCTCGGAAGTCGATGGCTTCCGAGTCGGCTTCCGGCAGGGGCTGTTTGTAGGACCGCTACACCGGGCATTCAGCGCAGTCATTGCACCTTCACTCCCGCCTCGGCCAATGCGCTCGCGGCGGCGCTACAAGCATCAAGGTACCGTTCTACGGTGTTGGGCCGCGTACGGATGTCGCCGAGCACGATGTTGTACCGATGGGCCCTGTCGTGGCAGGGCCTTCCACTCATGGCATCGAGCCATTGAGGAATCCTTGGGAATTCCGCGAAGTCGAACAGGTTGCCCCAGGTCAACTGGGCCACTTCTTCGTAA